>JAEVYS010000081.1 GCA_023392635.1 Actinomycetes bacterium | reverse complement strand
TGGGGTTGGGGGCGGCGGGGCCCCGTGAAGGCGCCGGGCCGTCGGTTCTGGGCTACTGCCTCAGGCTGCCTGCACCGGCTGGTTCGACTTGGCAACCTCGACGAGCGCGGCGAAGGTCGCTGCGTCGTTGACGGCCAGCTCGGCGAGGATCTTGCGATCCACCTCGACACCGGCGTTCTTCAGGCCGCTGATGAACCGGTTGTAGGTCATCCCCTCGGCGCGGGCCGCGGCGTTGATCCGCTGGATCCACAGCGCGCGGAAGTCACCCTTGCGGGCGCGACGGTCGCGGTAGGCGTAGGTGTAGGAATGCAGCAGCTGTTCCTTGGCCTTGCGGTACAGCCGGGAACGCTGTCCCCGGTAGCCGGAGGCGGCTTCCAGGACTTCGCGACGCTTCTTCTGTGCGTTGACGGAACGCTTCACGCGTGCCATGGCGGTTACTCCTCAGTCTTCAGGTTCGGGGGGACGTCACTTGGCCTTGTAGCTGCCAAGGAGGCGACGGGCCTTCTTGGCGTCGCCCTTGGCCACCACCTTGTCGCCGTCGAGACGACGGGTCTGGCTGGTCGGCTTGTGCTCGTTGAGGTGCATCTTGCCGGCCTGGCGGTGCATGACCTTGCCCGTACCGGTGACCCGGAAGCGCTTCTTGGCGCCCGAGTGCGTCTTCATCTTCGGCATAGTGAGTGTCCTTTTCTATTTACAGGTCGATGTCGGGGTCCATGTTGTCCGCGGGACCCCGCTTCTTCTTCGGTTGGGCAGCTGCGGCGGCGGCTGCACGCAGCTCCGCCTCCGCCTGGCGCTCAGCCTGCTGGCTGGCTGCCCGGTCGGCCGCGCGGGCGGCCTTGGCGGCCTCCACCTCGACCTTCGCCTCGGTCTTCTTGCGGGTCGGTGAGAGCACCATGAGCATGTTGCGGCCGTCCTGCTTCGGCGCCGACTCGATGAAGCCGTCCTCGGCCACGTCGTCGGCGAGCTTCTTCAGCAGGTTGAAGCCGAGCTCGGGGCGGCTCTGCTCCCGGCCACGGAACATGATGGTGATCTTCACCTTGTCGCCGGCCTTGAGGAAGCGCACGACGTGACCCTTCTTGGTCTCGTAGTCGTGGCTGTCGATCTTGGGCCGCAGCTTCATCTCCTTGATGACCGTGTTGGTCTGGTTGCGCCGCGACTCGCGCGCCTTCTGGGCCGCCTCGTACTTGAACTTGCCGTAGTCCATCAACTTCGCGACCGGCGGGCGGGCCATCGGGGCCACCTCGACCAGGTCGAGGTCGGCCTCCCGCGCCAGGCGCAGGGCGTCCTCGATCCGCACGATGCCCACCTGTTCGCCGGCAGGGCCGACCAGGCGCACCTCGTTGACGTGGATGCGATCGTTGATCCGCGGTTCAGTGCTGATGTGTTTCTCCTTGGTACTGGAATGGTGTGCGACCGTCTGCAACCAGAAAGGGCCTCCGCGCGTGCGGAGACCCTGAACAGCGGGCAAGCGCGTTCCGCGCCGCCTCGGCGTACCGACCCGTCACGCCGTGCGCGATCGGGTGGGAGTTCAGGACTCCACTTGTGCGGACTGCTGCCTGGTGGCGCAGTCGATCACCGACCATCCTAGCCGGTGAAGCCTTCGGGGGACGAATCGGCGTAGAGCCAGCCCCAGCTCCCGTCCGGGAGCTCGACCAGCCGGCGGCCGGATGCGAGCTGGGCCAGCAACTCGCCTTCGATCACCAGCGGGCTCGGTCCGGCGAGGTCGACCAGGACCGCGACCGCCCCGGCCTCGACGGCGGCGGCTGCGACCTCATCGAGGCGGCACGGCACGGGACGGGCGTCGGCACGCCAGGCGGAGAGCGCGTCGAGTCCGGTGAAGGCCGGCATCGCGAGCGTGCCGTCCGCCGCCCTGAGCTGGACGGCGCGCAGTTCGGCGTGCCGGTCCGGCACCGGCCCGTCGCCGCCGTCGTCACCGAGAGCGACCACCGGGAGCAGGAACCGCGCGGTACACAGCTCCGCGACCGCCCTCAGGTAGCCCGCCTGTCCGCCGGCCGTCGCCAGCACAGCCCTGAGTGCGGGGTCGGGGTCGCCACGATCCCCGGCGTAGTCCGCGCTGGCCGTCCCCAGGGTCGACACGGGCTACAGCCGACAGGCGTGGATGCTGGTGACCAGGATGGCGTCCGCGCCGGTGTCCCACAGGTCGTCCATGATCCGTTGCGCCTCACGGGCGGGGATCATCGCCCGGACGGCGACCCAGCCCTGCTTGGCCAGAGGCGACACGGTCGGCGAGTCCAGGCCGGGGGTGACGCGGCAGGCCGCGTCCAGCTTCTCCGTGGGCACGTTGTAGTCGACCATCAGGTAGTCGCGGGCGGTGATCACACCGCTGAGCCGGCGCACCAGCAGGTCCAGGCCCGCGGGCGACTCGGCGCCGCGGCGCTGGATCAGGATGCCCTCCGACTCCAGGATGGCCTCGCCGAACAGCTCGAGGCCGGCGCGCTTCAGCGTCGTGCCGGTCTCGACCACGTCGGCCACCACGTCCGCCACGCCGAGGCGCACCGAGCTCTCGACGGCGCCGTCGAGGTGGATCAGCCGGGCGGTGACGCCGTGGCTCTCCAGGTAGGCGGCCACCAGCCCCGGGTAGGAGGTGGCGATGCGCTTGCCGGCCAGGTCGGCGACCTGCATCGTCGAGCCGCCCGGCGCGGCGAACCGGAAGCGGGTGCCGCCGAAGCCGAGGGCCTTGACCTCCTCGGCCTCGGCGCCGGAATCGAGCAGCATGTCCCGTCCGGTGATACCGAGGTCGAGGGTGCCCTCCCCCACGTACACCGCGATGTCCCGGGGCCTCAGGTAGTAGAACTCCACACCGTTGGCGTCGTCGACCAGCACCAGGTCCTTGGCGTCGCTGCGTTGCCGGTAGCCGGCCTCCCGCAGCATGGCGGCGGCCGACTCGGCCAGCGAGCCCTTGTTGGGGACGGCGATCTTCAGCAGGTCTGCGGTCACAGCGGTTCCGTTCACAGGTATTCGTAGACGTCTTCGAGCTCGAGACCGAGCGACAGCATCAGCACCTGCACGTGGTAGAGCAGCTGGCTGATCTCCTCGGCCGCCTCGGCCTTGCTCTGGTACTCGGCGGCCATCCACACCTCGGCGGCCTCCTCGATCACCTTCTTGCCAATGGCATGGACGCCCGCGTCCAGCGCCCGGACCGTGCCCGACCCCTCCGGGCGGGTCGCCGCGCGATGGCGCAGTTCGGCGAACAGGTCTTCGAAGGATTTGCTCACGGCGGGCCAGCCTACCGGTCGGGCCCGAGCGCGGCCTTCGGTGCCCGCCCCGACGAATCTGCCCCCAGATGGCCGCAACTCGCCGAAACCGCGCCGCCGGCGGGCTGTGGATCCAGATTCGTTGCGTGCCGGTTGTCCACACCCGCCCGTTGCCGTGACCGCCCGGCGCCAGGCATGCCGAAGATGAAGGGAGTGGATGCCATCGCGATCCTGCTCGCCCGGGACGGGCTGATCGTCGTTCGCGAGCACCCCGGCCTGAAGGCGGGCATCTACCAGGCGTGGCACGCCGGCCGCCTGAGGAGGCTCCACCCCGGGGTCTTTGCCGGGAGGGGGACCCTTTCCGAGCCGCTGCGGCTGCGGGCCCTGGCGCGATGGGCACCACGCAGCGTGATCCACGGACGGACCGCCGCGGCACTCTGGCTCGGTGAGTGGAATGGCGGCCCCGTCGCCCTCGCCAGCCCCGTCGCCCTCGTGGCGCCGGCCTGGGTGCGGCTCACCAGGCGGACGATCCCCGAGCAGCACGTGCGGTGGCTGGGCGGGGCCCGGCTGGTTGAGGCCGCGTATGCGGCGGCGGAACTGGCGGCCATCGACGGTGGGCGCTGCGCCATGCGCATGTTCGTGGAGGGGCTGGCGTCGCCGCAGCAGGTACTGGCCGCGTCGGCAGACCTGGCCTGCACGGAGGGCAACGAAGCGCGATGCCGCGTACTGCGCGAACTCGAGCGCGACCCGTGGTCCCCGGCCGAGCTGATCCTCCACCGGCTTCTGCGTGGGGCCGGAATCGTCGGCTGGGTCGCGAATCCTCCACTGCGTATCGAGGGCCGCGTGATCCGGCCCGACGTGCTGCTCGGCGAGGCGCAGCTCATTCTCGAGGTGGACGGTTGGGCCTTCCACGGTGGTAGGGATGCGTTCCAGCTCGACCGGGACCGGCAGAACGCGCTGACCACCGCCGGCTACCGCGTGCTGCGCTTCACCTGGCAGGACCTCACCGACCGGCCGCAGGCGGTTGTCGCGCGGATCCGACGCACGCTTGCCCGAACGAATCTGCCGCCAGATCCCCGGGCTGGCCGGTGACGGTGTCGACGAGGGGATCTGGCGGCAGATTCGTTCTACAGGGCGATGCCCAGCAAGGCGTCGGCCAGGTCGCGGACGAGGCCGGGAGCGTCCGGGTCGTCGCCGCCGGCAGCGGCCCAGGCGTCGATCGCGGCGAGCGCCGCCGGCGCGTCCAGGTCGTGGCGCAGGGCGCCGCGGACGGCGTCCAGTGTCGCTGTGGCATCCGCTCCGGCCGGTGCCGCGACCGCGGCGCGCCAGCGCTCCAGGCGGGACTGCGCCGCCTCGAGCAGCGAGGCGGAGTACTCCCAGTCGCTGCGGTAGTGGTGGGCGAGGAGGGCCAGCCTGATCGCCATCGGGTCGACGCCGTCGGCCAGCAGCGCGCTGACGAAGACCAGGTTCCCCCGCGACTTGCTCATCTTCTCGCCGTGGAGTCCCACCATCCCGGTGTGCAGGAACACGCGGGCCATGGGACGGCCGGTGGCGACGAGGGCCTCCGCAGCGCACATCGGGTGGTGCGGGAAGGCGAGGTCACGCCCACCCGCCTGCACGTCGAACTCCTCACCGAGGAGGTCGTGCGAGATCGCGGTGCACTCGACGTGCCAGCCGGGTCGTCCCCGTCCGAGCCAGGAATCCCACGCCGGCTCGCCGGGCCGCTCCTGCCGCCACACCAGGCAGTCGAGCCGGTGGCGCTTGCCGGGGCGTTCGGGATCCCCGCCGCGCTCGGCGAACACTTCCTCCGCCTCCAGCATCGAGATGCCGGTGCCCTGCATCAGGTTGCTCACCTTGGTGACCGAGAAGTACCAGTCGGGGTACGCCGGATCGGGCACCTGGTAGACCGCCTGCTCCTCGCGGAGCCGCGCGATCAGGCCCGTCACGATGTCCAGGCTCTCCACCACGCCGGTCAGCTCCAGCGGCGGCAGCACTCGCAGCGCCGACATGTCGCTGCGGTACAGCTCGATCTGCTGTGCGGCCAGCTCGGTCCAGTCCACGCCCGTCGCCGCGGCGCGTTCGAGCAGCGGGTCGTCCACGTCGGTGACGTTCTGTGCGTAGCGGACGTCCAGGCCGGCGTCGCGCCAGGCGCGGTTCAGCAGGTCGACGGCGACGTAGGTCGCCGCGTGGCCGAGGTGCGTGGCGTCGTAGGGGGTGATGCCGCAGGAGTACAGGCGTGCCTCCCCCGTCGCCGGGCCCGCCGGCTGCAGGCGTCCGGTCAGCGTGTCGTGCACGAGCACCTGCCCGCCGCCCGCGCCGGGCAACACAGGTAGTTCAGGACTCAACCACGCACGCATGGGCCGCAGCCTACCGGCCACCGGTTAGGGTGTGCTGCGGACCGGAAGGGGAACGAATGGGTTGGTTGGAAGCGATCGTGCTCGGCATCGTCCAGGGGCTGACGGAGTTTCTCCCGATCTCCTCCAGTGCCCACCAGTCGATCGTCGGCCAGTTGTTCTTCGGGGGCCATGACCCCGGGGCAGCGTTCACCGCCGTCACGCAGCTGGGCACCGAGACTGCCGTCATCGTCTACTTCGCGAAGGACATCGGACGGATCATCGGCCGCTGGTTCGGTGCGCTCATCGGACGCGTCCCGCGCAACGACCCCGACGCCCGGATGGGCTGGCTGGTGATCATCGGTTCGATCCCGATCGGCCTGCTCGGCCTGCTGTTCGAGAACGCGATCGACACCAGCCTGCGCAACCTGTGGATCACCGTCGCGATGCTGGCCGGCTTCGGAGTGGTGCTGTGGATCGCCGACCGGGTCGCCCGCAACCGCTTCGAGCTGCAGCAGCTCACCTGGGTGGACGGCATCGCGCTGGGCTTCGCGCAAGCGCTGGCCCTGATCCCCGGCGTCTCCCGCTCGGGCGCTACGATCGCCGGCGGCCTGTTCCTCGGCTACAAGCGCGAGGCTGCCACCCGCTATGCCTTCCTGCTGGCGATCCCCGCCGTGTTCATCTCCGGGCTGTTCAAGCTGAAGGACATCCCGGGCGACCCGACCCTGGCCTGGGGGCCGACGATCCTCGCCACGCTCCTCGCCTTCGGGATCGGCCTGGCCGTCATCCACTGGCTGCTGAGGTACGTCAGCAAGCACAGCTTCTCGATCTTCGTCTGGTACCGGCTCGCGCTGGCCGCCCTGGTCGCGGCGCTGCTGCTCACCGGGGTCCTGCAGCCGTAGGACGCGACGATGCAGCGACGGGCGGTGGGCCACAGCGGCCTCCAGGTCTCCAGGATCGGCCTCGGCACTCTCACCTGGGGCAGGGAGACCAGGCTGGAGGACGCCCGGCCGCTGCTGCGCGCCTTCGTCGCGGCGGGCGGCAGTCTCGTCGACACCGCAGCAGCCTATGCCGCCGGTGACGCCGAGCGGATGATCGCGCGCATGCTCCGCGCCGGCGACGTCCAGCGCGACGAGCTGGTCCTCGCCTCCAAGGCGGGCTTCGGGATCCGCGACGGTCAGCGCGTGGTGGACACGTCGCGCACCGCGCTGCTCTCCGACCTGCATGGCTCGCTGCGCCGCCTCGGCACCGAGTACCTCGACCTGTGGCAGCTGCACGCCTGGGGCCAGGCACCGTTGGAGGAATCCCTGGCTGCGATCGACACGGCGGTCGCCGCCGGCGATGTCCGCTACGCCGGCATCTGCAACTTCGTCGGGTGGCAGACCGCCCAGGCCGCCACGTGGCAGGCGGCCTTTCCGGGGCGGACACCGATCACCTCCGCCCAGGTGGAGTACTCGCTGCTCGCCCGTCGCGCCGAGGTGGAGGTCATCCCCGCGGTGCGAGCCCTCGGCCTCGGCCTGTTCCCCTGGTCGCCCATCGGGCGCGGCGTGCTCACCGGCAAGTACCGCACCGGCCGACCCCGCGGCTCGCGCGGCGCCTCCCCGCACTTCTCGTGGTTCGTGGAGCCGTACCTCGAGCCCCGCTCGCGAACGGTGGTGGACGCGGTGACCACGGCGGCCGACGGGCTCGACCTGACCCCCGGCCAGGTTGCCCTGTTGTGGGTACGGGACGCCCCGGGCGTGACCGCTCCCCTCCTCGGTGCCCGGACCGTCGCCCAGCTCGAGCCCTACCTCGCCTGTGACGAGCTCGAGCTTCCCGGCGAGATCATCGCGGCGCTCGACGACGTCTCCGGCGGCCCGAACGCGGGCAGGGAGAACGAGGAGACCGGCACGATCGGTTGACACCTGCCGCGTCTCTGGTCGAGCCTGTGCGAACCGGGGAGGAGGTGCCGTTCATGGCCATGGCCGACGCCGAGCAGTACCAGCCGGACTCGCTCGCTGACTGGCAGGGGTGGCTGGCCGCCAACCACGGACGCCGCGACGGCGTCTGGGTCGTGCAGTGGCGGCCCGCGTCGGGCCGGGAGCCCGTGCCCTATGACGAGATGGTGCGCGAGGCGCTGTGCTGGGGCTGGATCGACGGCCAGGTCAAGGTGCTGGACGAGCTGCGCGCCTGCCAGTGGTGGGCGCCGCGTCGCGCCAACAGCGGCTGGTCGGCGTCCAACAAGGCCAGGGTCGCCGAACTGGAGCGGGAGGGCCGCCTGCAGCCGCCCGGCATCGCCGAGATCGAGCGGGCGAAGGCCAACGGCATGTGGACGATCTACGACTCGGCCGAGGCCTTGGAGGAGCCGGCCGAGCTCAGTGCAGCCCTGGACGCCGACCCGGCTGCCCGGGCGGCCTGGGACGGCTTCCCGAAGAGCGTGCGGAAGATGGCGTTGACCTCGATCGCGCTGGCCCGGCGTCCCGAGACGCGAGCCGCAAGGATCGCGACGATCGCGTCGAAGGCCGCCCGGGGCGAGCGGCCCGCGTGAGGATGGCACCGGCCGAGGGACGCCTTCCCCCGCGGCGTGCGCAAGCGGGCCTTGGCATCGCTGGTGCGGGCGAAGCGCCCTGGGACGCGGGCGGCGAGGATCGCGTCGATCGTGGCGAAGTCCGCGCAGGGCGGGCGCCCGAGCTGATCGTTCAGGCGCCGAGCGCCTGGGCGCGGTAGCACGTTGTGTGCAACGGGTACTCGAACTCGTCGCGGCCCGCCGTGTGCGGATGGGTCGCGAGCAGGTCCCGCACGCCGGCGACGACAGCGCGCTGGGCGGCGGGCGTCGCGACGAGGTACTGGCTGCGCGAGGTGACCATGGCGACCAGGGCGTCAGGGGTCATCAGCCGTACCCGTTGCCAGCGGCGGCGTTCGAACGGGGCGAACCCGGCAACGGTGCGGACGTGGGCGCTGTCGACCATCAGTTCGGCGGGCGAGGGCCCCATGATCTGCGACAGCGCGGCCACGAAGGGATGGGCGGCGTCCCTGGTGTTCCAGATCAGTCCGAGCCGTCCGCCCGGCACGACGACCCGCGCGGCCTCCGGCCCGGCCAGGGTCGGGTCGAACCAGTGCCAGGCCTGGCCAACGACCACCGCCGCGACGCTGGCGTCCGGTAACGGGATCGACTCGGCCGTGCCCGCATGGGACTCGACGCCGGTGTTGCGTGCCAGCATCTGCGCATCCGGGTCGACGGCAACCACCTCGAACCCCAGCCGGCGGACTGTACGAGTGAGCTTGCCCGAGCCGGCCCCGAGGTCCAGGACCCGGCCCGTGACACCCTCGAGGAGCCAGCCGACGTGCTCGTCGACGTACTCGGGCCGGCCCTTCTCATACGCATCGACGTCGCCACCGAAGGAGGTGGCACGCCGATCACTCATGCCCGGTCGAGGAAGTCGTCCAGGACCCGGCAGCCGAACTGCAGCGACTCGACCGGCACCCGCTCGTCCACGCCGTGGAACAGCGCGACGAAGTCGAGCTCGGGCGGCAGCCGTAGTGGCGCGAACCCGAAGCAGCGCACGCCCAGACGCGACCACGCCTTCGCGTCGGTGCCACCGCTCATGATGAACGGCACCGCCGTCGCCTCCGGGTCCTGGGTCGCCAGGCTGGCCCGCATGGCGTCCACGAGGTCTCCGTCGAACGTGGTCTCGACGGCCCGCTCGGAGATCGCCACCTCGTAGCGCACCCGGTCGCCGAGCAGGGAGGCGATCGTTTCGTAGAACTCCTGCTCGTAGCCCGGGACGAAGCGCCCGTCGAGGCCGGCCCGGGCGTGGCCGGGGATCACGTTCAGCTTGTAGCCCGCATCCAGCATGGTCGGATTGGCGGTGTTCGACATGGTCGCGCCGACCATGCGGGCGATGGAGCCGAGCCGCGCCAGCGTCGTCTCCGCGTCGTCGGTAGAGATCTGGACGCCGAGAGCCTGCTCGATCGCGTCCAGGAACTGCCGCTGTGCGGGATGGATGCGGGCCGGCCACTGGTGGTTGCCGACGCGGCTGACCGCCTCCGCCAGCGAGGTGATCGCGTTGTCGTCGTTGCGCATGGAGCCGTGCCCGGCCCGGCCGTCGGCGACCAGGTTGAGCCACGCGAGGCCCTTCTCGGCGGTCTGCACCAGGTAGAGGCGCTTCTCGTTGACGGTCAGGGAGAAGCCGCCGACCTCGCCGATCGCCTCACTGCAGTCCGCGACGAGCTCGGGGTGTTGGTCGGCGAGCCAGGTGGCGCCCAGCGGGCCCCCGGCCTCCTCGTCGGCGGTGAAGACCAGGCGCACGGGACGCCGGGGCGCTCGCCCGGCGCGCGTCCGCTCGCGGACCACCGAGAGCACGACGGCGTCGAAGTCCTTCATGTCGACGGCGCCACGCCCCCACACGTAGTCGTCGATGATCTCGCCGGCGAACGGGTCGACCTGCCAGTCGGCGGCGATGGCGGGCACGACGTCGGTGTGGCCGTGGATCAGCAGCGGGGCCACGCTGGTGTCGCAGCCCTCGGGCGCCCAGTCCGCGACCAGCGTCGTGCGGCGCGGCTCGGATTCGAGGAGAGTGCTCTCGATGCCGACCTCGTCGAGTCTCGCCGCGACGTACTCCGCCGCCTCGCGCTCGCCGTGCGATCCTGACGGCCCGAAGTTCGACGTGTCGAAGCGGATCAGGTCGCTGCAGAGGCCCGCGACCTCATCGATCGCGGCGGGGACGGAGTTCATGCTGTCATCCTGCCACTGGTCCTGGGACGCGCCGACCACCCCCGTTTCGCCAGCCGCGTCCCGATTCGGTATAGTCCTCTCGCTGTCCGGGAGACCGGCGGCACACCCTGTCCGGGTGGCGGAATAGGTAGACGCGCTAGCTTGAGGTGCTAGTGCCCTTTATCGGGCGTGGAGGTTCAAGTCCTCTCTCGGACACCCAGCGATTGTGGCCCTGACCAGGCAGGACGGTCAGGGCCACAGTCGTCTCCGCTCCCCGCCGGATGGGCGAGGATACTTGGTCCATGGCAACGAAGCTGCGGCAGCTGTTGTGGGGAGCCTTCGGAGAACTGCGGGTGCACCCGGTCAGGAAGTGGATCCGAGCGAATGACGGCGCGCGCACGGTGGTGGACTCCCGCCGCGCGGTGCTCGTGTGGGAACCGCGACGCGTGGTCGGTTCCTACGCCGTCCCGGAGGAGGACGTCGCCGGCGAGCTCGTGGTCGCGGGGGCTACCGAAGGCGAGGAGCACCCGGTGTCACTGGAGGAGGGGCCGCCCGTTCTCGACCCCGCCACCCCGTTCACGGTGCGCAGCACTCCGGGCACCCCGCTGACGATCCGGACGCCCGAACGGGACCTGGTCGCCGCCGCGTTCCGTCCCGACGATCCCGATCTGGAGGGCTACGTGATCCTGGACTGGGACGCGTTCAGCCAGTGGTACGAGGAGCAGGAACCGGTGATGGGCCATCCACACGACCCCTTCGACCGCATCGACTGCCTGCGTTCGAGCAGGCACATCCGGATCGCGCACGAGGGCGTCGTCCTCGCCGACAGCACCCGGCCCACCCTGCTGTTCGAGACTCCCCTGCCGACGCGCTTCTACCTGCCGCGGGAGGACGTCGCGATGGAACTGCTGGAGCCGACCGAGCACCACAGCGTCTGCGCGTACAAGGGCCACGCCTCGTACTGGTCGGCCCGGGTCGGCGATGCCGTGGTGCCCAACATCGCCTGGAGCTACGAGCACCCGCTGCACGACGCCGAACCGGTGCGCGGGATGATCGCCTTCTTCACCGAGCGGCTGGACCTGACTCTGGACGGAGAGCTGCAGCCCCGGCCGCGTACGCCCTGGTCGTAGCCCCGGTCTGCCCGCGCTAGAGGACTCCGCCTGCCGCGGCCGGCGCCTGTGGATCCTGGCCGCCGTCGCCGACCTGCTCGCGGGCGACGAAGTTCTCCAGGTCGAACAGGTTGTCGCCCGCGCGTTCGGCGACGTTGAGCAGCGTGGCCATGGAGGCGACCTCCTCCACCTGTTCCCTGAGGAACCAGAGCATGAACTGCTCGCCCAACGGGTCGCCCTCCGTGCGGGCGGCGGTGAACAACGCCTCGATCGCAGCGGTCACCTGCTTCTCCTGCGCCAGTGCCAGTGCGATCGGCTCGGTCGCGCGCGAGAAATCGTTGCGCACCGGGGCCACGCCCGGGATCTCGACGGGCAGGTCGCGGTCGAGCATGTACTGGACCATCATCATCGCGTGGTTCCGCTCCTCGAGGGACTGGCGGTAGAAGTGTCGTGCCAGCTGCGGCAGGTCCTGGGACGCGAACCACACCGCGACGGCGATGTACTGCTGGGACGCGGCGAACTCGTTGCCGACCTGGTTGGCGAGGAGCTTGGTGAAGTTGGTCATGCCCCAGCGTAGGAGGCCCGCCCGCGGCGATCGAATGGGCAGGTGTGCCCCGACCGCGATCCTCCTTCCCAGGATGCGAGACCCGGGCTGGGAGCCGGCCGGAAGGCTCTCGTAGGCTGGTCGCATGAGTTCGAACCCGGCGCGCGTGGTCGCTGTCGCCGTGGTTCGGGGTTGTTGTTGTCGAATGTCGCGCTGACTTTCGACCCGACCTACCAGCCGCACGATCGGCCCGCAGTTCCTGCGCGCGCCCGCGGCCGACCCCGAGGACGTCCTCCCATGACCCTGTTGTCTCCCGACCCGTCTCCCGGCCGCCTGGTGCCTGCCGGTCGCGCCCCGTCGCTCCACCTCGTGCCCAGCAACGGGTTCCTGCTGTTCCCCGGCGCGCCGGACGGGATCGCACCGCCGGCCCAGCTCGGGCCGATGATGTCGCCGCCGCGCCGGGGAGCTGCCCTGTTCGGTCGCTGAGGACCCCGGGCGCTCAGTGCCCGCTCAGCGCGGCGTAGGCGACGGCGAGCCGGGCGCCGAACGCCGCGTTGTTCTTCACCAGCGCGATGTTGGCGCGCAGGGACTCCCCGCCGGACAGCTCCACGATGCGCCCCAGCAGGTAGGGGGTGATCGCTGCGCCGACGATGCCCTTCACCTCGGCCTCCGCCACGGCGGCATCGATCAGCCGGCCGATCTCCGCCTGAGGAATCTCGTCGGCGACCGGGATCGGGCTGGACACCATCAGGCCGCCGGCGATGCCCAGGTCCCACTTCGCCCGCATCGTGCGCGCGACCTCGTCCGCCGTCTCCAGGCGCAGCGGCGAGCGGAACCCGCTGGAGCGGGAGTAGAACGAGGGGAAGTCGTCGGAGCCGACCGTGATGACCGGCACGCCCAGCGTCTCCAGCACCTCGAGGGTGCGCCCGATGTCCAGGAGCGACTTCACGCCGGCACTCACCACCGCGACATCGGTGAGGCTCAGCTCGGTGAGGTCCGCCGACACGTCCATCGAGTTCTCGGCACCCCGGTGCACTCCCCCGACCCCGCCGGTGACGAACACCCGGATGCCGGCCAGCGCGGCCAGACGCATGGTGGAGGCGACCGTCGTGGCCCCGTGCTCGCCACGGGCGACCACGTAGGGCAGGTCACGGATGCTCACCTTGCGCACGTGCTCGTCGGAGCCGAGCAGGTCGAGCTCCGCGTCGTCCAGCCCGATCCGCGGGACGCCATGGAGCACGGCGACCGTAGCCGGGACCGCCCCGCCGTCGCGGATGATCTGCTCGACCTCTCGCGCGGTCTGCACGTTCTTCGGGTACGGCATCCCATGGCTGATGATCGTGGACTCGAGCGCGACGACCGGCCGGCCGGACACGAGCGCGTCCCTGACCTCCTCGGCGACGGCGAGCATCGGGTGCGGGTCGGTCATGGTCGGGCTCCTTCGGCGAGGGGGGACTGTCGGGCCAGCGCCGCCGCGAAAGCGACGCCGAGATCCGGTCGGACGGTGTGTCCACTGGCGACCGTGAGGGCGGCGGCGAGGTGTCCACGGCGCGCAGCGGTGACCGGGTCGTCACCGGTGAGCAGCCCGTGGACGAAGCCGGCGGTGAGGGCGTCACCGGCGCCGGTGACGTCGCTGACCTCGGCGCCGACGGCGTCCAGGGCGATGGCCTCGCCACCGGTGACCAGCACGCTGCCCGCCGCGCCCCGACTGACCCACACATGGGTCACGCCGCGCGCGTGCAGGCCGGTGGCGGCGGAGGCGATGTCACCGGGCTCGTCGGCCACCGGGCGTCCGGCGAGGGCGCCGAGCTCGTCCACGTTCGGCGTGACAGCGAACAGCGGGCGGGTGGCGTCCAGGAGCGGGGCGATCCGCGCAGCCTTGGGCACGCTGACCGGCTCCAGCACGACCCGGACGTGGTTGCCCGCCGCCACCGCCAGCACCCAGGCGGCCACGTCGGCGGGGACGTTGCTGTCGACGACCACGACGCCCGCGCGCCCGAGAAGCTCCTGGGCGCGGGTGAGACTCCCGACCTCCATCGCGTCGGTGGCAGCGAAGTCGGACAGGCCGATCACCAGTTCACCGTCGGCGTCGAGCGCTGCGAGGTAGCTGCCCGTGGGGTGCGGGCTGATCACGACCTGATCCACATAGACGCCGGCCTCCGCCGTTCGCGTCAGCAGGTCGCGCCCGGCACTGTCCCCTCCCACGGCAGCAACGAGGTGGACGCGTCCGCCGAGGCGGGCGATGCCCTCGGCGATGTTGCGTCCGACACCGCCGGGCGTCCGGGAGACCAGGGCAGGATTCGACGTGTGCAGGCGGGCGGTCGCCACGCTGCGCGCCTTGATGTCCCAGGCGGCGCCGCCCACGACCACCGCCCACGGTTCGCCGCGCAGCAGGTAGCCGCGTCCCACGATCTCGCCCTTCTGGCTCAGCGAGGACAGCGCCACCGCCACGGCGCCCTTGCTGGTACCCAGGCTCCGCGCCAGGCCCGCCGCGTCGAGCAGGGGCTGTGCCCGCAGCAGCGCGAGGATCTCGCGCTCTCGCGGACTCAAGCTCACACTCGATATTCTTAGTGGAGCTTGATTCTCCAAGCAAGCCGTCGGCAGCACGAGTCTCCCGGCTACTCTCGCTTCGTGCCCGCCGCCTCCGATGCCGCCGTTCCGGGCACCATCTCGCAATGGTGTGAGGTGCACCTCGGCTCGGCACCGGTGCACAGCTTCATCACCGAGGCTCCGTCCTCTCAGCTGTGGGGGTTCGAGCTCGCCGACTCGCGTGTGGTCGCGGTCAAGATGCGGCCGGCGTCGAAGCGCGTCACCACCTGCGTCGAGGCGCAGCGGACGGCTTTCGAGGCCGGGATCGGCTGCCCGGCACCGCTGGCCGGCCCGGCACCCATGGGCGAGGACGCGAACCTCTCCGTGATCGCCGAGACCTGGCGGGCCGACGGAGCGGTGTGGCCCGGCGACGACCCGCCCGGCAACTACGGCCGTCTCCTCGCCCGGCTCGTCGCTGCGCTCGCGAGCATCGACCCGACCCCGCTCGATCCGCCGCCGTGGCTGCGCTACGACCACCCGGCGACCGGACGGCTCTGGGCTCCGGTGCCCACGGGCGCACCGGACCCCGAGTCCGCGCTCCGGGCCCTGCCCCCGGGCCTGGCCGGTCTTGCCGGCGCCGCCAGGGCACGGCTGCTGTCCACGAGCCTGCCCACGGTGACCGGGCACCCCGAGCTGAGCGGCGTCCACGTGCGCTGGCTGGACGGGCCCGGCGGCGTCCCGTCCGCGATCGTCCACGGCTGGGACGAACTGGTCGGCCGGCCCGAAGCTGTGCTCGTGGGCTGCCTCATCGCCCGGTACTACGAACTGCCCGACGAACCCCGGCTCGCTCCGGTGGTGCAGGGCGAGCGGGTCCTGGCCGCCTACCAGGCCGAGAGCGGACGCGGCCTGCCGCCCGAGGAGGTCGAGGTGGCCTGGGCCACCAGCACCTGGGTGGCCTGCCACATGGCGGCGATGGAGCACGTGAACGGCGCAGCGGGCCAGGTGACCCACCAGATCATGACGGACGCTCCCCTGCGCCTGCACCTCGCGGGGTGCTGACCGTCCGCTCCGGCGCCGCGCGGCGCACGTGGTCGCGCCACGCCCGGTAGCCGACGGCAGCGGCAGCGACCGCGAGCCCGAGCAGGGCGGGCCAGCCGGTGAGCCAGAGAAGCACGCACACGCTCACGAACGCGAAGCCGGCCACGAGCTTCTCCCCTGGGCCGGGCAGGAGTTTCACCGCGGCGGCCGTGCCGATCACGTACACCAGGGTCAACCCGCCGGTGACCAACAGCATCAGCACGTGCTGCTCGAAGGGCAGCAGCGCGGCGACCAGCGCCGCGGAGACGGCGAAGAGCAGGGAGCGGCGGGGCGTGCCGAAGACCCGGTACGGCAGCGCCCCCTCGCGGGCGAGGGCCGCACCGAGCCGCGAGGCACCGGCGACGTAGGCGTTCACGGCGCCCAGGGTCAACAGCACCGCGACCAGCGCCACCAGCGGACGCACCGGCCCGCCGACCCCGATGGCGAGCAGGTCGGCCAAGGGCGCCTGGCTGGTGGCCAGGCCCGGCCCGAGCACGACCACACTCGCCCAGGCCAGCGAGAGGTAGATGACGCCGACCACGATGACCGCGAGCAGGGTGGCCCTGGGCACGTCGCGACGGGGATCGGCGTATTCCGGTGACAGCGAGGAGACCGCCTCCCAGCCGGCGAACGCCCACACCAGCACGGCGGCAGCGGTTCCCACCGCCGCCCATCCCGCGGGCGCGAACGGGGTGAGGTTCGTCAGGCGGGCGTGGGGCAGCGCGGCCACGACGGTGACCAGCAACAACGTGGCGAGGCTCGCCGACAAGACCAGCTGGACGCCACCCGAGATGTGCAGGCCGAGCCAGTTCATCGCGAAGACCACGCCGATGATCACGGCGAAGGTGGCCAGCCGGGTCACCCATCCGCCGCCCAGGACGTCGGCCACGTAGCCGGCGGCGAAGGACGAAGCGACCGGAGCACCGACGGGCACGGCGAAGTAGAAGATCCAGCCGACCGCGTCGGCCGCGCTCGTGCCGAAGGCCCTGCGGACGTAGCTCGACACGCCCCCTCCGTCCGGGAACCGTGCGCCGAGCTCGCCGAACGTCCAGGCCAGCGGCGCGGAGAGGAGCACCAGCGCGAGCCAGGCCACCAGGGAGGCCGGGCCGGCGATTCCTGCCGCCAGCGCCGGCATCGAGATGATCCCCGCGCCGAGGACGGCAGCGGCGCTCAGGGCCGTGCCCTGGGCCACGGTCAGCGTGTGCACCGGCCCAACCTAACCGCTGCCGCCGACACAGCCCCCCGCCGGAAACGAAGTTGTGCTGATGGCCCTGCCCCCGACCCGCCGATACCATTCCCGGCGATGAACGAGAACGCCGCACTCGCCCATCCCGTACGCGGGCTCATCGTGGGCTACCTGCTCGCCTTCGCCCTCCCCTGGCTGGTGTGGTCGACGCTGATCGCCGAGCAGCGGGGCCTCCTCGGGTGGCACGTGCCCCAGTCGCTCGCCTTCTGGATCGGCCTGCCCGTCGCCTGGCTCGTCGCTGCCGCCACGAGCGGCGGCCGTGCCGCCGTCCTCGACCTCTTCTCCCGACTGCTCCGCTGGCGCGTGGGCTGGCGGCCGTACGCGATGGCGCTCGCGCTCGCCGTGCTCCTGCCGGTCGCGGTGTGGGTCGTCGTACTCGCTGCCGGTGGTCCGATGCCGTCGGCCGGAGCGGCGGCGTCGGGCGTGCCCATCGCCCTTCTGGTCGAGATCGCGCTCTTCTGGCTCACCGAGGAGGCGATGTGGCGCGGCTTCGTCCTTCCCAGGGTCGAGTTGACACTCCGGCCGGGGCAGGCGTCGCTCGTCGTGGGCGTCCTCTGGGCGGTGTGGCACCTGCCTCTGTTCGCCATCGCCGGGTCGTTCCAGTCCGGGCTGCCCTTCCTCGGCTTCGCGCTGTTGACGGTCGCCACCTCGGTGGTCCTGGGCTGGCTCTCGCACCGGGCCTCCGGCTCGGTGCTGGTGTGCGCGCTCTACCACGGCGTGGTTGACGTCGTCTTCGCCACCACCGGCGTCCTGGGTGCTTCTCCTGCCGCCTTCTGGGCCGTGGTGGTCGTCCACGTCGTCGTGGCCGCTGCCCTGGGCTTACGCGAGGGCTGGTGGCGCAGCGGCGTGCGTGCGGCAGTGAGCCAGGGCTAGGCAGCCCCATGTCCGAGGCCCCGCACCTGCGCAGCACCGAGCGTCTCGTCTTCTTCACCGACGCGGTGGTGGCGATCGCGATGACGCTGCTGATCCTGCCACTGCTGGAGGCCGTGACGGAGGCCGCGCGCACGGGGCTGGACACGATGGGCTTCCTCGCCGAGCACGACGGTCAGCTCTGGTCGTTCGCGCTCAGCTTCGTGATCATCTCCGTCTTCTGGCGCAGCCACGACCGCCTGTTCTCCCACGTTCGGGCCTCCGACGGCGTGCTGCACTGGCTGAACGTGGGCTGGATGTTCACGATCGTCTGGCTTCCGGTCGTCACAGCGATGGTCGGCGCGATGGAGACCGACCGGCTCCAGATGGCCCTCTACATCGGCACGATGCTCGTCACGAGCCTGCTCGAGTTGGCGATGATGGCCCGCCTCCGGCGCCGTCCGGAACTCGTGGACCCGGGCAACGGACGTGCGCCGGATGGCTCCCGTGGCGTCCTCTTCGTGGCGGGGCTGTTCGCGCTCTCTCTTCTGCTGGCCGTAATTGTGCCCGGCCTCGGGTACTGGGCTTTGCTGGCTCTCCTCCTCAACCCGGTATTGGATCAATTCCAGCGCCGCCGCCGGCGCTCCTGAGGCCGCCCAGCCGGGGTGGACACTCGGGAATCGGGAACTCAGCCACCCCTCGTGCGGACCGCCAGCCGCGACAGATGCGAAGGAGCATCGAATGCGTCGTCCCCTCCTCAGCCTCCTCCTCGCCGCGGCCCTGACCACCGGCCTGCTCGCCGGCACCGCCCCGGCAGCCCACGCCGCCACGACGTCGGTCACCGTCGCCGGCGACCTGCAGAGCGAACTCGGCTGCGCGGCCGACTGGAACCCCGCGTGCGCCCAGACGCACCTGGCGCCGGTGCCGGGCAGCGACACCGCCTGGCAGGCCACGTTCCGGGTGCCCGCCGGCAGCTATGAGTTCAAGATCGCGATCAACGACGGGTGGGACGAGAACTACGGCGCGGGTGGAGTGAGCAACGGCCCGAACATCCCGCTGGTGCTGCTCGGCTCCGCCGACCTCGTCTTCAGCTTCGACGACGCCAGCCACCAGATCGGCGTCCAGCCGGCGCGGCTGGCCGGGGCGACGAGCCCGGCCGATCGCAAGCTCGCCGAGAACTCCTTGCGGGCACCGCTGACGGACGAGCGCTACTACTTCGTGATGACCGACCGGTTCGCGAACGGTGACACCAGGAACGACACCGGCGGCCTCACCCCGTCCGACGACCGTCTCGTCACCGGCTTCGACCCGACCGACAAGGGCTTCTACCACGGTGGCGACCTCGCCGGCCTCACCAGCAAGCTCGACTACATCAAGGGCCTGGGCACCACGGCCATCTGGCTGACGCCGTCCTTCAAGAACCGGGCGGTCCAGGGCTCCGGCGCGAACGCCAGCGCCGGGTACCACGGCTACTGGATCACCGACTTCACGCAGATCGACCCGCACATGGGCACGAACGCCGAGCTGAAGCAGCTGATCGCCAAAGCGCACGCCAAGGGGATGAAGGTGTTCTTCGACATCATCACGAACCACACCGCGGACGTGATCGACTACACCGAGCACCAGTACAGCTACGTCTCGACCGCGACCAGGCCCTACCGCGATGCGTCCGGGACGGCGTTCGATCCGAGGGACTACGTCAACTCCCCGGACTTCCCCACCCTGGATCCGAACGTGTCGTTCCCCTACCACCCCTTCGTCGATGCGGCGGACGCAACGGTCAAGGTGCCGGGCTGGCTCAATGACGTCACGCTCTACCACAACCGGGGCGACTCGACCTATGCCGGCGAGTCGGCGGAGTGGGGCGACTTCTCCGGCCTCGACGACCTCTTCACCGAGAACCCGAAGGTCGTCAACGGCATGATCGACATCTACAGGGCCTGGGTCGACTTCGGCGTCGACGGCTTCCGCATCGACACCACCAAGCACGTGAACATCGGCTTCTGGCAGAAGTTCTCCCCGGCGATGCAGGCGGAGGCCCGGCGCATCGGCAATCCCGACTTCTTCATGTTCGGCGAGGTGTATGACGCCCGTCCGTCGTTCATGAGCACCTACACCACCGAAGGCAAGCTGCCCGCCACGCTCGACTTCGGCTTCCAGAGCCAGGCACAGGCGTTCGCGTCCGGCAGGGCCACCACGGGCCTTCGCGACCTGTACGCCGACGACGACTACTACACCGACACCGACTCCAACGCCTACCAGCTGCCCACGTTCCTCGGAAACCATGACATGGGACGACTGAGCATGCTCATCAAGGGGGCGTCGAGTGGTGACGCCGACCTGATGAAGCGTGTCCAGCTGGCCAACGCACTGATGTACCTCACCCGGGGCCAGCCGATCACCTACTACGGCGACGAGCAGGGCTTCATCGGCTCCGGCGGGGACAAGGACGCGCGGCAGGACATGTTCGCCACCCGGACGGCCCAGTACGCGAACGAGAACGTGCTCGGCGGGCCGTCGGGCTCGCGGGACCGGTTCAACACCTCCGCTCCGCTCTACCGGTTCATCGCGAAGCTGGCCCAGCTGAGGAAGGCGAACCCCGCGCTGGCCGACGGCGCGCAGGTCCACCGCTACGCCTCGAGCAAGGCGGGGATCTACGCGTTCTCGCGGGTGGACCGCAGGACCGGGATCGAGTACGTGGTGGCGCTGAACAACGCCACCACGGGCAAGACGGCGACGTTCGACACCTTCAACCGCTTCGAGCGCTTCACCCCGCTGTGGGGGGCCCGCTCGGCCCTGCGCAGTGACAGGGACGGGCGCATCACGGTCGAGGTGCCGGCCCTCTCCGCCGTCGTCTACCGGGCGCACAGCCGGGTCGACATCGGCTGGCGCCCCACCGCCGTCACGCTGACCGCGCCGCAGCCGGGGGCCGTCGTGGCCGATCGGGCAGAGATCTCCGCCGCGCTGAACACCGACACGTTCGCACAGGCGACCTTCTACGTCCGAGGGGTCGGCACGTCGGCCTGGACGTTGCTCGGCACCGACGACAACGCCCCCTACCGCGTCTTCAGCGACGTGTCCGGCTACGCCAAGGGCACGCTCCTGGAGTACCGGGTCGTGGTCAAGGATGCGGTCGGGCGGGTGTCGGCCACCTCGTCCTACGGTGTCGTGGGCTCGGCGGCTCCCGCCGGCGGCGACGACGGGAACCTCGGCCCGGTGACCCAACCCGGGTCCGTCAGCATCCCCGGTGACCTCAACAGCGAGATGGGCTGTGGCGGAGACTGGGACCCCGCCTGCGCGGCGGCAGGGCTGAGCCTGGACGCGAACGACAAGATCTGGAAGGGCACGTTCACGCTGCCTGCGGGCGAGTACTCGTACAAGGTCGCCATCGACGGCAGTTGGGCCGAGAACTACGGCGCCGGCGGAGTGAAGGACGGGTCGAACATCTCTCTCACCGTCGCGAACAACCCGGTCACGTTCTACTACGACCACCGCACGCACTGGGTGACCTCGAATCTCCAGGGACCGATCATCACGGCACCGGGCACCTGGAACTCCGAGCTCGGGTGCAGCGGGGACTGGCAGCCCGACTGCATGCAGCCGTGGCTCCAGGACCCGGACGGTGACCGCACCTACACCTGGGCGACCGCCTCCCTGCCGAAGGGCACCTACGAGTTCAAGATCGCCCATGACCTCAGCTGGGACACCAGCTACGGTGCCGGCGGGTCCACGACCGGGGCGAACCTCTCGGTCACCGTGCCTGAGGACGGCCTGGTCGTCCGGGTGAGCTACAACCTGGACACCCACGTGGCCTCGGCCGTCGCGAAGGCGCCGACCACGGCACCCGACCTCGGTGCAACCCCGAAGGGCGTGTGGGTGTCGCCCGGGCTGATCGCCTACCCGACCCGGGCCCTGCCGTCGGACCCGGCGTGGCTGGAGTTCCGGCTGCACTGGGGTCCGGCGGGCTCGCTCGCGGTGGACGCCGAGGACATCGGCGGTGACTCCTCCGTCCTGCGGTACGACCCTCGCGGCCTGCCGGCCTCCGTGGTGGCAGGGCTCCCGGACTCAGCCACCGTGCACTACATCGCCCTGCGGGTCGACCGGTCGGTATCGCGAAGGCTTCCGGCGATCGCGTCCGGCGATGTGGCGGTCGGGGCCTACTTCACCGGCCGCCTGGTCGACGCGCGTCGGCTGGACGTGACCGCAGTGAGCTGAGCGGGAACAGCGAAGCGGACGGGCCATCGGCCCGTCCGCTTCACCACGTTCGCTGCGTTTGGTAATCCTCAGGTCAGTCGCTACGGCCAACGGCCCGCAACAGCTAGCGGCTGCTCCCCCCCTGCATGCAGCATCCTACGGATCGGGCGGCGCGACGTCTGTCCCCCCGGAGGGGGACACGGCCCGCTGGAGGCTGCCGCAGGCTCGGTGGGGATGGCGGGGCGAGACCCACCATGCCGGGCCGGTGGGTCACTCCTCAGGGCTCTGCGGGGCCGGGCTGACCGGCTTGTCGGGGCCGTGGGAGCGGCGGACGCGACGTCGCCACACCAGGAGCGGCACCCCCACGAGGGCGATCACCGCAGCGAACGGGAGCACCGCGCCGAGCACCGTCATCAGCACCCGGCTGCTGGCCAGGAGGGCGTTCCAGCCGGCGATCAAGCCGCCGACGAAGCCGGTGGTCTCCACAGGCAGTGGCTCGTCGGGCAGGGTGAGGGTCACGGTGATCGGCGACTGGGCGACGCGCTTGGCCAGGACCTTCTGCTGGGCGACCAGTGAGTCGCGCTCGGAGATGCGGGACTGGATCTCGCTCTCGAGCTGGGTGAGTTCACCGATCCGGCCCGCGCGACTCCAGAGGTCGCGCAGCCTCGAGATCGAGTCGTTGAGGGTCCTGATCCGGGCATCGACGTCGGCGACCTGGAGGGTCACGTCCTCAGAGGAGACCACCCGGTTCGTGATCGTGCCCACCGACTTGAGCTGGTCGAGGGCGGAATCCAGCCGGTCGGCGGGCACCGAGACCACCATGGTGGACGTGGGAGCCACCTTGCCGCTCGCGCCGGTGCGGCTCACCAGGTTCTCCGCCGTGACCTGCCCACCGAGCGACTCGGCCAGCGACCGGAGCTGCGCGGCGGCGGCCTCGACGTCGGTGACGGTGAGACTGACCCGTGCGGTGCGAGCCAGCTTCTGCTCGACCGTGACGCCGGGGATCTCCTCCGGCCTGCCCTGCGGCACCGGCGCCTTGCCCCCGTAGTCGGCGGTCGAGTCGGCGGGCTCGGCGGCAGGGCCACCCGCGGCGGTCGTGGCTTCCGGCAACGAGGCCGGGGACCCGCCGGAGCAACCGGCGAGCAGGGCGAGGGAGGCGATCGCGGCAGCGACGCCGGGTGCACGCAGTGTCTTCATGCCTGTTCCACGATGAGTGCCCGCCTCGGCGTTGCGCAACGCAGCCGAACTTTGCTGACTGTTGCCGAATCGTGACCTCGACCACACTGGGCCGATGGCAACTCAGACCTATGACGTCGTGGTGATCGGAGCGGGACCGGCCGGGGAGAACGTGGCCGACTACGCCATCCGGGGGTCTTCGCGCACCGCCCTCCTCGTCGAGCGCGAGCTGGTCGGCGGCGAGTGCTCCTTCTGGGCCTGCATCCCGAGCAAGGCGCTCCTGCGGCCGCTCGACGCGCGGGCGACGGCTGAGAACCTCGGCGGGCTGCCCGACTCGATCGCCCTCGACGTGCCGGCGCTGTTGGCCCGTCGCGACGAGTGGGTCGTGAAGTACGACGACACCGGGCAGGTCGACTGGGCCAAGGGCGCCGGCATCGACGTGGTGCGGGGCACCGCACGACTCAGCGGGGAGCGGCGCGTGGTCATCGGTGAGGGCGACTCCGCGCGCGAGGTGGAGGCACGCCACGCGGTGGTCATCGCCACCGGCAGCACTCCGGTGGTGCCGCCACCGTTCGCCGGGCTGCGTCCCTGGCTCTCCCGCGACGCCACCGGGCTCAAGGAGGTTCCCGACTCCATCGCAGTGATCGGCGGTGGCGTCGTCTCGGTCGAGGCCTGCTTCTGGCTCACCGCGCTCGGTGCGAAGGTGACACTGCTCGTGAGGGCCGACCGACTTCTGGAGCGCTTCGAGCCGTTCGCGTCCGAGCTCGTCGCCGACGGCCTGAGGCGGGCCGGCGTGGAGGTGCGGTTCGGGGCCAGGGTGACCGCCGCTTTCCGCCCGGGCGCCGCCGACACCGGGGTCGGAAGGGTGCACGGCGGCCCGGTGCGGCTGGAGCTGGACGGCACGCAGCAGGAGTTCGCAGAGTTCCTGGTCGCCACCGGTCGCCGGCCGAACACCGAGGATGTCGGCCTCGACACCATCGGGCTGACCGCAGAGCAGTTCGGCCACGCCGACCAGCGACCCGACTGGTTGCTGTCCGTGGGTGACGCCAGTGGCGAGGCGCCCCTGACGCACTGGGGCAAGTACGCAGCGCGGCTGGCCGGGGAGCGGATCGCAGCCATGGCGGGGGGCCGTCCCGCCCCGGAGGTGCCCGCGGACGTTCCTGTGCCCCAGGTGGTGTTCACCGATCCCCAGGTCGCCTCCGCCGGCTGGAGCGAGGCCGAAGCGGTGTCGCGCGGCGCGGCGGTAGAGTGCGTCGAGGTGGCGATGAACAGCGCGGCCGGCTTCGGGTTGCTCCGCGACGACGCGAAGGGGAGGGCGAAACTGGTCTTCGAGGCGGGGACCGGCCGGCTCCTGGGTGCGACGTTCGTGGGCCAGGAGGTGGCGGAGTTGGTGCACGGGGCGACGGTGGCGATCGTCGGACGGCTGACCGCCGACCAGCTGTGGCACGCCGTGCCGTCCTACCCGACCGCCAGTGAGGTGTGGCTGCGACTTCTGGACGCCTACCGGTCACGCTGACCCCTCGGCGGAAGCTGCCACTCCCCGGTCAGGTTCTGCACCAGGAGCCCCTGCTCCGCCAGCTGGTCGAGCACGGCCAGGCAGCGCGGCAGGCTGAGGCCCGCCCGCAGGGCGAGTTCGCCCGCGGGCAGGCTGCCGCGTCCCGGCACGACCTCGAAGAGGCGGAGCTCCACAGCGTCGAGGTCGTCGGTGGCCCGCCGCTCGCCCGGGCGCCGGGGGCTCGGTCGCCCGAGCGGCGACAGCAGCTCGAGGACGTCGGAGGCGCTGGTCACCAGCACGGCTTCGGCCTCACGCACCAGGCGATGCGGGGTGACCGACGTGGCGCTCGTGACCGGTCCCGGGACGGCCATCACCACCCGGCCCAGCGCATTGGCCCACGTGACCGTGTTGCGCGCCCCGGAACGGACTGCCGCCTCCACCAGCACGGTGCCCGGCGCCAGCGCCGCGATCAGGCGGTTGCGGGCGAGGAACCGTACCCACGTCGGGTGCTCGCCGGGGGCCAGCTCGCTGACGAGCACGCCGCGCTCGGCGATCCTCTCGAACAGCGGCCTGTGCCCACCGGGGTACGGCTCGTCGAGCCCACACGCGAGGACGGCCACCGTGGGCGTGCGACCGGCGAGGCAGCCGCGGTGCGCCGCCGCGTCGATGCCGTAGGCGCCGCCGGAGACCACGCACCGGCCGCCCTCGGACAGTTCGGCGGCCAGATCGGCGGCCACGGTGTCGCCGTACGCGGTGGAGGCTCGGGAGCCGACGATCGCGACCGCGGACTCGCAGAGTGCACGCAGGCTGCCACCACCCGACGTCCACAGGCCCAAGGGTTCACCGCTGAGCTGGTTGACCGGCTCACACCCGGACAGGTCGGCCACGGCGGACGGCCAGTCGTCGTCTCCGGGCACGAGGAAGCGCAGCCCCTGGGCCCGGGTACGCGATGCCAGCTCGTCGGGGTCGAGCCGTCGGGCGCGCTCAGCGAGCGGAACCCCCCGTCCTGCCGCGACCAGACTGGCCCAGACGTCCCCCGCCCCGTACTCGGCCACCGCCTCGGGCAGTGCCGGGTGTCCCGGCTCCACGACGGCCGCCAGGCACATCCGTGCCATCCGTTCGTCCATTCAGGCAGCCTCCGATCCGTCGCCGCGGCGCATGGCCAGCGCGATGTGCACGTGTTCCCTGCTGGGACGGCCCGACCCGGCGAGATCGGCGATCGTCCACGCGAGCCGCAGCACCTTGTCGACGCCGCGGGAGGACAGCCGTCCCCGGGCCACGGCGGTGTCGAGCAGTTCGGCGCCGTCGGGGAGCGGCAGCCGCTTGCGCAGCGCGGGGCCCGGCACTTCGCCGTTGGTCCGCCAGCCACTCGGCTCCAGGCGGTGCAGCTGCCGGGCGCGAGCCGCCAGCACCCGCTCCGCCACCAGCGCCGAACTCTCCCCCGGCTCGTGCACCCGGCTGAGGAAGGACGCCCGCAAGGGGCGCAGGTGCTGATGGATGTCGATCCGGTCGAGGATCGGACCAGACACCCGCGAGGCATAGCGTCGCACCGCCATCGGCGGGCAGCGGCAGTCCCCGCCCGGTGTGCCCGCCATGCCGCAGGGGCACGGGTTCGCAGCGAGCACGAGCTGGAAGCTGGCCGGGTACGTGGCCGTCGCCACCGCCCGGCCGAGCACGATCCGGCCCGACTCCAGCGGCACCCGCAGCGCCTCCATCACCCGTGGGGAGAACTCCGGGGCCTCGTCCAGGAAGAGCACCCCGCGGTGGGCACGGGAGATCGCGCCGGGAAGCGCGATCCGCGCACCCCCTCCCACGAGCGAAGCGACCGAGGCCGAGTGGTGGGGATCGGAGTAGGGCGGCCGGCGGATGAGTCCCGCGTCCAGGCTCAGCCCGGCCAGCGAGTGGACGGCGGAGACCTCAAGCGCCTCGCTGAGCTCCAGGTCGGGCAACAGCCCTGGCAGCCGTTCCGCGAGGAGGGTCTTGCCTACTCCCGGCGGCCCGTGGAGGTACACGTGGTGGCGTCCAGCGGCGGCCACCTCCAGCGCCCACTTGGCCTCGGCCTGGCCCGCCACGTCGGCCAGGTCGAGGTGCGGCGCGACCGCCACCTCACCCTCGGCCGGTGGCGGCGGGCCGCCCCCGGCGCCACCGGTGAGGACGTCGAAGAGGTCGTCGAGATCACCGGCGCCGCAGATCACCAGCCCGGACACGAGGGCCGCTTCCCGCATCTGCCGTGCCGGCACCACGACGCGCTGGAACCCCTCCCTCGCCACAGTGAGCAGGGCGGGCAACAGGCCGCGCACCGTCCGGACGCGCCCGTCGAGCCCGAGCTCGCCGAACAGGGCGGTGCCCTCCAGCGCCTCCGGGTCGAACTTGCGGCCGGCGGCCGCCACAGCTGCGGCGATCGCGAGGTCGTAGTGCGAGCCCGCTTTGGGCAGCGTCGCCGGGGAGAGGTTGATGGTCACCGGGTCGGAGGGCCAGCCGATCCCGGTGGACGCCATCGCCGCGCGGCAGCGGTCGCGGGCCTCGTACAGCGCCGTGTCCGGCAGCCCCACCATGCGGGTACTCGGCAACCCGCTGCTGATCGCCGCCTCGACCTCGACCATGCGGCCGTCGATGCCGACCAGGGCCACCGACCATGCGCGCGCCTGGTTCACCGCCCGATCCCGGGAACATGCGTGATCACCGGCGGCGCCTCCCGGGTGAGCAACACCCCGACGCCGTCGAACCGGATGTGGCGCACCGGGCGTGGTTGGGCCCGGAGCCAGTGCAGGGCGACTTCACGCAGCTTTGCGACCTTCGCCCGGGTGATGCCTTCCAGCGGCGGCCCGAAGCCGAGTCCGGTACGGCACTTCACCTCGCAGAACACCACGACCGGCTCCTCGCCCGGCTCCACGGCGACGATGTCGAGCTCGCCGGCGGGGCAGCGCCAGTTGCGGTCGATGATACGCCAGCCGAGCCGTTCCAGGTGCGCCGCCGCCAGCTGCTCGCCGATGTGCCAGACCTCTGCCCGGTCCACGTCCACCACCTCCCGGTGATCACTATCGGGAGCGCGCCCGGAATCGCGTCAGCGGATGGGGCGGGGTGTGGAAAACCGGAGACGATCCACAGGTCAGAGGTTGTCGGGCACCTTCAGGTCGCTGTGCGCGATCTCCTCGATGGAGACGTCACGGAAGGTCAGTACCTTGGCGCTCTTCACGAACCGGGCCGGACGGTACATGTCCCAGACCCAGGCGTCGCCCATCGAGACCTCGTAGTACACGTCCCCACCCTCGGTGCGGACCTTCAGGTCGACCGCGTTGCACAGGTAGAAGCGTCGTTCGGTCTCCACGGCGTACGTGAAGATGCCGACGACGTCCTTGTACTCCTTGTACAACTGCAGCTCGAGTTCGGATTCGTACTGCTCAAGGTCCTCGGCGCTCATAACGCACTCACCTTAATCGTTCGCCGAACGTTGTCGAAGCACATCCGGTGGATCGTGCTCGGGCCGTGCAGGTCCAGCCGCTCCTGGTGCAGCGGCGTGCAATAGCCCTTGTGGATGTCGAAGGCGTAGTCGGGGAGATCGTGGTGCCAGTCGGCCATGATGCGGTCCCTGGTGACCTTGGCCACCACCGACGCCGCGGCCACGCAGGCGGCCACGCGGTCGCCCTTCCAGATCGCCAGGCTGGGCATGCCGAGACCGTCAACGCTGAAGCCGTCGGTGAGCGCGAACTCCGCCGCCGGCTGGAGCCGCAGCAGCGCCCTGCGCAGTCCGGCGAGGTCGGCGTGGTGCATGCCGAGCCGGTCACACTCATCGGCCTCGATACTGACCACGGACCAGGCGAGCGCCCGCTTCAGGATCTCGTCGTAGACGCGCTCCCTCGCCAGCGGCGTGAGCAGCTTGGAGTCCGCCAGGCCCGGGATCTCCCCGGCCCGGCCCGGCTTGAGGATGACCGCGCCCGCCACCAGTGGGCCGGCGCACGCGCCCCGTCCGGCCTCGTCGGCTCCGGCGATCAGGTCGAACCCACCGCGCCGCAGCGAGGCCTCATAGCCGTAGATGCCGGCGTCCCGGCGAACCACGATCGGCATGGCGGGCCCTAGCAGACGACCTTGGGGCCGGTCAGGACGGGCGCGGGCGGCGGCGCACCGCCGGCAGGGACGCCCTCGAACGTGATCGGCCTGCTGATGCCGTGGAAACGGCTGAACGGGAAGACGACGGCGACCGCCGTGCCCACGATGTTGTCCACCGGGATGAACGCCTTCGTGCCGGGTGACCCGCCCTCGGTGTCGTCGTTGAGATGGCAGCGGGAGTCGGCGGAGTCGTTGCGGTGGTCACCCATCACGAAGACCGTCCCGGCAGGCACCACGATGTCGAAGGCCACCGCAGAGGGCTCGACCTGCTTGCCGGTGCCGGGGTCGCGGTACAGGTAGTCGCCCTCGTTCAGGGCCGTGCCGTTGACGGCGACCCGTCCTCGGGCGTCACAACACGTGACGTGGTCTCCGGCGACCCCGATCACCCGCTTGATCAGGTGGTTCGAGCTCTCGTCGGGCGCCAGGCCGATGAAGACCAGCGCCCGCTTCAGCTGGTTGTCCTCCAGCTTCGCCGGCGCCAGCCAGCCGAGGGTGTCCCGGAACACGATCACGTCGCCGCGCTGGTACGGCGCGACCTTCTGCACGGCCACCCGATCGCTGATCAGCAGGGTGTTCTCCATCGACCCGGACGGGATCACGAACATCTGCGCGACGAAGAGTCGCAGCAGCGTGGACGCGATCAGTGCACCCACCACGACGATGGCGATCTCACGCAGCCAGCTCCCGGCGGCCGTCAGCGCACCGCTGCGCCCCGTCGTGGTGTTGCTGGGTGCGCTCACCGCACTCCCTTCACTTGGGCCCCTGTCGCGCGGGCCCGGCAACGATGGGCGTCCGACGCCTCAGCGGTCGCGCTTCTCCTTGATCTTTGCAGCCTTGCCGCGCAAACCGCGGAGGTAGTACAGCTTGGCGCGTCGCACGTCACCGAGCCGCTCGACCTCGATCTTCTCGATGATCGGGCTGTGGAGCGGGAAGGTGCGCTCCACACCGGTGCCGAAGCTCACCTTGCGGACCGTGAAGGCCTCGGCGATGCCAGAACCGGTGCGGGAGATCACGGCGCCGGCGAAGACCTGGATACGGGAGCGGTTGCCCTCGATCACTCGCACGTGCACCTTGACGTTGTCGCCGGGGCGGAAGTCGGGGATGTCGTCGCGCTGAGCGGCCTTGCCGATCTGCTCAACCAGCTGGTTCATGGTTTCCTCGCCAGTGCCACAGGACACTTCGTCTCGTTCGTTCAGTGAGGCCCGATCGCCTTCCCCCTGTGGCAGGAGCGGTCGTGGCACAACGGTGTCCAAGTTTGCCACATGCGCGACCGGCCCACGAAATCGGGTCGGCCGATCAGTCCTGGGGCGTGCGGTCGCCGGCCCGCGACGTCACGCCGGGCACGAGGCCGAGCTTCTGCCAGATCTTGCGCGCCATGCCGTTGGTGAGGTTCTCGATGTCGGAGATGGTGGCGAGGACCGCGGGGTCGGTGCTCCGCTCGGCGTACACGGCGGCGGTCTTGGCGACCAGCGAGAGCAGCTCGGAGCAGTAGTCGAGGTAGTTCGCCATCTCGATCGGGCTCAGCGACACCTCGACGCTCTGGGAGGTCGGACGGAAGGACGCCGCGAACCGTTCGGGGTCCTTGGTGAGCTGGTGCATGTCGATGACGTGGGCCAGCGACCGCAACCGGTGCAATTCACCGAGGATGCGCCGCCGTTCGAGGTGGGACGGCAGCACCCACAGGAACACCACGGCGATGCCGGCGTACACGACGTCGTTCACGATCGTCTCCACCGCCGACAGCCAGGCCAGCGTCGAGCCGGCGCTGCGCACGAGTTCGACCACGGCCGCCACCAGGGACGCGGCCGAGAGCAGCACGATAATGGCGATCAGGACCAGTCCGGCGATCCGCAGCACCTTGACCCAGGTCGACCGGGCCGCGGCGTGCTCCACGTCCGACGCGACGCCGACGAGCCGCTCCGCTACCCGCCCCAGGTTGCGTCCCGGGAACCGCGCCTGGATCCGCGCCTGCAGCCGCTGTGCGGTGGCCAGGACGGCATCGGCGTCCAGCCGCTCGTACGGTGCCATCGCTCCCCTCCCGGTCTTCCGCTACGAACCCTCTCACTTCGCTGCCGAAAAGTGCCCTCGCTGCCGAGTTTTCGGTGGCGAAGGAAGATTTCGGTGGCGAGGGGAGAACTCGGCAGCGAGGACGCCGCGAGGGGCGCCACCGAAACGGTGACGCCCCTCGCGGATCACGCGGGTGTTACTTGCCGTCCTTCTTGAACAGCGAGGAGATCAGGTCGCGGTTGAGCTGGCTGATCGTGTCGAACGGGATCTGCTTGGGGCAGACCTCGGCGCATTCGCCGATGTTGGTGCACCCGCCGAAGCCCTCGGCGTCGTGGGTGGCCAGCATCGACTTGACCCGCAGGTACCGCTCGGGCTGGCCCTGCGGCAGCATCGCCAGGTGCGTGATCTTCGCCGCGGTGAACAGCATCGCCGACGAGTTCGGGCACGCGGCGACACAGGCGCCGCAGCCGATGCAGGTGGCCGCGTCGAAGGCCCGGTCGGCCTTCAGCTTGCCCACCGGCGCCGCGTGGGCGTCCGGAGCCGCGCCGGTGTTGGCGGAGATGAAGCCGCCGGCCTGGATGATCCGGTCGAACGCCGACCGGTCCACCGCGAGGTCCTTGATCACCGGGAAGGGGCCGGCCCGCCACGGCTCGACGTCGATCGTCGCGCCGTCCTCGAAGGACCGCATGTGCAGCTGGCAGGTGGTCGTCGGGACCGGGGAGTCGCCACGACCGTGGGCGGTGCCGTTGATCACGACGCCACACATGCCGCAGATGCCCTCACGGCAGTCGTGGTCGAAGGCCACCGGCTCCTCGCCCTTGACCGTGAGGTCCTCGTTGAGCAGGTCGAGCATCTCCAGGAACGACATGTCCGGCGACACATCCTGAACCTGGTAGGTGACCATTCGCCCCTCGGCCTGGGCGTTCGCTTGGCGCCATACGCGCAGGGTGATGTTCACTTGTAACTCCGTTGCTTCAGCTCGATGAAGTTGTACTCGAGCGGTTCCTTGTGCAGCACCGGTGCGTTGGCGGTGCCGGTGTATTCCCAGGCCGCGACGTAGAGGAACTCGTCGTCGTGGCGCAGCGCCTCGCCGTCCTCGGTCTGGCTCTCGGCCCGGAAGTGGCCGCCGCAGGACTCGCGGCGGTGCAGGGCGTCCACGCACATGAGCTCGCCGAGCTCCATGAAGTCGACGACGCGTCCGGCACGCTCGAGGGTCTGGTTGAAGTCCTCGTTCACGCCGGTGACCTTGACGTCGCGCCAGAACTCCTCGCGGAGCTTGCGGATCAGGCCGATGGCCTTGATCAGGCCCTGCTCGGTGCGCTCCATGCCGCAGTACTCCCACATGATGCGACCGAGTTCCTTGTGGAAGGAGTCGACCGTGCGGGTGCCGTTGACGGCGAGGAGCTTGTTGATCCGGTCCTGCACCGACGTGAGCGCCTCGACGGCCGCCGGGTGGGTGTCGTCCAGCTTCGGGAACGGCGCGCCGGCGAGGTAGTCGTTGATCGTGTTCGGCAGCACGAAGTAGCCGTCGGCCAGGCCCTGCATCAGGGCGGAGGCACCGAGCCGGTTCGCTCCGTGGTCGGAGAAGTTGGCCTCTCCGGTCACGTACAGGCCGGGCACGTTCGACGAGAGGTCGTAGTCGACCCACAGGCCACCCATCGTGTAGTGCACCGCCGGGTAGATCCGCATCGGGGTCTCGTACGGGTCCTCGCCGGTGATCTGGGCGTACATGTCGAACAGGTTGCCGTAGCGGGCGGCGACGCCGTCCTTGCCGAGGCGGCTGATCGCGTCGGCGAAGTCGAGGTACACGCCGCGACGGACGAGCTTCTCGTTGCCGTCCTCGTCGAACTCCTTGACCGCCGGGCCGACGCCGCGTCCCTCGTCGCACATGTTCTTGGCCTGCCGGGACGCGATGTCACGCGGCACCAGGTTGCCGAAGGCCGGATAGATCCGCTCCAGGTAGTAGTCGCGGTCCTCCTCGGCGATCTGGCGCGGATCCTTGTCGCAGTCCTCGGCGCGCTTGGGCACCCAGATGCGTCCGTCGTTGCGGAGGGACTCCGACATCAGGGTCAGCTTCGACTGGGTGTCGCCGTGCACCGGGATGCAGGTGGGGTGGATCTGCGTGTAGCAGGGGTTCCCGAAGTAGGCGCCCTTGCGGTGTGCCCGCCAGTCGGCGGTGACGTTGCAGCCCATCGCATTGGTGGAGAGGAAGAACACGTTGCCGTAGCCACCGGTGGCCAGCACCACCGCATCGGCGAACCAGCTCTCGATCTCGCCGGTCACCATGTTGCGGGTGACGATGCCGCGGGCGCGGCCGTCGGCGACGATCAGCTCGAGCATCTCGTGCCGGGTGTGCATCTGCACGGTGCCGGCCGCCACCTGGCGCTCCAGGGCCTGGTAGGCGCCGATCAGCAGCTGCTGGCCGGTCTGGCCCCGGGCGTAGAAGGTGCGCTGCACCTGGACGCCGCCGAAGGAGCGGTTGTCGAGCAGGCCGCCGTACTCGCGGGCGAACGGGACGCCCTGGGCGACGCACTGGTCGATGATGTTGGCGCTGACCTCGGCCAGGCGGTACACGTTGGTCTCGCGGGCGCGGTAGTCGCCGCCCTTGACCGTGTCGTAGAACAACCGGAACGTCGAGTCGTTGTCGTTGCGGTAGTTCTTGGCCGCGTTGATGCCGCCCTGGGCGGCGATCGAGTGCGCACGGCGCGGGCTGTCCTGGTAGCAGAAGTTGAGGACGTTGTAGCCGGCCTCACCGAGGCTGGCGGCGGCGGCGCCACCGGCGAGCCCGGTGCCGACGATGATCACCGTCAGCTTGCGGCGGTTCGCCGGGTTGACCAGCTTGGCCTCGAACTTGCGCTTGGACCACTTCTGCTCGATCGGGCCGGCGGGCGCCTTGGTGTCCCTGATCTCCTCACCGACGGTGAAGAAGTCGGAGCTCGGCGCCGCCTTCGCGGGAGCGGGCTTTTCGGTCGTTGTCGTCATCAGCGGATCCATCCGAACAGAACAGCCACCGGCATGATCATGAAGCCGATGTAGAGGAGCAGGGCGACGGCCCACGCGCAGCCGTTGAGCACGGCGCGGGCCTTGGCGCTGGTGTTGGCGCCGAGCGTGGCGAAGGCGCTCCAGAAGCCGTGGCGCACGTGCATGCACACCGTGACCATCCACAGGGCGTAGAGCGCGACCATCCACCAGATGCTGAATTCACCGACGACCATGTCGTAGGGCGTGGCGTTCGGTGCGCTGTTGACCAGGGCGCCCCGCACGGTGAACTGGGCGAGGTGGAAGATCAGCAGGCCCGCCAGGATGACGCCGCCCCAGCGCATGGTGCGCGCGGAGTACGTCTGGGCCAGCTTGCGCTTGGCCGCGTAGGTGCTGGGGCTCGCCGCCAGCGCACGCCGCCACAGGGTGATCGCGGAGTAGATGTGCAGCACCACCGAAGCGACCATGAACACCCGGAAGATCCAGATGAACCAGCCCTTCGGGACCAGCGGGTAGAGGATGTCTCCCTTCAGCCACTCTGCGTAGTGGTCGAAGGCCTCGGCGCCGAGGAACATCTTGAGGTTGCCGTACATGTGCACCAGCAGGAAGCTGATCAGGATCAACCCGGTGACAGCCATCAAGGCTTTCAGCGCGACGGTTGATCGGACAGCCCTCTGGTGAGGGGTTAGAGTCGTTGTCGCCACAAGGCCACACTAGTGAGATCCGGCGCCGGTTTCTGACCGTGCGGGCCTTTCCGGGCGGGCCGGTCTCAGAGTTCGGACAAGGACTGGACGGATTCCCTCTTCTGGGGATTTGAGCAATTCCGGCGTGACCTAATTGAGTCCTCCGAGAAGGTCGGGACGCCGCTGCGCGGTGCGGGCCCTGGCCTGCTCCCGCCGCCACGCCTCCACCTGCCCGTGGTGCCCCGAGAGCAGCACCGGCGGCACGTCCAGCCCGCGCCAGGAGGCCGGCTTGGTGAACACGGGGTACTCCAGGAGGCCGTCGAGCTCCGCGCCGTGGGACTCCTGCACCAGCGACTCCGGATTGCCCAGGACGCCGGGCAGCAGCCGCACCACCGCCTCCGTGATCGCCAGGGCGGCCACCTCTCCCCCGTTGAGCACGTAGTCGCCCAGGCTGACCTCGAGCACGTCCATGCGGGTGGCCGCATGCTCGACCACCCTGGCGTCGATGCCCTCGTAACGGCCGCAGGCGAACACCAGCCACTCACGGGCGGCGAGCTCGTGCGCGAGCGCCTGGGTGAAGCGGACGCCCGCCGGCGTCGGCACCACCAGCACCGGAGGCTGACCCCCGGGGGGCACGAGGTCGTCCAGCGCCTCGCCCCACGGCTCGGGCTTCATCACCATGCCGGCGCCACCGCCGTACGGGGTGTCGTCGACGGTGCGGTGGCGATCGTGCGTCCAGTCCCTCAGGTCGTGCACGCCCAGCGTGAGCAGGCCGCTCTCCGCGGCCTTGCCGACCAGCGACAGCCGCAGCGGCGCGAAGTAGTCCGGGAAGATGCTGACCAGGTCAATCCTCATCGGGCACGTCCTCCAGGAGTCCGGGGATGGGGTCGATCACGACCCTCCCGCCCACGGGATCGACCTCAGGGACGAGCGCGACGACGAAGGGCACCAGGCGATCGCCGGACGGGGTCCGCACCACGAGCAGGTCCTGCAGCGGCGGGTGCTCGACGGCGACCACCTCACCGAGCGCCCGCCCGTCCGGGGCCACCGCGGCGAGCCCGATCAGCTCGGAGTCGTGGAACTCGTCGGCGCCGATGGCCTCCGGCACGCCCTCTGCCCACAGGTCGACGCCGCGCAGGGCCTCGGCGGCGGTGCGGTCGGTCACGCCCTCGAACCACACCACCAGGCGGCCCTGCTGCAAGCCGTGGCCGGACACGGTGAGCCTGCGGTCGCCGGCGGTGACGGTCGCGCCGGGGGCGAAGCGTTCGGCCACGCTGTCGGTGCGCGGGCGCACCGTGACCTGGCCGCGCAGGCCGTGTGCCCTGCCGACCGTGCCGACGATCACCTGGTCGCTCACGAACACTCCTTCGCCCGGGTCGGGACGCAGAATTGGGCCGTCCCCTCCCGGTTCACGACGCGGTGAACCCGGAAGGGGACGGTCGGGAGACTGCTCAGCGGCGGCGGGACGGGCGACGGTCGACATCGACGAAGTCGATGCGGACCTGCTCCCGGCCGGCCAGCGCTGCGATCACCGTGCGCAGGGCACCCGCGGTGCGTCCCTGGCGGCCGATGACCTTGCCGATGTCCTCGGGGTGGACCCGCACCTCGAGGGTGCGGACCCGGCCGCGATCGGACTCGCGCACCCGGACGTCGTCCGGGTTGGGCACCAGCCCACGGACCAGGTGTTCCAGCGCGTCGGCGAGCATGCTCAGGCCTCTTCGGCGGCCTCAGCCGGGGCCTCGACCTCGGCCTCGGGCTCGGCGGCCTTCTTCTTCGACCGCGAGATCGCCGCGGTGGCGGGCTCGCTGTCGGCCTCGGCGAGGGCGGCGTTGAACAGCGCCACCTTGTCGCGGGGCTCGGCCTGCGCCTCGACGCCGGAGGGCGAGGTGTCGCCGCTGAACTTCTGCCAGTCACCGGTGCGCTTGAGGAGCGCGACGACGGCCTCGGTCGGCTGCGCGCCGACGCCGAGCCAGTACTGCGCCCGCTCGGAGTCGACCTTAATCAGCGACGGCTCGTTCTTCGGGTGGTACAGGCCGATCTCCTCGATGGCCCGGCCGTCCCGCTTGGTGCGGGAGTCCATGACGACGATGCGGTAGTGCGGGGAGCGGATCTTGCCGAGCCGCTTCAGGCGAATCTTGACAGCCACGTGTGTGGTTTCTCCTGTGGAAGATGGGCCGATGACGTCACCGGCCCGGACGGGTGAACGCCGGTTCTCGCTGTGGGGCAACGACCGCCGGGTTCGGATGGATCCGTGACCACCAGCGATGAGAGGGCGCGGGCGGGCAAAGATGCGTCCAACATTGTGCCAGAGCAGGGCCGGAAGGCGCCAATGAGCGCCCACGGCGGCGCCGCGCCCGACACCCTCGCGTCGCAGCGGCCGTGTAGCCTGCCGGAATCATGTTCCAGCCAGGCCGGCGCGGCAAGGGCACCCGCTCGATGGTGGCGGGCTCGCTGGGCCTGCTCGGACCGGCGTTCGTTGCCAGCGTCGCCTACGTCGACCCGGGCAACGTCGCGGCCAACCTGAGCGCCGGCTCCACGTATGGCTACGCGCTGGTGTGGGTGCTCGCTGCCGCGTCGCTGATGGCGATGGTGATCCAGTACCAGTCGGCCAAGCTCGGGCTGGTCACGGGTACCACCCTGCCCCAGGCGATGGCGCGGCGCTTCGCCCGCCGCCGGGCACGCCCGGTCCTGACCTTCGCGTACGGCCTGCAGGCATTCGTCATCGCGATCGCGACCGACCTGGCCGAGGTCGTGGGTGGAGCGCTCGGCCTCTACCTGTTGTTCGGCCTGCCGATGTGGGCCGGCAGCGTGGTCGTCGGGGTCGTCGCGATCGTGTTGTTGTGGGTCCTGCGGTCGCGGGGCGAGCGGGTGTTCGAGGCGGGTATCGCGGCCCTGCTGGCGGTCGTGGCGCTCGGCTTCATCGGCGCGCTCTTCTTCCGGCCGCCCGACTGGGCGGCGACCACGGCGGGGCTGTGGCCGGTGGTCCCTTCGAGGGACGCCTGGACGCTGGTGGCGGCCATGCTGGGCGCGACCGTCATGCCGCACGCCATCTACCTCCACTCGGCCCTGGCGATCGACAGGCACCGACCCGAGGGCAGGCTGGACGGCCCGGTCGGCAGGCTGCTGTGGATCCAGCGCTGGGACGTGGCCCTGGCCCTCCTGCTCTCCGGGTCGGTGAACATCGGCATGCTGCTGCTCGGTGCGGTCGCCCTGGCCGGGCACCCCGGCGACACGATCCAGTCCGCGCACCTGACGATCGGGTCGGAGCTGGGGCCGTGGGCTGCGGCCATCTTCGCGATCGGCCTCCTCGCCTCGGGAATCGGCTCGGCGGTGGTCGGCACCCACGCCGGTTCCCGGATCCTCAAGGACCTCCATGTGTGGCAGGTCTCCCCCACGCTCCGGCGGGTCATCACGATCGCCCCGGCCGTCCTGCTGCTGCTCACCGGGGTTTCTCCCACCGACGTCCTGATCTGGAGCCAGGTCGTGCTCAGTTTCGGCGTCGCCCTGGCGGCGGCTCCGCTCGCGGTGGTGACCGCCGACCGCACGGTGATGGGCGAGTATGCGGACCGCCCCTGGCAGCGGGCGGTGAACTGGCTGGTCGTGAGCCTCATCGTCGCGCTCAACCTGGTCGTCCTGTGGGCGGGCTTCGCCGCGTAGGCACGCCCTGAGCGAACAGCGGAACACGACGCCGTGGCGGCCGCGTTGGACGGGTATGGCCGATTCCGAAGCGCTGGACGCCTACTCCGCAGCCGTGGTGAGGGTGGCACGGCAGGTGTTGCCGAGCGTCGCCAGCCTGCGCGTCCGCGGATCCCGGGGGGAGGGCGCGGGGAGCGCCAGCGTGCTCACACCCGACGGCTTCCTGCTGACCAGCGCCCACGTGGTGGAGGGGGCCAACCAGGCGACCGCCGAGTTCGTGGACGGTACGCAGACGCCGGTGGAGGTGACCGGGCGCGACCCGCTGTCCGATCTCGCTGTGTTGCGCGCCAGTGGGTCGGTCCCCGATCCGGTGGTGCTCGGTGACGCCGCCACCCTCCAGGTGGGCCAGCTGGTGGTGGCGCTCGGCAACCCGCTGGGGCTGTCGGGAAGCGTGACCGCAGGCATCGTGTCGGGGCTGGGACGCTCGCTCCCCACCCAGCGCGGGCGCGTCGTCGACGAGGTCATCCAGACCGATGCTGCGCTCAATCCGGGCAACAGCGGTGGCGTGCTGGCCGACAGCGCCGGGCGCATGGTCGGTGTCAACACCGCGGTGGCCGGCGTCGGGCTGGGCCTGGCCGTTCCGATCAACTCCAGCACCCAGCGGATCATCGGATCACTGATGAGCACCGGGCGGGTGCGGCGGGCCTGGCTCGGGGTCGCCGCCGGACAGGCGCCGTTGCCGCCTCCCCTCGCCGCACGGCTGGGGCGGGCGAACGGCCTCAGGGTCGCCCAGATCGTGGGAGGCAGTCCGGCTGCGGTCGCCTCCCTCAAGGTCGGCGATGTCGTGGTGGCGGTGGACGGCGAGCCGATGGGTTCGGCCACCAGCCTGCAGCGCTGGATGGTCGAGGAGGCCATCGGACGCCCAGTCGAGATCACGGTGTGGCGCAACGGCGCCCTGGTCGACGTGATCGCGGTGCCGAGCGAGCTCAGCGATTGACCACGCGCCCCCGGAGGATGACCAGCTCGGGGTGCTTGGTGACCTCCGGCTCGAGCCGCGGATCGGCCGCATAGACGACGAGGTCGGCCCACGCCCCCTCCGCCACCGCGGGTGCGCCCAGCCACGATCGCGCCCGCCAGGACGCGGCCGCGAGGGCGAACGCGGGGCCGCCGATGCCGGCGAGGAGGGAGATCTCGGCGCCCAGCAGCCCGTGGGCGATCGTGCCGCCGGCATCGGTCCCCGCGAACACCGGAACGCCCGCGTCCACGGCGGCACCGATCGTCGCGTACCGCCGGGCGTGCAGCGCACGCATGTGGGCGGCGTACCGGGGGAACCTGGCCTCGCCGGCGTCGGCGAAGGCAGGGAAGTTCTCCAGGTTGATCATGGTCGGCACGAGCGCCACCCGGTGCTCGGCCATCACAGCGATGGTCGAGGCGTCCAGCCCGGTCCCGTGCTCGATGCCGTCGATCCCCGCGCGCACCAGCTCGTGCACCGACTGCTCGCCGAAGCAGTGGGCGGTGACCCGCGCCCCCAGGTCGTGCGCCCTGGCGATGGCTGCGGCGGCCACCTGCGTGGGCCAGAGCGGGGCGAGGTCGCCGGATTCACGATCGATCCAGTCCCCGACCAGCTTCACCCAGCCGTCGCCGCGCAGCGCCTGCCTGGCTACCTCCGCGACCAGTTCGTCCGGCTCGACCTCAGCGGCGTAGTTGCGGATGTAGCGCTTGGGCCGGGCGATGTGGCGCCCCGCGCGGATGATCCGGGGGAGGTCGGCCCGGGCGTCGATCCAGTGTGTGTCGACCGGCGAGCCGGCGTCGCGGATCAGCAGGGTGCCCGCGTCACGGTCGGTGCGCGCCTGCTGCTCGGCCAGCTCCGCGGGCACCGCACCATCTGCGCCGAGGCCGACGTGACAGTGGGCATCCACCAGCCCGGGCAGGATCCACGCCCCCGAGCAGACGGTGACGGCCTCCACCACCGGTTCGGTGCGGATCACGCCGTCCACCACCCACAGGTCGGTGCGGGCGCCCGAGGGCAGGAGGACGCCGTTCAGGTGCAGCCGCTGCGCCTCGGGCGGCCCGGCCGGAACCGGCGCCGCGTGGCTGTGACCGAAGTAGTCGGGTTCGCCCAGCCCCGGCGGCGCGTGTTCACTCATCGGACCTGGAGCCGCCGGGCTAGCGGGGGCCGGTGTTCTTGGGGTTGAAGAGGTTCTGCAGCTCCGGCGGCAACTGGAACTCCCCCAGCGACCTGGCCACCTCGGCCTCGGTCGGTACCGGCTGGCCGAACGCGGAGGCCGCCGGCGGGACGGGGGCCTGCGGGGACGGAGCGCCCGAGCGCTTGGCCGGGTTGCCGGACACCCGGTTGGTGCCCTTCTTCTTCTTGGGCTGCTGGCGGGCGGCCGGACGCCGGGCGCCGGGCATGCCCGGCATGCCGCCACCGGCGAGGCTCTGCATCATCTTGCGCGCCTCGAAGAAGCGGTTGACCAAGGAGTTCACGTCCGACACCTGGGTCCCGGAGCCGGCGGCGATGCGCGCCCTGCGGGAGCCGTCGAGGATCTTCGGGTTGCCGCGCTCGGCGGGTGTCATCGAGTAGATGATCGCTTCGATGCGGTCGATCTCACGCTCGTCGATGTTGTTGATCTGGTCCTTCATCTGGCCCATGCCGGGCATCATGCCCAGGATCTTCGACAGCGGACCCATGCGGCGGACGGCCTGCATCTGCTGCAGGAAGTCGTCGAGCCCGAACTCGCCCTTCCCGGAGATGAGCTTCTGCGCGGCCTTGGCCGACTGCTCGGCGTCGAAGGTCTTCTCCGCCTGCTCGATCAGGGTGAGGATGTCGCCCATGCCGAGGATGCGGCTGGCCATCCGGTCGGGGTGGAAGGCGTCGAAGTCGCCGAGGCCCTCGCCGTTGGAGGCGAACATGATCGGCTTGCCGGTCACCTTGGCGATCGAGAGGGCCGCCCCGCCACGGGCGTCACCGTCGAGCTTGGACAGCACCACGCCGTCGAAGCCGACCCCCTCGGCGAAGGCCTGTGCGGTGTTAACCGCGTCCTGGCCGATCATCGCGTCGACCACGAACAGGATCTCGGTGGGGTTCACCGCGTCGCGGATGTCGGCGGCCTGACGCATCAGCTCCGCGTCGACGCCGAGGCGTCCGGCGGTGTCGACGATCACCACGTCGTAGAGCTTGCTCATCGCCTGCAGGATCGAGTTGCGGGCCACGGCGACCGGATCACCGGTGCCGTTGCCCGGCTCGGGCGCGAACACGTGCACGCCGGCGCGCTCGCCGACCACCTGCAGCTGGGTCACGGCGTTGGGGCGCTGCAGGTCGGCGGCCACGAGCAGCGGCGAGTGGCCCTGGTCCTTCAGCCACTTGCCGAGCTTTCCGGCCAGGGTCGTCTTGCCGGAGCCCTGGAGGCCGGCCAGCATGATGACCGTCGGTGGACGCTTCGCGAACCGCAGCGGCCGCGCCTCGCCGCCGAGGATCGAGATCAACTCCTCGTCGACGATCTTGATGATCTGCTGCGCCGGATTCAGCGCTGCACTGATCTCGGCCCCGTGCGCACGCTCGCGCACGTTCGCGATGAATTCCTTCACCACGGTGAGGTTGACGTCGGCCTCCAGCAGCGCGAGGCGGATCTCGCGGGCCGTCGCGTCGATGTCGGCGTCGGTCAGCCGGGTCTTGCCGCGCAGGCCGCGGAAGGCTGCCGACAGGCGATCGGACAGGGTGTCGAACAAGGAAGGACCTCACGCTCGGGAAACTCGGGCCATCCTACCGACCCTCCCGGCCACCGGGTCACGCGAGGGCGAGTGCCGTCCAGGAGACCGGCGGGAGCTCGATCGTGACGACGCCGTCGGCGAGGCGGGCCGTGGGGTTCGGCTGTGGTTGCACGCGCTCGGGCTGCTCGCGGGTATTCCTGGCGTAGTGGTCTTCGTCGGCGAGGGTGAGCGCTTCGGTCACGTCGTGCAGGCCGAGGCCGGCGACGTCGATCGTCGTCGTGGTGGCCTCCAGCGAACGGTTCACGCAGAAGACGGACGCCCTCCCGGCACCCGGGTCGGAGGTCGCGACCGCGTCCACGAAGGGCGCGTCGCCATGGCGTGCGGTCGGGTAGGTCCCCACCTCCACCACCGGACGCAGGACCTCGCCGGCGGCCAGGCGTGCCGTGATCGCGAACGGGTGGTAGATCGTCTGCCGCCAGGCCGGACCCCCCGGCTCGGTCATGATCGGGGCGATCACGTTGACGAGCTGGGCGAGGGAGGCGGCGTGGACGCGATCGCTGTTGCGCAACAGCGTGATCAGCAGGCTGCCCACAACGACCGCGTCCGCGACCGAGTACACGTCCTCCAGCAGGCGTGGGGCAACCGGCCAGCCTTCGGTGACCTTGCCGCTCGCCTCGAACTCGGTCATGTACCAGACGTTCCACTCGTCGAACGAGATGGCGATGTCACGGTCCTTGCCGAGCCGGCCCTTGACCTCGTCCGCCGTTGCCGCGGCCGTGGCGATGAAGTACTCCATGTCGAGGCTGGAGGCCAGGAAGCTGCCGAGGTCGCCGTCGTGCTCCTGGTAGTAGGCGTGGGCGGAGATGAAGTCGATGCTGTCGTACGCCGCCTCCAGGACGGCCCGCTCCCACGCGCCGAAGGTCGGCATGCCGGAGCCCGAGGACCCGCACGCCACCAGCTCCAGCCGGGGGTCGACCATCTTCATCGCCGCCGCCGTTCGTGCGGCCAGGCCCGCGTAGGCCTCGGCGCTCAGGTGGCCGAGCTGCCAGGGGCCGTCCATCTCGTTGCCCAGGCACCACATCCGGATGCCGTGCGGCTCGGGCGAGCCGTTGGCGACCCGCTGGTCGGAGAGGGCCGTCCCTGCCGGGTGGTTGGCGTACTCGAGCAGGTCGAGGGTCTCGGCGATCCCCCGCGTGCCGAGGTTCGTGGCGAGCATCAGCTCGCAGCCGGCCCGACGGCACCACCGCGCGAACTCGTCCAGCCCGACCTGGTTGGTCTCGACGCAGTGCCAGGCGAGGTCGAGTCGCCGGGGACGCCGCTCCCGCGGCCCCACGCCGTCCTCCCAGCGGTAACCGGAGACGAAGTTGCCCCCCGGATAGCGGACGGTGGACACCCCGAGCTCGCGCACGAGCTCGAGGACGTCGGTCCGGAAGCCGTCCGCATTGGCGCTCGGGTGGCCCGGCTCGTAGAGGCCGTCGTACACGCAGCGTCCGAGGTGCTCGACGAACGAGCCGAACAGGCGTCGCCGCACGGGTGCGACCCGCTGGCTCCGATCGACGGTGATCCGGGCATCGGGCACGATCGCTCCTTGGTCTAGAGGAACAGCTGGACGAGCACGAGGTCGAGCCAGCGGTCGAACTTGCGTCCCACCTCCGGCAACCGCCCCACCTCGACGAAGCCGAGGGAACGGTGCAGGCCGAGGGACACCTCGTTGTCGGAACTCAGGCCGCCGATCAGGGCATGGACGCCGTTGGCGCGGGCGGCCTCGATCACCGCCACCAGCAGGGCGCGTCCGATCCCGCGCCCCTGGGCGTCCGGCCGGACGTACACGCTGTGCTCCATGGTGGCCGCGTAGCCGGCCTTGGGGCGGAACGGGCCGTACGCCGAGTACCCGAGGATCTCGCCCCCGGCGTCCGCGACCATGACCGGGTGCCCGTGCTCGGCCTTGGCCGCGTACCACTCGGCGTGCTCGACGGGGCTCCACGGAAGGAGGTCCCAGCTGGCGGTGGTGTGCACGACCGCGTCGTTGTAGATCTCCAGCAGCGCCGGCAGGTCGGCGGGGCGCGCCGGGCGGATCCGCATCACGCCTCCTGCAGCAGCGCGTCCACGAAGCCCTCGGCGTCGAACGGTGCGAGGTCGTCGGGTCCCTCGCCGAGGCCGATCAGCTTGACCGGCACGCCGAGCTCGCGCTGCACCGGCACGACGATCCCGCCCTTGGCTGAACCGTCGAGCTTGGAGAGCACGATTCCCGTGACGTCCACGACCTCGGCGAACACGCGCGCCTGGGCGAGCCCGTTCTGGCCGGTGGTGGCGTCAATCACCAGCAGCACCTCGGTCACGGGTGCCTTGCGTTCGATCACCCGCTTGATCTTGCCGAGCTCGTCCATCAGCCCGGTCTTGGTGTGGAGGCGTCCCGCGGTGTCGACCACCACGACGTCAACGCCCTCGGCGATGCCGGTCTCGACGGCGTCGTAGGCGACGGAGGCGGGGTCGCCGCCCTCCGGCCCGCGCACGACGGGCACGCCCACCCGCGACCCCCAGGTCTGCAGCTGGTCGGCGGCGGCGGCCCGGAAGGTGTCGGCCGCGGCCAGCACCACCGAGTGGCCCTCCGCCACGAGCACCCGCGACAGCTTGCCGATCGTGGTGGTCTTGCCGGTGCCGTTGACGCCCACGACCAGCACGACGCCGGGCAGGCCGTCCGCCCCGGTGACCTTCAGCGACCGGTCGGCGTCGGTGCCCACCAGCGTGAGGAGCTCGGCACGCAGCACGCGCCGCGCACGGTCGGGGTCGGAGACCGCGTCGATGGCGAGCTCGCGGCGCAGCGCCGTGATCAGTTCGTCGGTCGGCCCCACCCCGAGGTCAGAGGTGATCAGGGTGGCCTCGAGGTCGTCCCAGGCCTCGGCGTCCAGCCGGTCGGCGGCGAGCAGGCCGAGCAGTCCCCGGGCGAACGGGTTGGTGCTGGCGCTCAGCCGGCGGCGCAGCCTGGTCAGGCGGGACGCGGGTGGTTCCGGCGCCTCGAGTTCCGGCACGGCCGGCGGCGCCTCGACCTGGGGCCCTGCCGCTACCGGCTCGGGGCTGGCCGGTGAGGCCGGCAGTTCGGCGGTCGGGGCCGCCGGGGGCAGCGCACGGCGCCGGCCGACGACGATCGTGACCGCGGCCACCACGAGGACGACGGCCACGGCCGCCATGAGGTACCAGAAGATCTCCACGCGGTCATGGTAGGCAACGCGGGACGATGCGGCGCGCGCGTCAGCGCGTGGGCGGCTCCGGGGCGGAACTCGCGCTGCGGGCGGAGGCTGCGCTCCGAGCGGACGCCGCACTGCGCGGCAGTTCGTCGAAGAAGTCGACCAGGCCCTGCGGGGGCTCCGCGTCACCGTTGAGGTGGCGGGCGGTGTTGGCTAGGACGTTCGCGACCTCGGGGGCCTTGTCGGCAAGGCTGCCCCGCATGCCGACCGCGACCACCGCTATCACGCACAGCGCGATCGCGACGATCGCCACAGTGATGATCACGTAGGTCACAGCTGCCAGCCCTTCCGCCCCAGGTTCGATTTCATTATGCCCGACGCCTTCTGCGGCTCAGGAAACCGACGGGAGGCTCTCAGTCTTCCCTCAGCCGCTGGCTGATGACGGCCGAGACGCCGTCCGCCCGCATCGTGACGCCGTACAGCGCGTCGGCGATCTCCATCGTCCGCTTCTGGTGCGTGATCACGAGGAGCTGGCTGTTGGCACGCAATTCCTCGTAGATCTCCAGCAGCCGGCCGAGGTTGGTGTCGTCGAGCGCGGCCTCGACCTCGTCGAGGATGTAGAAGGGGCTGGGCCGCGCCTTGAAGAGCGCAACCAGGAACGCGACGGCGACGAGCGAGCGCTCGCCGCCCGACAGCAGCGAGAGGCGTTTGACCTTCTTGCCCGCCGGCCGCGCCTCGACCTCGACGCCGGTGGTCAGCCACTGGCCCGGCTCGGTGAGCACCAGGCGCCCCTCGCCGCCGGGGAACAGCCGTGCGAAGGACTCCTCGAAGGCCTTCTCGACATCGGCGTAGGCGGCCGCGAAGACCTCCTGCACACGGGTGTCGACGTCGGCGATGATGTCGTTGAGGTCGTCGCGGGTCTTGCGGAGGTCGGCCAGCTGCTCGGCGAGGAACGTGTGGCGCTCACTGAGCGCGTCGAACTCCTCCAGCGCGAGCGGGTTCACCTTGCCGAGGACGGCGAGGTCACGCTCGGCCTGGCGCAGCCGCTTCTCCTGCTCGGCACGCACGTACGGCACGGGGTCGGGACGGGGGTCGTCCTCCGCCAGCGGGGCGCCGGCGGCGTCGACGAGCACGGGGACCAACTGGTCGGGCCCGTACTCGGTGAGCAGTGCCTCGGTCTCCAGCCCCAGCTCGGCGAGTGCCTTCTCCGCGAGCGCCTCGATCTTCATCTGCTGCTGGGCGCGCGCCAGCTCGTCGGCATGCACGCTGTCCACCAGGCCCTCGAAGGCCTTGGCGAGTTCGCGACCGCGCTGGCGGGCGGCGGTGAGGTCGGCCTCGGCCTCGTTGCGGCGCTGCTGGGCGAGAGTGCGCTCGGTGTCGGCCAGGGCGCGCGAAGCAGCGACCTGCTCGCCCAGCCAGGCTGCGGCGGTCTGGACCGCTGCCGCGACCTCCGCCTCGCGGCGCAGCTGCTCGCGGC
>JAEVYS010000091.1 GCA_023392635.1 Actinomycetes bacterium | reverse complement strand
GGGATCTTGATCTCCTCGCCGGTGCGCGGGTTGCGGCCCTTGCCGGCCTTGCGCTTCGAGGTGGAGAAGGTGCCGAAGCCGACGAGCCGGACCTCCTGCTTCTTCTTCAGCGACTTGGTGATCGCCTCGAAGACAGCGTCGAGCACGTCGCCCGCCCTTCCCTTCGGCAGGTCGCCCGCCTCAGCCACGATCGTCACCAGATCCTGCTTGTTCATGTCGGACCCCCCAAGGTTCCCTGTATGGAGACGGTCGCCCGACTCCCCGGGCCGCCGTAGGCCAGAGACTAGAAGGGCTGTTTCGCGCACGTCAACGTGTACGCCCCCGATTCGCGGCGGAAAACCGCCATTTCCGGACAGGCTGCGACAATCGCCCCAGGCCGGAGGCGGGCTTGCGGCCACCCCCCTTCGCAACCCGGCGGATAGCCCTGGAAAAGCAAAGGGCGCCTGCCTGCCGGCAGACGCCCTTTGCGTGAGATCCGGGACGGATCAGTGCGGGCGCACGCCCGCGCCGTCTCCCGCCGCGGCGGCGGGCGGCGCTTCGGGCGGCTCCTCCCAGGTGATGGGCTCGGGCGTGCGCGCGAGCGCCTTGCCGATCACCTCGTCCACATGGCTGACCGGGACGATGGTCAACGCCTTCTTCACGTTGTCCGGTATCTCGGTCAGATCCTTCTCATTGTCCTTCGGGATGAAGACCGTGGTGGTGCCGGTCCGCAGCGCCGCCAGCAGCTTCTCCTTCAGGCCGCCGATTGGCAGCACGCGGCCGCGCAGCGTGATCTCGCCGGTCATGGCGACATCCTTGCGCACCGGGATGCCGGTCAGCACGGAGACGATGGAGGTCGCCATCGCGATGCCGGCGGAAGGCCCATCCTTCGGCGTCGCGCCTTCGGGCACGTGCACGTGGATGTCGCGCTTCTCGAACAGCGTCGGCTTAATGCCGAAGGTGGTCGAGCGGGAGCGGACATAGGACATCGCCGCGCTGACGCTCTCCTGCATGACGTCGCCGAGCTTGCCGGTCTGCTTCACGTTGCCCTTGCCGGGCACCATGACGCTCTCGATCGTCAGGATCTCGCCGCCAACCTCGGTCCAGGCCAGGCCGGTGACCACGCCCACCATGTCCTCCGCCTCGGCCTCGCCGTAGCGGAACTTCCGCACGCCGGCGAACTTCTCGAGGTTCTTGACGGTGACCGTGACCTTCTTCGCCTTCTTCGAGACGATCTCGCGCACTGCCTTGCGGGCGATGCCGGCGAGTTCGCGCTCGAGGTTGCGCACGCCCGCTTCCCGCGTGTGGTAGCGCACCATGTCGCGGATCGCGTCGTCGCTGATCGTCCACTCGCCCTTCTTCAGCCCGTTGGCCTCGTTCACCTTGGGCAGCAGGTGGCGCTTGGCGATCTCGACCTTCTCATCCTCGGTGTAGCCGGGGATGCGGATGATCTCCATGCGGTCGAGCAGCGGCTGCGGCATGCGCAGGCTGTTCGCCGTGGTGATGAACATCACGTCCGAAAGGTCGTAGTCCACCTCGAGGTAGTGGTCGTTGAAGGTGCTGTTCTGCTCGGGATCGAGCACCTCCAGCAGCGCGGCCGAGGGGTCGCCCCGCCAGTCGGCGCCGAGCTTGTCGATCTCGTCCAGCAGGAAGAGCGGGTTCGACGACTTCGCCTTCTTCATGCCCTGGATGACCTTGCCGGGCATGGAGCCGATGTAGGTCCGCCGGTGGCCGCGCACTTCCGCCTCGTCCCGCACGCCGCCCAAGGACATGCGCACGAAGTTCCGCCCCGTCGCCTTTGCGATGGACTTGCCGAGCGAGGTCTTGCCGACGCCGGGCGGGCCGACCAGGCAGAGGATCGGGCCGCGGATCTTCTGGCTGCGCGACTGCACCGCCAGATACTCGATGATCCGCTCCTTGACCTTCTCGAGCCCGTAGTGGTCGGCCTCGAGCACCTTCTCCGCCGCGACGATGTCGTTGCGGATGCGGGTGCGCTTCTTCCAGGGGATCGAGAGCATCCAGTCGAGGTAGTTGCGCACCACCGTCGCCTCGGCGCTCATCGGGCTCATGGTGCGGAGCTTCTTCAGCTCCTGCATGGCCTTCTCGCGCGCTTCCTTCGAGAGCTTGGTGGCCTTGATCTTGGCCTCGAGCTCGGCGGCCTCGTCCTTGCCGTCCTCGCCCTCGCCCAGCTCCTTCTGGATCGCCTTGAGCTGCTCGTTCAGGTAGTACTCGCGCTGCGTCTTCTCCATCTGCCGCTTCACGCGGTTGCGGATGCGCTTCTCCACCTGCAGGACGCCGATCTCGCCTTCCATGTGGGCGAAGACGCGCTCGAGCCGCGGCGCGACGCCGGCGGTCTCCAGCAGCTCCTGCTTCTCGGCGATCTTGAGGTTGAGATGGCTCGCGACCGTGTCGGCCAGCTTGGACGCGTCGTCGATTTGGTTGATCGAGACCAGCACCTCGGGCGCGATCTTCTTGTTGAGCTTGATGTAGCTCTCGAACTGCGTGACGACGCTGCGGGCCAGCGCCTCCTGCTCGCGGCCCTCGGTCCCCGTCTCCTCCTCCATCGTGGCGGTGAAGGCCTCGAAATAGGGATCGGTGGACTTGTAGGCGGCGATCTTCGCGCGCTTGCCGCCCTCGACCAGCACCTTCACGGTGCCGTCCGGCAGCTTCAGCAGCTGCAGCACCGTCGAGACGGTGCCGACCTTGTAGAGGTCCTCCACGCCGGGATCATCCTGTGCGGCATTCTTCTGCGCGACGAGCAGGATCTGCTTGTCGTCGCGCATCACCGCCTCAAGCGCACGGACGGATTTCTCGCGACCGACGAAGAGCGGGACGATCATGTGGGGGAAGACAACGATATCGCGCAGCGGCAGCACCGGCAGGAGCTCGCCGCGGCCGACGGGGGACTTTTCTTCGGGGTTGTTGGCCGCCATCAGGACCTCGCTAGGGACGATCGGCGAAGGGCCGCCCATGCGGAAACCGCCAGACGGCCCCCGTACGCTTCGGCACGGCCCCGACGCCACGGGACTGCTATTGAAGTGGCTCCCCCACCCCCGCCTCGCAAGCATCGGGCCAATGCATGGCCGCCCGGCGTGGCGGGGGTGTCACAGGGGTCTTGAAGCACGGCGCTCAGGCGGAGGACTGCTCCGCCTTGCGCTCGCCGTAGATGAAGAGCGGGCTGGCCCGGCCTTCCGCGACCTCGCGGTTGACCACCACCTCCTCGACATCCTCGAGGCCGGGCAGGTCGAACATGGTGCCGAGCAGGATGCTCTCCATGATCGAGCGCAGGCCGCGCGCGCCGGTCTTTCGCTGGATCGCCTTGTGGGCAATGTTCCTCAGCGCGTCCTCGGAGAACTCCAGGCGGACGTCCTCCATC
>JAEVYS010000076.1 GCA_023392635.1 Actinomycetes bacterium | reverse complement strand
GTGCCCTGGCGCGCTCCTCGACGGTGCGCAGGGCGAGCCGTGCGTCCATCTCGGCGGCCCGCGCCCCGCGGGCCTCCGCCGCCCGGGCGTCACGCTCGGTCGGGTCGGCCTCGCTGAGCTCGGTCTGGGTGGACGCAAGCTCCAGCCTGGCCTCCAGCTCACCCAGGCTGGCCAGCGCCTGCTCGCGGGACGCGGCGGCGTTCTCGGCCGCAGCGGCGAGCCGCCCGGCCTCGGCCTGCGCCGATCGCACGGTCTGGTTCAGCTCTCCGGCCTCCTCGGCCAGCGCGGCGTGTTCGGCGTCCGACTCGTGCAGGCGGGCCAGCGCGGCGTCGGAGCGCTCCCTGGCCGCACCCAGCACGGCCTGCGCCTCTGCGATCGCGAACCGCAGGCGTTCGGTTTCGGCCTGGGCGGTGGCGAGCCGGGCATTCGCCTCGTCCAGGGCGGCCTGCACCTCCAGCAACGACGGCTTGGCCGACGATCCGCCCGCCGCGAACCAGGCGCTGAGGACGTCGCCGTCGGAGGTGACCGCGGTGACCTCGGGAAGCTCGGCCACGAGGCGCCGGCCGTCGGCGAGGTCGTCCACGACCGCCACCTTGAACAGGAGCCGCTCGACGGCCGGACGCAGCGTGGTCGAGCAGTCGATCATGCCGGCGGCGTACCGGGCGTACCCGGGCAACTGCGGCCAGGAACTGGTGTCGGGGGCCGTGGGCCCGCCGAGCAGGAGGCCCGCGCGGCCCAGGTCCTCGGCCTTCAGGTGGTCGAACGCCGCGATGGCGGCGTCCAGCCCGGTGACGGCCACGGCGTCCGCGGCGGACCCGAGGGCCGCGGCGATGGCGACCTCCGCCCCGGGGGGCACGCTGATCAGCGCAGCCACCGAACCCAGCAGGCCGTCGAGCCGGTCGCCTGCGGCCATCAGTGCAGCCGTGCCGTCCCGGCGCTCCAGGCCGAGCGCCAGCGCCTCGGCGCGGGCGGCGGCGGCACCGCGCTCCGCGGCGGCGGCGCGCTCGGCCTCCTGGAGCTGCTCCAGCACCGCTGCGGCGTGTTCGGCGTCGGCCTCGGCCAGTTCGTACGCGGTGTCGAGCCCGCTCTCCCCTGCGCTGAGGCCGGCCAGCCTGGTTTCGAGGTTGGCGAACTGGTGACGGGCGGCCTGCGCCCGCTCCTCGGCCTCCGCCCGGGCGGAGGCGAGCCGTCCGATCTCCGCCCCGGCCGCCTCGGCCCGGCTGCGCAGGGTGTTCACCTCGCCGGTCAGGCGCGCGAGCCCCTCCCGGCGGTCGGCGATGGCGCGCTGCTGCGCGGCGAACTGCTTCTCCGCCTCCGCCTGCACGGCCTCGGCGGCTCCCCGGGCCTGGGTCGCCGCAGCCAGGGCCAGCGCCTTGGCGTCGACCTCGGCCTGCAGCTCCGCCTCGGCGCGACGCACTTCGGCCGCCTCCCGCTCGATCGCCTCGGGGTCGCGGCCGGGACGGTCCTCGGTGCCGACGCTCTGCGCGTTCCGCAACCGCTCGGCAGCGATCGACGCAGTGCTCGCGACGCGCTCGGCGAGTCCGGCGAGGGCGTACCACGTCTCCTGCGCCGCGGTGAGCTGCGGGAGCGCCTCCCGGGCGGCGGCCTCGGCGGCCTGTTCCGCCTGCCGGGCCTCGGTGAGCTGCTCCTCGAGCCGGAGCCGGCGTTGCTTGAGCTCGGCCTCAGCGGCGAGTTCGACCTCGAGCGCGCCGGTGAGCCTGACCAGGTCGTCGGCCAGGAGGCGGGCACGCGCGTCACGCAGGTCGGCCTGGATGACCGCAGCCTTGCGCGCCACCTCGGCCTGCCGTCCCAGGGGCTTGAGCTGGCGGCGGATCTCGCCCAGCAGGTCGCTGAGCCGGTTCAGGTTGGCGGCGGTGGCCTCGAGCTTCCGCTCGGCCTTCTCCTTGCGCTTGCGGTGCTTCAGGACGCCGGCGGCCTCCTCGATGAAGCCGCGGCGGATCTCCGGAGTCGCCTGAAGGATGGAGTCGAGCTGCCCCTGCCCGACGATGACGTGCATCTCCCGGCCGATGCCGGAGTCGCTGAGCAGGTCCTGGACGTCGAGCAGTCGCGCCGGTGCGCCGTTGATCGCGTACTCCGATCCGCCCGAGCGGAACATCGTGCGGCTGATCGTCACCTCGGTGTAGTCGATCGGGAGGGCCCCGTCCGCGTTGTCGATGGTCAGCAGCACCTCCGCCCGCCCGAGCGGGGCCCTCCCCGCGGTGCCGGCGAAGATGACGTCCTCCATCTTGCCGCCGCGCAGCGTCTTGGCACCCTGCTCCCCCATGACCCAGGCCAGGGCGTCGACGACGTTGGACTTGCCGGACCCGTTCGGGCCGACCACGCACGTGATGCCGGGCTCGAAGACGAGGTTCGTGGTGGAAGCGAACGACTTGAAGCCGCGCAGGGTGAGGCTCTTCAGGTACATCGGCGGTTCACACCACGCTGGCGTGCTTGTTGCGGATGTGGCTGAAGGTCCACAGCTTGTTGACCACGAAGTTGATCGGCGTGGTGATCACGATGGTGAGCAGCTGCGACCAGTACTCGCGGGACTGGAGGCCGGCGTTCTCGTGGAACCACGGCTCGGGCAGGTAGATCGGCGAGGTGGGGTTGGTGAAGGCGATCTTGATGAAGATGCCCGCGATCGCCGCCGCGCTGCCCACCGCCAGGAAGGGCCAGAACTCGTGGAACCACGGGGCCTTGCGGCTGTGCCGGAACGTCCAGGAGCGGTTGAGCTGGAAGTTGAACACGTTCGCCACGAGGAAGCCGACGATCCACACCAGCGTGGTGTAGCGCAGGTTGTACGGGGTCCCCGGGATCGCCCAGATGATCCTCTGGGCGTTGATCGTGCCACCGTTGGCCTTGTTCATGGCGATGGCGACCAGCATGTTGACCACGACGCCGGCCCCGCCGACGATCCCGAACTTCACGAACTGCCGCAGCGTGTTGTGCCACGGCGCTCGGGCGGTCTCGGGTGGGGTCACGAGGCGCAACATTACCGGTCGGCACCTTCGCGGGCGGCACGCGGACGGCGCTGGCACCAGCGGCACAGGTAGCTGGAGCGGTTCATGAACGGCTCCCGGGCGATCGGGCGTCCGCACCGCAGGCAGGGCAGGCCCTCACGCCCGTACACCGCGAGTGACCGGCCGAAGTACCCGGAGCTGCCGTTCACGTTGACGTACAGGGCGTCGAAGGAGGTTCCGCCCTCCCGCAGGGCTTCAGCCATCACGTCCCTCGCCGCGGTCAGCAGCTCGCGCACCCGCCGCCCGGAGAGGCCGTCGGCGGGTGCCTCGTAGTGCAGGCGGACCCGCCACAGCGACTCGTCGGCGTAGATGTTGCCGATCCCCGACACCACCGTCTGGTTGAGCAGCACACGCTTGATGCCGGAGCGGCGGCGGCGGACGTCCGCAACGAGCGCCTCCAGGTCCAGCGCCGGGTCGAAGAGGTCGAGGGCGATGTGGCGCACCTCGTCCGGGACGTCCGCGCCGCCGGGGCTCAGCCACAGGCCGCCGAACATGCGCTGGTCGGCGAACCGCAGCTCGTCACCGCCGTCGGCGAAGGTGAACACCACCCGGCACTGTGGCGGCAGGTGGCTGCCCGGTGCGTCCAGCCGGAACTGGCCACTCATGCCGAGATGGGCCATCAGCGCGTCGCCGTCGGTGAACGGCAGCCACAGGAACTTGCCACGCCGCCTCGGTTCGGCGAAGGTGCGCCCGGCGAGCGAGGTTGCGAAGTCGTCCGTGCCGCCGGCGTGCCGCCGCACCGGACGGGGGTGCAGGACGGTGACGCGGTCGATGCGGCGCCCACCCACGGCGGCGGAGAGTCCGGACCGGACCACCTCCACCTCGGGGAGTTCAGGCATCGACCTGCCCGGTGATGGCCGAGAACGCGTTCTTGGCCGCGCCCTGCTCTGCCTGCTTCTTCGAGGTCCCCGTGCCGGCGGGGTAGGCGTGGTTGGCGACGATGGCCACGGCTTCGAAGCGCTTGTCGTGATCGGGACCGGATTCGGTGACCCGGTAGCTCGGTGAGCCGAGCTCGGCCTCGGCGGCGAGCTCCTGGAGGCTGGTCTTCCAGTCCAGGCCCGCCCCGAGAGCGGCGGCCTCGAGGACCAGGGGGTCGAAGAGGTGGTGCACCAGGCGGTCGGCGGCATCGCGCCCCGCGGAGATCAGGACGGCGCCGAGGAACGCCTCGAACGCGTCGGCGAGGATCGAGGACTTGTCGTTGCCGCCGGTCGAGATCTCGCCCTTGCCGAGCAGGATCTCGGTGCCCAGGTCGAGCGACCGGGCGACGTCTGCCAGGCTGTGGGCGTTGACGACGGCCGCCCGCAGTTTGGCCAGCCGCCCCTCCGGGAGGTCAGGGAAGCTGCGGTACAGGAACTCGGTGACGACCACCCCGAGCACCGCGTCGCCGAGGAACTCGAGCCGCTCGTTGTGCGGGAGCCCGCCGTTCTCGTAGGCGTACGAGCGGTGGGTCAGGGCAAGCGTCAGCAGCTGGGGGTCGATCTCGATCCCCAGCTGCTCGATCACATCGAGGATGCGGCCCCGCGCCGCTTCGCTACCGGACGTGGCCGGAGCCGGAGTCAGGGCTCGAGGATCTGCCGGCGAGCGGCGCGCGGGCCGTACTGGCCGCACTCGGGGCAGGCGGTGTGCGGCAGGTGCTTGGCACCACAGGCCGCGTTGGCACAGGTCACCAGGGTCGGCGCGGAGGTCTTCCACTGGGAACGGCGGGCCCGCGTGTTGGCGCGGGACATTCTCCGCTTGGGAACGGCCACGGCGTTACTCCTTGTTCTTCGGTTCGTTCGTCGGTTCCGTCCACCCCGTCAGGCCGGTCCATCGGGGATCGATGGCCTCGGCGTGGCTGTGGTCCGGGTCGTGGTTGAGGTTGGCCCCGCACTCGGGGCACAACCCTGCACAGTCCGGGCGGCACAGTGGCGTGAACGGCAGGTCGAGCACCACCGCGTCCCGCAGGACGGGCTCGAGGTCGATCAGGTCGCCCTCGATGCGCAAGGCCTCGGCATCGTCGAGTTCCTTCCCCGGGTAGCAGAACAGCTCCTGCAGGTCGACCTCCTCGGTTCCGGAGATCTCGTCCAGGCAGCGTGCGCAGTTACCCCGGAGCCGGACCACAGCGGTACCGGTGACCAGGACCCCTTCCACCACCGACTCCAACCGAAGGTCGAGGTCGACGGGTGAGCCGGGTGGCACCCCGATTACTTCGATGCCGAGATCCGCCGGCGCCTCCGCGACCCGCGCGACCTCCAGCAGTTCGCCCGCCCTCCGACTCAGTTCATGAGTGTCCAGGACGAGCCCGGATCGGAAGTCAGGCAGACGGGGAGGCACGAGGGTTCCCTTCAGCAGCGGCACGACAGCGTCATAACCAACGCAGAACTCTACCGTGAGCGGCGACCGGGAGACAAAACGGGCCGGCGCCGGCGGCGGGCTCCTACGGGAGTCGGGGCAGGGCCTGGGTGGAGGTGTCATCCAGGGACGAGCGGGTGGCGAGCCGGTCACGCATCGTCCGCACCTGGGACATCGTCTTGTGCAGTCCGGCCTCGAAGGACGCGATCCGGGCGTCGACGTACGCGTCGGCCTCCCGTCGCAGTGCCTCGGCGTCGGTGAGCGCCTTGGCCTCCAGCTGCGCCGCCTTCTGCCTGGCCAGCTCCATCACGGGGTTCTGGCTGGCGAGGTAATGCGCCTTCTCCTCGGCGGAGGCGATGATCTGCTTGGCCTCGGCCTGCGCCCGTTCCAGCGTCTCGAGCGAGGTGGCCGTGACGCGCTGCGCCTCGCCGACGTCCTCGGCGAGCGCGACGGCCGCCTGGTCGATCAGGCTGAGCGCCTCCGCGCGGTTCACCATGCACGAGGCCGACATCGGCACGGCCTTCGCCCCTTCGACGAGTTGGCGCAACTGCCGCAGGACCTCGTTCGTCCGCTCAACCATTCGGTTCCCCTCCCTGCGACTTCTGACGGATCCGCCGGGCGACCACATCCGGGACGAAGGCGGAGACGTCGCCGCCGTAAGAGGCGACCTCGCGCACCATCGTGGAGGACAGCGTGGACCAAACCGACGAAGCGGGCAACATCACCGTCTCGACGGACCCGATGGCGGCGTTCATGTGCGCCATCTGCAGCTCGAAATCGAAGTCCGACGCGAACCTGATGCCTTTCACCAATACCCTCGCGCCGTGCCTTCCGGCGAAATCCACCAGCAGGCCCTCCAGCGGCTCCACGGTGACGTTCGGCAGGTGGGCGGTGGTGGCACGCACCAACTCGACCCGCTCGGCCGGGGAGAACAGGTACTTCTTCGCGCTGTTCTGGCCCACGCCGACGACGACGTCGTCGAACAGCGCGGCGGCGCGGGTGATGACGTCGAGGTGACCGTGGGTGACCGGGTCGAACGACCCGGGACAGACTGCGATCATTCCTCTCGCCCTCTCGGGTGGTTCATTCCTGCGCCCTTCCGGCGAAATACAGAGTGGTCTCACCGTAACGCCGATTCCAGCGCTCGGACAGTTGCGCCGGCCAGTCGGGGACCGGGTCCCTGGTGGCCCGCTCGACCACGACCAGACCGTCCGTGGCCACCCAGCGGTCGGCCACCGCCGTCAGCACCACCGCCAGCCGCTCCCCCGTCAGCGCATAGGGCGGGTCGGCCCAGACCACGTCGAAGGGAGCCTGCGGCCTCCCCGCAACGACCTTCTCCACAGTCGAGGTGAGCACCGTCACCGCAAGCCGGGTGTCCGCGGCGTTCCCACGGATGATCCGGGCGGCCGCCGGGTCGCTCTCCACGGCCCACACGGGAGCGGCCCCCCGGCTGGCCGCCTCCAGGGCGACCCCTCCGGAGCCGGCGTACAGGTCGAGGAAGCCCACTCCCGACAGCATCGCCTCTGCGGGCCTGCCCAGGGTGCCGGCCCAGTCCGCCACGAGCGAGAACGCCGCCTCGCGTACGCGGTCGGAGGTCGGACGGGTGGAGGACGAGGACGGGGTGCGTAGCCGCTGCCCCTTCGCGCGGCCCGCGATGATCCTGGTCACCGAGCCAGACTAGGGGCGTCAGTTGCGCTCGAGCCAGTCGGGTGAGGCGAGCAGCTCCGTGGCCCGGATGGCGTCGGCGAAGCCTGGTGTGGTGAGGTCGGGATCGCGGGCGACGCACTCCGCGGCCAGGTCGCGGGCGGCGATGATCAGGTCGGCGTGCTCCAGGACGCGCAGCAGCCGCAGGCTGGACCGGCTGCCGGCCTGGCTGGCGCCCAGGACGTCGCCCTCGCGTCGCTGCTCGAGGTCGAGCTCGGCCAACGCGAAGCCGTCCCTGGTCGCCGCGACCGCGTCGAGCCGGACCCGCGCCGGCTCCCCCGCGGGCGCCCTGGTCACCAGCAGGCAGATGCCCGGGTGGGCGCCCCGCCCGATCCGTCCGCGGAGCTGGTGCAGCTGGGAGATGCCGAACTTGTCGGCGTCCCAGACCACCATCATCGACGCGTTCGGCACGTCGACGCCGACCTCGATCACCGTGGTGGCGACCAGCACGTCGAGGTCGCCGGCCGCGAAGGCGCCCATCACGTCGTCCTTCGTGTCTCCGGGGAGCTGGCCGTGGAGCACCCCGACGCGGAGGTCGGCCAGCGGCCCGGCCCGCAGCTCGTCCGCGAGCTCGACCACCCCCTTGTCCTCCGCGCCGGATCCCTGGCCACCGATTCGGGGCACGACCACGAACGCCTGCCGGCCGGTCGCCACCTCTTCGCGCACGCGTTCCCACGCGCGGTCGACCCACTGCGGTCGCTGGGAGGCGTCCACCACGACGGTGCTCACCTCGGCCCGTCCCGCGGGCTGCTCGGTGAGCGTGGAGACGTCGAGGTCACCGAAGATCGTCATGGCCACCGAGCGCGGTATCGGCGTGGCGGTGAGCACCAGGACATGTGGGCGGGCGGACGCCTTGTCGGCCAGGACAGCACGCTGCTCGACGCCGAACCGGTGCTGCTCGTCGACGACGATGAGCCCCAGGTCGGCGAACTGGATGCGGTCGGAGAGCAGCGCGTGGGTGCCGACCACGATCCCGGCCTCGCCGCTCGCCGCGCGAAGCATCGCCGACTTCTTGGCGGCGGCGGGCTGCGAGCCGGTGAGCAGCACGACGTCGGTGGCGACGTCGGGGGTGCCGAGCATGCGGCCCTGGCCGAGGTCGCCGAGCAGGGCGCGGATCGTCTGGTAGTGCTGGGACGCGAGCACCTCGGTGGGCGCGAGGAGGGCGGCCTGCCCGCCGGCGTCGACCACGGCCAGCATCGCCCGGAGCGCCACCACGGTCTTGCCCGAGCCGACCTCGCCCTGCAGGAGCCGCTGCATCGGGCGGGGGCGGGCCAGGTCGGCGAGGATCGCCTCGCTGACGTCGGCCTGGCCCTGGGTGAGCCTGAACGGGAGCCGCGCGTCGAAGGCGTCCAGCAGTCCTCCCGGTACGCGGACCCGGGGCCGGGCCGCACGGGTGGCCGCATCGGCGCGCCGGTAGGCCATGGTGAGCTGCGTGGCCATCGCCTCGTCGAACCGGAGCCGGTCGGCGCCACGGGCCGCCTCGGCCAGGTTCGCGGGGTGGTGCACGGCGGCGAAGGCGTCGGGCAGCGCCATCACGCCGGCCTTGTCGCGCAGCCAGTCGGGCCAGGGATCGTCCGCGCCGGAGAGGGCCTGCAGGGCCAGCCGCGCGCATTCCGCGACCTTCCAGGTGGGCAGCTTGGCCGTTGCCGGGTACATGCCGACGAGGCCGCCGGTGGCGAGGGCGGCGATGCGCTCCTTCTCCTCCGACGTGGCCACGATGCGACCCCCGGCGTCCATCATGGCGAAGACCGGGTGGCTCATCTGGAGGTGGTTGCGGAAGCTGCCGACCTTGCCGACGAACACCCCCGCCACGCCCTCGCGCAGCTGCCGCTCCCACCACGACAGCAGGTGCGACTTGCCGAAGAAGGTGGCGGTGAGACGACCGTGGCCGTCGCTGAGCAGCACTTCGAGGCGACCGGGCCGGGCGTTGCGTCCCGGCGAGCCGTGGCTCTCGTGCCGCGTGATGTCGGCCACCTTGGCGATGACAGCGACGTGCTCGCCCTCGACCAGCGTGGCGAGGTCGGTGAGTTCGGTGCCGGACAGGTAGCGCCGCGGGATGAAGCGGAGCAGGTCGCCCACCGTCTGGATGCGCAGTGCCGCGAACTCCTTGGCCGTGCGGTCGCCCAGCACGGTGGCCAGCGGTGCCGCCAGCTCGGCATAGAGCTGGGTACGCCAGCCGCTCAGCACCGCTCCCACGGTCAGCCAGCCTAGGTGCTGCCACCGACAGGCCGACCGGCGACACGTCCTACCGCGGACGCAGGCGCCAGGCGAGGCGTCCGAGTACGAGGGTCACCACGACCCCGCCGAGCAGCGTGGCGGGCAGGTCCTCGTCCCCGGTCGGGAAGAGGTAGGCCACGAGTGTGAACACGAGGGCGAGGACGAAGCCGAGCAGCGTGGGGCCGAGGAGGCGGGAGGCGGGGCGTCGCCCGGCCCGCCCCCGCGGCGCGGGACCCGTCACGGCGACGCGCCCCTGGACGGGGGCGGGAGGTCGGCC
>JAEVYS010000099.1 GCA_023392635.1 Actinomycetes bacterium | reverse complement strand
CGCCCTGGCCAGGGCGCGACGCCGCTTCCCGCACTACGCGGGCGTGGTGTCGGATGACCTCGACGCCTTTCCGGTCCTCGACCGCGCGGCGTGGCTCGAGGGTTTCGCGGGCCTCAACGACCGCGGCCTCTCGCTGCAGGAATGCCTCGACGCGGCCCGCGCCGCCGAGGCGGGGCGTCGCTTCGACACCTGCATCGACGGCGTCTCGGTGGGACTGTCGACCGGCACCTCAGGGCGTCAGGGTGCCTTCCTCACCAGCCCCGCCGAACGCGCCCGCTGGGCGGGCAGCATCCTGGCCAGGGCGCTGCCGGACGGGCTGCGCGCCGGCGCCAGGGTTGCGCTGGTGCTGCGCGCCGGGGGCCCGCTGTACGCGGCGGTGGAGAAGGGCAGCGTCCGGTTCCGGTTCGTCGACCTGTACGCGTCGCTGGAGCGCCAGTGCGCGGAGCTCGAGGCATTCGACCCGACCGTCCTGGCCGCCCCTCCGGTGTTGCTCGACCTGCTGGCCACGAGGCGTTCGGCCGGTCGGCTGCGCATCCGGCCTTCCGCGGTGTACTCGATCGCCGACGTGCTCGACCCGGACGTGGCGGGCCGGATCGCCGAGGGCTTCGGACGTCCGGTCGACCAGGTGTACCAGGCCACCGAGGGGTTCCTGGGCATCACCTGCGGGTCGGGCCGGCTGCACCTCAACGAGGACCTGTTGGTGGTGGAGACCGTGCCCGTCGGCCCGGGCCGCGTCGTGCCGGTGGTGACCGACCTGTACCGACGCACTCAGGCGATCGTGCGCTACCGCCTCGACGACGTCCTGGTCCTGGCCCAGGGCCCGTGCCCGTGCGGCTCGGTGATGCTCGGCGTCGAACGTGTCGAGGGGCGCTCGGACGATGTCCTGCGGCTCGCCCGGCAGGACGGGACGAGCGGGCCGTGCTTCGCCGACCTGGTGCGGGGAGCGGTGCTGGGCACCTCCGGCGTCCGGGACTTCCGGCTCGACCAGGACGCCCCCGACCGCCTGGCGCTGGCCGTCGACCCGCTCGACGCGTGGCCGGCTGCCGCAGCCGGCCTCACGGCCGCCCTGGTCGCGGCAGGGTTCGTCGCCCCGCGGATCGCGTCCCTGGAGTTCACGCCGCCCGACCCGACGGCCAAGCGGCGAAGGGTCAGCCGCTCCTCGCGGTGAGCGCGGCCAGCGTCCGCGCGACCTCCGCGTAGGGGTCGAGGCGATCGACGGCCATCGCGAGCGGTGCGACGCCGGGCAGGCCGGCCAGCGCCTCGTCCAGCGCCCCCGCGGTGGCCGCCGAGTCGAGTTCGGCGATCCGCACCGCCGCCTCGCGGGCGACGAGCCGCGCAGCGAAGTCCGGCTGGTCGTAGTCGTGCGGCCACACCAGCGCCGGCAGCCCGGCGCGCAGGGTGCTGTAGGTGATCCCGGCACCGCCATGGTGGATCACCGCGTCGAAACGGTGGAGGACGTTGTCGTAGGGGAGGTAGTCGCAGACGACCACGCGGTCCCCGAGCCGCTCGACCCCCGCACCCGAGGCGTCGCCGAGCGTGACCACGAACTCGAGGCCGGGGCAGCGGGCGGCGAGCCCCCGCACGCCGGCCACCAGGTCACGCTTGGCCCACCACAGGTGGGTGCCCAGCGTCACCAGGACCCGCGGCCGCTCCGGTTCGAGCCAGCCGGGCACCTCCCGCGGCTCCGGCGACTCCGTCACCGGGCCGACGAACCGGAAGGCGGCCGGCCAGTCACGGTCGAACTCGAGCTCCGGGACGCCGAGGCCGAGAATCGCGGTCGGGGAGTAGACCGCTTCGCTGCCGTCCGTGCGGTACACGCCCGTGCCCAGGGCGGCCAGTTCGCGGGCCGCGACGACGGCCACGGTCCGCTTGAAGGACGTCACCGCCAGCCGCCCTGCGGCGTCCCGCAGCTGGTGCCAGGGTCGCGAAGCCTCGCCCCAGCCGCCGCAGTAGCTCGGCGTCCCTCGGTGGCACTCGATGGCGAACGGCGTCGGAATCGTCGTGACCCAGCCGATCCCCGCGGCCTGTGCGGCCCAGCCCGCGGCCGGTGCGGTGAAGTCCGCGACCACCACCTCGGGCCGGTGCCGTGCGATCAGGAGGTCGAGTTCCGCGCGTGCCCGGGGGAGCACGGCGAGGTTCTGCCGGAACTGGCGCAGCAGCCGCACCGGGTTGTGCCCCACCGCCTCGGCGGTGTTGGCGATGCGGTCCAGCGCCCCGGGGTCGTCGGAGAGGAGCGGATCCACGGCGAACCCGAGGCGCCGAAGGAGGGGGAGGCCGGCAGCTGCGGTCGCGAACCGCACGAGGTGGCCGTGCGCGCGCAGCCGCTTGCCGATCGCGACCAGCGGGAAGAGGTGGCCGGCGAACGGCGGAGCCACCAGCAGCACTCTCCTCACCACGGCGAACCGTCGGCTCGGCACGTCCCCCGGCCGCTCACGAGGTCGCCCGCACCCGTCCGGAGCGGTCAATTACCATCGCCCGGCCACGCCACACGATGCGTCCGGGGCGCAGCAGCGCCGCGAGGGCGTGCAGGGGCTGGACCAGGTCGGCCAGCATCTCCAGGAGGACCGACCCGGGCTTCTCGGTGGTCCCCAGCCACCGCCGGCGCAGCGCGGCCATCGCGGCGGCCTTGGCGGCGAGCGCCACCACCATCGCTGCGGCCGGGAGCCATGCCCCTCCCGCCAGGCCGATCACCAGCGCGAGGAGCGGCAACACCGTCGGCAGGGCGACAAGCAGGACGATCGGCGGGTTGGCCTCGGCGCGGAGCAGGCGCAACGTGAAGACCATCCAGCGACGCATCAGCCGCAGGTAGGCGCGGGCGTCGGGCACGGTGGTCCGTACCCGGACCGGGACCGAGGCCTGCACCAGGCGCATTCCTGCCCGGCGGAAGCTGCGCGCCACCTCGTAGTCGTCGCAGACCAGGCCCTCGACGGCCGCGAACCCGCCGGCCCGCTGCAGCGCGTCCCGGGTGGTGAGGTAGAACATGCCGTTCAGCGTGACCGGGCGACCGAACGCCGTCAGCGGCAGGTACGTCAGCAGCGCGTTGCCGTTCACGAAGGCGGCGACCAGCCGTGACCATACCGAGCCCTCGCCGGCGTAGAACGGCACGCCGGTGACGAGGTCGCCGTCGGCGAGCGCGGCCCGCGCCCTTCCGAGCGCCTGCTCCGGCAGCACCGTGTCGTCATCCAGCACGGCGACCAGTTCGTCGGTGGCGTCGACCGCGCGGGCGAGCTTGAACACCTTGGGGTTGGCGTCCGGCGGGGCGACGCCGAACTCCCGCACCTCCGCCAGCCGGCCGGCCCCGCCCGCCAGCCGGTGCGCGAGGCGCAGGCCCTCGGCGTCGGCGGTATCCACCAGCCAACGGAAGCGCGCGGTGGGGTGGGAGGAGAGGTTGGCGGCCAGGTCGTCCCCGAGATGGGGGTCGCCGGCGAGGATCGGCTGCAGGACCACCACGTCGGCGAGCGGGACCGGCTGCGGTGGCCGCCACGTGCGTAGCGCGAGCACGAACCGGACGCCCATGAGGAGCGTCCACACGGCGACCGGCAGCCAGGCGGCCACGTCAGCCACGCCAGTCCTCGACGACCTCGTCCACCGTGGCGGCGACGCTCACCGGCGGCGGCCCCAGGATCGCGGTGACCCGCGTGTTGTCGAAGGTCTTCGAGTACGCGAACATCGAGACGCCGTAGCGGGTGATGGGTGGCTCGGCGTAGGACCGGAACCGGGACGACGCCTGCTCGCCCAGGCGGGCCAGCGTCACCGCCACCGGCACCGGGATGCGCGGGCGCCGCGGGCGGACGCCGAGGCGAGCGAGGACGTCGTCGACGAAGCCGTCGAGCTCGACGGCTTCGCCGTTGGTCAGGTTGAGGTCTCCGGTGGTCCGCTGCGCGGCCGCCTCCAGCAGGTAGTGGGACACCGTGGCCACCGGCGTCAGGTCGGCGCGCACGCGGTGCCCGTCCGCCCGGACGAACCGGGGCAGGACGCCGCGCCGTGCCGCCTCGATCACGCGGGGGAGCAGCACCGTGTCGCCCACCCCGAAGACCGCGCGGGGACGCAGCACCGCCCAGTCACCGGGATAGGCGCGGGTGAGCCGTTCGCCCGCCAGCTTCGTGCGCGAGTAGATGTTCACCTGCTGGTCGTCCGGCGGGATCGGCGACCGCTCGGTGAGGTCGAACTGGTCCTCCTCGGTGTAGAAGACCGACGAGGAGGACACGTAGAGCAGGTGGGGGCGGCCGTGCTCGCGCGCCCAGCGCTGCACGTTCGCCGTCGCGTCGACGTTGTTGCGCCGGTAGTCCGACGGCGGCGCCCACGGGGTCGCCAGGCCCGCGGCGTGCACCACCGCGTCCACGTGCTCCTCGAGCTCCAGCGGCCGCCCGAGGTCTGCGCGGACGTACCGCGTGACGGGCGTGGCCGGTTCGGGGCCACGGCCGACGCCCACCACCTCCCAGCCGCGGGCCAGCGCATCGGCCGCGACGCGTCCGCCGATGAAGCCGTTGCTGCCGGTGAGCAGGATCCGCACGGCTCACGAGCCTAGGGGACGCGTCGCGTCCGGGATCGCGCTGCGCGGGGCGCCGGCCGGGGTGAGAGCGTTGCCACCCCATCGGTGGCAGAATCACGACCGTGTTCCGGTCGGCCGACGACGTCCCGGGCCTGGAAGAGGCCCCGGGTCACTGGCTGTCGAGAACGGTGATCGCCTGGCCGCCCGGGCGGGTGCCGCCGGGGGAGAATCCGGCCGGCCTGGACTGGCGGCTGCACTGGTCGGCCGACGACCACATCGACCCGGCGGCGAGCGAGCCGGTGCCGTGGTCCACCACGTCCCTCGCCTTCGATCCGGCGGGCCTGCCCGCGCGGCTCGCCGCGGCCTGGCCGCACCTGCGCACGTCCCTGTGCCTGCGGGTTCCGGCCGAGGCGGCGGCGCTCGCCGGGGAAGCCGTGCGGTGCCAGATCGCGGTGAGCGCGCACCGTCCGTCCGGACGCCTGGTGGCGGCCGGCCAGCTCCAGCTGCCGGGGGTGATCGACGAACTGTACGCGGCTGCCGCGGACGCCCGGCTCGGCCCGGTCTGGCATCTCGGGACACCGACGCTGCGGTTGTGGGCTCCGACCGCGCGACAGGTGAACCTCCTGCTGTGGCCCCGAGGAACCAGCCTGCACGAGCAGCCGGAGCGCCGGCGGATGGTCCCTTCCGACGACGGCACCTGGGCGGTCACCGGCGAACCCGGTTGGCTTGGTGCCCGCTACCGCTACGAGGTCACGGTGTACGCCCCCTCGCACCGCCGGGTGGTGGCCAACCAGGTCACCGACCCCTATTCGCACTCGCTCACGGTGAACTCGACCCATTCGGTCCTGGTCGACCTCTCGGACCCCCAGCTGGCGCCCGAGCAGTGGCGCGAAGTCGCCGCCCCCCGCCTGGAGCACCCGGTCGACCAGGTGATCTACGAGCTGCACCTGCGCGACTTCTCGATCTCGGACGCCAGCGTGCCGGAAGAGCTGCGGGGCAGCTTCCTGGCCCCGACCGTCCCCAGCGCGGGCATGGCGCACCTGAAGCGGCTCGCGGAGGCCGGGCTGAACACCGTCCAGCTCCTGCCGCTGTTCGACAACGCCAGCGTGGAGGAGCACCCGGACCTGCAGGTGGCACCCCCGTGGGAGCACCTCAAGCTCCTGCCGCCGGACAGCAAGGAGCAGCAGCGCTCGGTCGCCGCGGCGTCGGCGCGCAGCGGGTTCAACTGGGGCTACGACCCCTGGCACTTCTTCGCTCCCGAGGGGTCGTACTCCTCGACGCTGGAAACCGCGGACGGGGCCGCGCGGGTGACGGAGTTCCGGGCCATGGTGGGTGCCTTCCACGCCGCCGGGCTGCGGGTGGTCCTCGACCAGGTCTTCAACCACACCGCGAGCGCGGGGCAGGACAGCAAGTCGGTGCTGGACCGGGCCGTCCCCGGCTACTACCACCGCCTGAACGCGGTGGGGGTCGTGGAGACGTCCACCTGCTGCCCGAACGTGGCGACCGAGCACCTGATGGCGCAGAAGCTCATGGTGGACGCCTGCGTGCACTGGGTCCGCGAGTACCACGTGGACGGCTTCCGGTTCGACCTGATGGGACACCACAGCCGGGCCAACCTGGAGGCGGTGCGCGCGGCGCTGGACGAGCTCAGCCTGGAGGCCGACGGCGTCGACGGCCGGGCCGTGACGATGTACGGCGAGGGCTGGAACTTCGGCGAGGTGGCCGACAACGCCCGCTTCGTGCAGGCCACCCAGGGCCAGCTGGGTGGCACCGGGATCGCCACGTTCTCCGACCGGCTGCGGGACGCCGTCCGTGGCGGCTCGGTCTGGGACGGGGACCCGAGAGGACAGGGCTTCGGCACCGGCCTGCTCACCGCGGACAACGGTGCGGGCGTGAACGGTGACGAGCATGCGCAGGGTGAACGCCTGGCCCTGTACACCGACCTCGTGCAGCTCGGCCTGGCCGGCACGCTGCGACGGTTCCGCTTCGGGTCGAACTCGCGCCACTCGACGCTGAGCGGCGCCGAGCTCGACTACGGCGGTCGCGCGGCGGGCTACGCCGATTCCCCGTCGGAGGTGATCAGCTACGTCGACGCGCACGACAACGAGACGCTGTTCGACGCGCTCGCCCTCAAACTGCATCCGGCCACGCCGATGGCCGCGCGGGTGCGGGTCAACACGGTCTGCCTCGCCCTCGCCACGCTGGGGCAGAGCCCGGTGATGTGGCACGCCGGCACCGACATCCTGCGCAGCAAGAGCCTCGACCGGAACTCCTACAACTCGGGCGACTGGTTCAACTACCTCGACTTCACGATGACCGACAACGGCTTCGCGGCCGGCCTGCCCCCCGAGCGCGACAATGCGCGCGCCTGGCATGTGCTGGCTCCGCTGCTGGCCGACCCCCGCCTGAAGCCCGCCCCGGAGGACATCCGCAGGGCGCATGCCCAGGCCCTCGACCTGTTGCGGCTGCGCGCGTCCACCCGGCTGTTCCGGCTGGGCAGCGCCGAACAGGTGCTCGCGAAGGTGTCCTTCCCGGTGGCGAACAGCTGGCACCAGCTGCCGGGCGTGGTGGTGATGGCGGTGGACGACCGCACGGACCCGGTCGACGAGCGCTGGTCAGGACTGCTCGTGGTGTTCAACGCCACGCCGTGGCTGGTGCGCCAGGGTCTCGTGATGGATGTCACCGGTTACGAGTTGCATCCCGTGCAGGCGGGCGGCAGCGACGACCTCGTCCGCACCGTCGAGGTCGGCACCGACTGGGTCAGCGTTCCCGAGCGCACCGCCGCGGTGTTCGTCCGTCCCCGCTGAGCCGCCGAACGGGTCAGATGAAGATGATCTGGGCGCCCTCGGAGATCTCCATGAAGTCGGCGGCGCTGATCACAGCCTCGACGCCCTCGAAGAGGTCGGCCTCGTTGAGCTGCATCATGTCGAACGACATCCGGCAGGCCCACAGGTGGCCGCCCATCTCGTGGATCTGCTCCAGCATCTCCGGGACGGTCGGCACCTCGAGGTCGGCGATCTGCTTGCGCATCATCCTGGTGGCCATGCCGGTCATGCCGGGAAGGCCGCCCATGAATGCGGGGATGGGCATCCGCGGCGCCTGGGTGAGGTGCATCGCGGTGTTGCCGAGCATCGTGAACTTCAGGTCGTTCATCCGGGACGTCGTCACCATGTCCAGCCCCCAGAAGGTGAAGAACAGATGGGTCTCGATGCCCTCGCCGAGGGCCGCGCTGCCCAGGATCAGGCCCGGGTAGGCCATGTCGAGGTTGCCCTTGCTGCAGATGATCACCAGCTTCCGGCCGGTCGGGGTCTGCGCGGCCGGCGAAGGGCAGGCCTCAGTGCCGAAGTCGGGGACGATCGGGGCGACGAGTGTGTCGGTCATGGCAGTACTCCTTGGTTCTAGACGCAGCCCTTGGGCTTCGGCAGCCCGGCGATGTAGGCCATCTTCTTGGCGGGTTTGACGGGGAAGAGTTCGAACAGTTGCTTGATCGGGAACCCGCCGACCGTGCTCGCGCGGCGCAGCGTGGCGGTCTCGCCGCGGGCAGGGAAGTCCGCGCGCAGGAACCGGATCGGACCCCAGTGCGCCTCGGTCATCTCGATCCCGATCAGGCGCGCGAGTTCGGCGCCGAGCTTCTCGTCCCACTGGTCGTAGGCGGTAAGGAATCCCTCGTCGTTGACGTCGATCGGACGTCCGGCGATCAGGGTGGTGGGCATGCTTCTCCTTCTGGCGATGTTCAGAACTTCGGGACGATGGGCGTCGGCAGGACGTCGGTGTTCGTGGAGTCGAGCGCGGCCCGGGTCGCCGCAGGCACCGGGGCCGGCCGCGACGCCGGAGGAGCGGCGGGCACCTTCTGCTTCACCGGGGCGGCCAGTGGCTTCGTCTCGAGCTTCGGCCGGGCCGGACGCGGCGGCGGGGGCGGGCTGGACGGCGCGACGGCCGTGGGCATGCCCGTGCCGGCCGGGGTGACGTCCTGTTCGACCCGCTTGCCGGCCAGGCTCATCGCGGTGGGGATCATCGGGATGGGGCGCCCGGGCAGCAGCATGTTCCAGTAGATCCAGCGGAACGCGAGCTTGCCGAGGTGGTTGAGCCGGGTCTCCTTGAGCAGCTTGAACGGCCCCACCACCGGCACCGGGAAGGTCCCGGTGAACGGCTCGGTGGTGTAGTTGAAGTCCAGCAGCATGCCCTTGCGGTTGCCGGACTCGATGAAGCAGTTCGCATGGCCGTCGAAGCCGTGGGTGGCCGGCCGTCCGTTGAACTCGTCCAGGAAGTTGTGCACGAACACGTCCACCGCGAAGTGGGCCACCGAGCCGGCCTTGGAGGTCTGCAGGGTTCCGGCGTCACCGAGCACGTAGATGTCGGGGTGGGCCAGGCTCACCATGGTGTGCTGGTCGCACGGCACTAGGTTGAGCTCGTCGCCCAGCCCCGAGCGGGCCACGTAGTCGGCGCCCATGTTGAGCGGAACGGTCACCAGCAGGTCGAAACCGACCCGGCGGCCGTCGAAGGAGACCAGTTCGCAGCTGTCGTTGTCGATGTGCTCGACCGCGAAGTCGGTCTCGAGCGCGATCTGCCGGTCGACCAGGGCAGTCGCCAGCTCGCGCGAGGCGACCGGCTTGGTGAAGGCGCCGTCCAGCGGGGTGACGTAGGTGACGTCGGTGCGCTCCCTGATGCCGTGCTTGCGCAGCCAGTCGTCGGCGAGGAACGTGAACTCCATCGGTGCGACCGGGCACTTGATCGGCATCTCGGTGATGTGCACGACCAGCCGTCCGCCGCGGAACCGGCGCATCGCCTCGGTCAGCGCCTGGGCGCCCGGGAGGCTGTAGAACTCGTGGATCTTGCTGCCCCAGAGCTTGTCCTGCATGCCCGGGGTGGCGTCCGGACGGGGTGCGACACCGGACGCGATCACCAGGTAGTCGTAGCCCAGGGCGCGCCCGTCGGCCAGGTGGACCGTGCGGTGGGCCGCGTCCACGTGGTCGATCTCGGTGAGGACCAGGTCGACGCCGTCGGTGAGGAAGCGGTGCCGCGAACGCACGATGTCGCTGGTGTTGTAGATGCCGAACGGCATGAACAGGTAGCCGGGCTGGTAGTGGTGCGCGTCGTCGCGATCGACCACCGTGATGTGCAGTTCGTGCGCGGGGAGGCCGGCCCGCAGCTTGTTCGCCACCATCGTCCCTGCGGTTCCCCCGCCGAGGATGACCAGTCGCTTCATCGGTGAACTCCTGCTCAGTAGGACTACGTACAAGGGTACCCCCACGGGTATCCGGCGGCAGCCGTTTGGGCAAAGACACCCCAGAGCGCGCGGCGGCGGCAACATCCGGTCACCGTCGGGCTCTCGCCCGGGGGTGTGAAAGGCTGGAGCCGAGCGTTGGATTCGCTATTGTTACGTTTCAAAATACGATCAGGGAAGGCCGGGGATGACCGAACTCACGTGGACGGAGCTTGACCAGCGCGCGGTGGACACCGCGCGGGTACTGGCGGCGGATGCGGTCGAGAAGGTGGGCAACGGGCACCCGGGGACGGCGATCTCGTTGGCGCCGGCCGCGTACCTGCTCTACCAGAAGGTCATGAACGGCGATCCGTCCGACTCCCGCTGGCTCGGCCGTGACCGGTTCGTGCTGTCCGCGGGCCACTCCTCCCTCACGCAGTACTGCCAGCTGTTCCTGGCCGGCTACGGCCTCGAGGTCGAGGACCTGGCTTCCCTGCGCACCTACGGTTCGAAGACCCCGGGCCACCCCGAGTTCCACCACACGCTCGGCGTGGAGTGCACCACCGGGCCACTGGGCGCCGGGGTGGCGGACGCGGTCGGCTTCGCGATGGCGGCCCGCCGTGAGCGTGCCCTTCTCGACCCGAACACCCCGGCGGAGGAGACGTCGGTCTTCGACCGCACCGTGTACTGCATCGCTGGCGACGGCTGCATGCAGGAGGGCGTGTCCGCCGAAGCGTCGTCGCTCGCCGGCGCGCAGAAGCTGGGCAACCTCGTCCTGATCTACGACGACAACCGCATCTCGATCGAGGGCGAGACCCAGATCGCGTTCACCGAGGACGTCGCCGCGCGCTACGCCGCCTACGGCTGGCACGTGCAGCACGTCGACTGGACCAATGGCGGCACCGGCTACCGGGAGAACCTGCAGGCGCTGTGGGACGCGATCGAAGCCGCGAAGGCAGTGACCGACAAGCCGTCCTTCATCAAGCTCACCACCGTCATCGGCTGGCCGTTGCCGACCAAGGCCGGCCACCACTCGGTGCACGGCTCCAAGCTGGGTGGCGAGGAGGTCGCCGGGCTCAAGCGCGAGCTCGGGTTCGACCCGGAGCAGAGCTTCGCCGTCGAGCCGGCCGTGCTCGAGCACACCCGCAGCAACGCCGCGGAGCGGGCGGCCGCGGCCAAGGCGGACTGGCAGCCGCGCTACGACGCGTGGCGGGCCGCGAACCCCGACCAGGTGGCGATCCTCGACCGGGCGCTGGCCGAGACCCTGCCCGAGGGCATCGAGGCGGCCCTGCCGGTCTTCGCCCCCGGGAAGAAGGCGACCCGTGCCGCCTCCGGCGACGTGCTGAGCGCGCTGGCCGATGTGATGCCGGAACTGTGGGGCGGCTCCGCCGACCTCGCGGGAAGCAACAACACGACGATGAAGGGCGTGAAGAGCTTCTTCCCGCCGGAGCAGAGCTCGCCGGAGTTCTCCGGTGACTACACGGGCCGGACGCTCCACTTCGGCATCCGCGAGCACGCGATGGGCAACATCGTGAACGCGATCAACATGTCGGGCCTCACCCGCTGCTACGGCGGCACGTTCCTGGTGTTCTCCGACTACATGCGCGGCTCGGTCCGTCTCGCCGCGATCCAGAAGGCGCCGAGCATCTTCGTCTGGACCCACGACTCCATCGGTGTGGGCGAGGACGGCCCGACCCACCAGCCGATCGAGCACCTCGCCGCGCTGCGTGCGATCCCCGGGCTGGACGTGATCCGTCCCGCCGACGCCAACGAGACCGCCCACGCCTGGCTGAACGCGCTCGCCCACACCGACCGCCCGTCGGCCCTGATCCTGTCCCGGCAGGACCTGCTGATCGTCGACCGGAACGCTGCGGGCGTCGCGCCCGCGTCCGAGGTGGCGAAGGGCGGCTACACCCTGCTCGACGCCGAGGGCGAGCTGAAGGTCGTGATCATCGCGACCGGCTCGGAGGTCGAGGTGGCCCTGGCCGCCCGCGAACAGCTGCAGTCCGAGGGCATCGGCACCCGGGTGGTCTCGATGCCGTGCCAGGAGTGGTTCCTCGCCCAGAGCGATGAGTACCGGGCGTCCGTGGTGCCCGCCGGTGTCGCCAAGGTCGCCGTCGAAGCCGGCGTCCCGATGGGCTGGCGCGAGTTCGTCGGCGACGCCGGCGAGATCGTCGGCATCGACCACTTCGGCGAGTCCGCGGCGGGCAGCCTGCTGTTCACCACGTACGGCTTCACCGCCGACAACGTCGCCGCGCACGCGAAGACCGCACTCAGCCGCCTCGGCTGAGCATCCCGGCACGTCCTCCTCCCGCCCGATCATCGGCACCAGGGGCCAGCGGCTGCGCGCGAACGGCGCGCTGCTGCTGGCCTCTGCGCTGTGGGGGTTCGCCTTCGTCGCACAGCGCGTGGGCTCCGACCACGTCGGCCCGCTGACGTTCACCGCGGTCCGGTTCGCACTGGGTTCGCTGGTGCTCGTGCCGGTGATCCTCGTCAGGGACCGGCTGCGCGGTGTGCCGCGCGCGAAGCGGCTGGCCGCGACCAGGGCGGTAGTGCTGCCGGGCATTGTCACCGGGACGTTCCTCACCATCGCGGTCAACCTGCAGCAGGCGGCGATGAGCACCACCCCTGCAGGGAACGCGGCCTTCATCACGGGGCTGTACATGGTGTTCGTCCCCGTGATCGCGGCGTTCCGTGGGCACCGCAGTAGCGTCAACACCGTGGTCGGCGTCGCCGCGTCCCTGGTGGGCCTGTACCTGATCAGCGTCACCGAAGCGTTCACGATCGGGACCGGCGAGATCCTGCTCATCCTCACCTGCCTCCCGTGGGCGGTGCAGATCCTGTTCATCGAGCACTACAGCGCCCGGCTCTCGGCGCTGCGGTTCGCGGTGGCGCAGTTCGTCACCTGCGCGGTTCTCAGCGGCCTCGGCGCCCTGGTGCTGGACGCGGCCCCCTTCACGGGCCTCGTCGAGGCCATCGTCCCCCTGCTGTACGGCGGCCTGGTGTCGGTCGCGATCGCGTTCACCCTCCAGGTGGTCGGGCAGCGGCACGCGCTCGCGACCCACGCGTCCCTGATCATGGCCACCGAGTCGGTGTTCGGGGCGATCGGCGGGGCCTTGCTGCTGCACGAGTTCATGGGCCTGCGCGGCTACGCAGGCGCCGCCCTGATGATCGCCGGGATCGTGGTCTCACAACTCGGGTTGCCGTCCGCTCCACTCGACGACCTCTCCGACGCCGCGGAACCCGTCCCGTAGCATGGAGGGCCTGCGCGCTACCGAGAGGATTCCTCCCTTGGCGAGAAGCACCACCCTGTCCACCACGGCGAAGATCGGAATCGGTGTCGGTTCCGGGCTGGTCGCCCTGCTGGGCGGCGGCTATCTCGCCGGCCACTTCCTGGCCGGCGACAACCTGCCCCGCAACGCCTCCGTGGCGGGCGTGCCGGTCGGCGGCCTGCCGGCGTCCGCCGCCGAGCAGAAGCTGCGCGCGGCCCTGGCCGGCCGCAGCACCGAGCCCCTGGTGGTTTCCGCGGGTTCGGAACGACTGACGCTGCAGCCGGCCACGTCGGGGCTCGCCGTCGACTATCCGGCATCCATCGCGCAGGCCGGCGCCGGCAACAGCTGGAACCCGGCCACCATCCTCTCTGTCCTGTTCGGGGGCTCGGACCACCCGGCGGTGGTCTCGGTCGACCGGACGGCGCTGGACGCGGCACTGGCCCCGCTGGCGGAGAAGGTCGAGGTGGATCCGGTCGACGCCACCGTGGTGTACTCCGGCCTGACGCCGTCGCGACAGGGCGAGAGCAAGGCCGGCGCGGCGCTCGACCGCGGCGGCGCGGCCCGCGCCCTGGAAGCGGCCTACCTGAGGACGGCGACGGTCAACCTGCCGGTCGGCGACGTCGAGCCGGCGGTCACGACCGCGGCGGCGGACGCGGCGGTCACCGGCATCGCTGCCACCGCCGTGTCGGCACCGGTGAGCGTGACGGTGGGGGAGTCCGGCACCCTGGTCGTCCAGCCGAAGCACATCGCCGCCAGCCTGCGGTTCGCCGGCGTGGACGGAAGGCTGGCGCCGGTCTTCGACGCCGACAAGCTGGAGGCGCAGGTCGCGGCGGGCTTGGAGAAGCTCGGCCTGAAGCAACCACGAGACGCCACCATCACGATGGGCGCGAAGAAGCCGAAGATCATCCCGTCCGCCGACGGGGTGGGCGTCGATCCCGAGCAGCTGGGTGCGGCACTGGTGCCGACGCTGTCGCGCAGCAGCGGGCGCACCGCGTCGGTCCCGGTGAGCGTCCGCGCGGCGAACTTCACCACCGCCGACGCCCGCAAGCTCGGGGTGAAGAAGGTCATCGGAAGCTTCACGACGTACTTCCCCGGCACCGCCTACCGCTACAACAACATCGGCAAGGCGGCGAGGCTGATCAACGGCACCTTCCTGAAGCCAGGCGAGACGTTCAGCATGAACGAGACCCTGGGCAAGCGCACCAGGAAGGCCGGCTGGATGGCCGGCGGCGCGATCGACGGCGGCCGCATCGTGGAACGCCTGGGCGGCGGGATCTCGCAGGCCACCACGACGACCTTCAACGCGATCTACTTCGCAGGGCTCAAGGACATCTACCACAAGCCGCACTCGCTCTACTTCAACCGCTACCCGGTCGGCCGCGAGGCCACTCTCGACTGGGTCAGCGTCGACATGAAGTTCAAGAACGACTCCCCGTACGGCGTGGTGCTGCAGGCCTGGACGACCGGGCACACCGGCACCCAGGGATCGGTCACCGTGCGGGTGTGGTCGACCAAGCGCTACACGATCAAGGCGTCCACCCCGATCCGGTCGAACTACCGGGCCCCGGGCAAGACCATCTACGACACCTCGCCGCGGTGCGTGCCGCAGAGCGCGATGACCGGGTTCGACGTGCGCCACTACCGGTTGTTCTACCAAGGCGGGAAGCTGGTCAAGCGGGAGCTGTTCACCTGGCGCTACAACTCGCTCACCCCGGTCGTCTGCGGCAAGAAGCCGTCCGCCTGAGCCGTCCGCCGAACCGGCGGCAGCGCGTCACGGGAGTTCGACGAAGCCCAGCACGCGGAGCTGCTCGATCCGGGACGGGGTCGGCGTGCGCACCTGCATGCTGCGGGCGTCATGGTGAGCGGCCCACCAGGCGAGGGCGACGTAGTCCCCGGCCTCACCCGCCGACACCCATTCCCCCGAGAGCGCGGCGGGGAAGGGCGGAGGGTCGCCCGGGTCGTCGAGGATTGCCGGCGTCCGGCCGTCCAGGAGGCTGCTCAGGCGGGCGACGAACACCCGCCCCCCCGACCCGGGGAGCGCGTGCCGGTCGAGCTCGTCGCGGCTGGTGCGCAGCGGATCGCGGCCGCGCGGCACGCCGACCGGGCGCCAGGCGAGCACGTCCTCCCACCTGAGGTCGTGGACGCTGCCGCGGCGGTCACGCAGGACGAGGCGATCGGGATCGCTTCGCAGCACCCAGCCGACGATGTCACCGGTGTCGCCGTCGGGACGGACGCGGCGGACGCTGACCCTCCCGCCCGGACGGGCGGATCGCGCTTCGGGATGGCGGCGAGGCACGGCCCATCATCTCTCGTTGTCAGTTGTAGAGTGCAGACGAGTCTGTCAGGAACGATCAAGGAGCCGGTCAATGACCTACGTGATCACTCTCGGGTGTGTGGATGTCAAGGACCTCGCGTGCGTCGAGGAGTGTCCCGTCGACTGCATCTACGAGGGCAACCGGATGCTCTACATCCATCCCGACGAGTGCGTCGACTGCGGGGCCTGCGAACCGGTGTGCCCGACCGAGGCGATCTTCTACGAGGATGACGTGCCCGCCGACCAGGCGGAGTACTACGACATCAACGTGCACTTCTTCGACGAGATCGGCTCGCCCGGCGGCGCGGCCAAGCTCGGACCGATCGACGCCGACCACCCCACTGTCGCCGCGCTCCCGCCCCAGGGCGAGTGACCCCGGGGCTGGCCGGGCAGCTGCCCGACTTTCCCTGGGACTCCCTGGACGCGGCGAGGGCCCGCGCCGCCGCACACCCTGACGGCATCGTCGACCTGTCGGTCGGCACCCCGGTCGACCCGACCCCGGAAGTGGGCCGCCGTGCTCTGGCCGAGGCCTCGGACGCGCCCGGCTACCCGACCACCTGGGGCACACCGCGCCTGCGCGCCTCGATCGTCGACTACCTGAGCCGGCGGTGGGGGGCGGAAGGGCTCTCCGATGCCGGCGTCCTGCCGGTCGTGGGCACGAAGGAACTGGTGGCCCTCCTGCCCACCCTGCTCGGCGTGGGTGCCGGCCGGACCGTGGTGATCCCGACCACCGCCTACCCGACGTACGACGTCGGGGGGCGCATCGCCGGCGCCAACGTCGTGGCCACCGACGACCCGTCTGCGGTTGCCGGGCTGCGTCCTGGGCTGGTGTGGATCAACTCCCCGGCGAACCCGCACGGCGAGATCCTGCCGCCCGAACGGCTCACGCAGTGGGTGGACGCGTCGCGCGCGGCCGGCGCGGTGCTCGCCTCCGACGAGTGCTACGGCGAGTTCGGCTGGGACGCCGAGCCGATGTCGGTGCTGCACCCCGCGATCAACTCCGGGTCGCTCGAGGGGTTGCTCGCTGTTCATTCGCTGTCGAAGCGGTCGAACGCCGCCGGTTACCGTGCGGGCTTCGTCGCCGGCGACCCGGACGTCGTCCGGCCGTTGCTGGAGGTGCGCAAGCATGCCGGCCTGATCGTGCCCGCGCCGGTGCAGGCCGCCATGATCGCCCTGCTCGAGGACCAGTCCCACGTGGATGAGCAGCGTGCCCGCTACCGCAGGCGCCGCGCGCTCCTGCGTCCCGCACTGACGGCGGCCGGCTTCCGTGTCGAGCACTCGCAGGGATCGCTGTACCTGTGGTGCACGCGGGACGAGGACTGCCGGGCGAGCGTCGACCGCCTCGCCGAACTCGGCATCCTGGTGGCTCCCGGCGACTTCTACGGTGAGGCCGGGGTCCGGTTCGTCCGGGTGGCCCTGACCGCCACGGACGAGCGCATCGCCGCCGCGGCGAAGCGCCTGCTCGCCGTGAGCTGAGACCCCGCGGGGCGGGCGGGACGACCGTCGGGGCAGGCTCAGCGCTTCGGCTCGGGGAACACCAGCGTCACGTCCGTGGCCGTGCTCGGTCCGGTGCCCTGCCACTCGGCGAGTCCGGTCGTGGAGTGCGTCCAGGAGTAGGGCCCGACGGTGACCGACGCGAGCCCGTAGGAGGCGGTGTTCGCGATGGCGAGGTGCGCGACGGCCCACGCCTGGGCGGGGCTGTCCGCGGTGACGGTGAGCGTCGAGCCGCTGCGACGGACCTCGACCGCACCGGGGCCCAGTGTCTTCTTCAGGAAGCCGGCCGTGCCGGAGGGGTCTGCGGCACCCGGACTGCCGACGACGCAGGTGAACGACGCCGGCGTCTCGCCGGTGAGCGAGCTGGCCAGGGTCCGCGCGTTCGCCACGTGCTTGCGGTAGGCGTCGGGGTACGCGCTGCGCTGTACGGCCTGGGCGACGTCGTTGATGTCCCTGGTCCGCCAGTTCTTGACGCGCTCCATCGCCTTGTAGAAGGAGGTGGAGGAGTACCACGGGTCCATGATCTGGTCGACGGTTCCCCAGCCCTTGGAGGGACGCTGCTGGAACAGCCCGAGGGAGTCGGAGTGGCCGTAGTCGAGGTTGCGGATACCGGACTCCTGGTACGCCGTCGCCAACGCGATGGACGCGGCGCGGGGCGCCAGGCCACGGCGGATCGACACTCCGGCGATGATCGCGGCGTTCCGCGCCTGCTCCGGCGTGAGCGTGGTGACGTGGCCGCCGGCGGTCGCGGTGCAGCGATCCTCGATCGGCAGCGGGACCTTGTTGTAGGTCGACCAGAGCACCACGCCACCGACCACGAGGGCCAGCACGACCACGATCCCGACGACCGCCCACAGCACGGTCCGAGCGCGTCTCACGGACGGCTCAGTTGTCGTGGAGTGCGGAGTTCAGCTCGACACCCGAGCCCCGCCGGTTCCGGGCCTCGACCGCGCCGGTCATGGAGTTGCGCAGGAAGAGCAGCCCGTCGCGCCCACTCAGCTGGACGGCCTTCACGACCGCACCTCCGGGCAGCGTCACCTTGGTTCCAGCGGTGACGTAGAGGCCGGCCTCCACCACGCAGTCATCACCGAGGGAGATGCCCACGCCGGCCTCCGCGCCGAGCAGGCAGCGCTCGCCGATCGTGATCTGCTCCTGGCCGCCGCCCGACAACGTGCCCATGATGGAGGCGCCGCCGCCGATGTCCGACCCGGCTCCCACGATGACGCCCGCCGAGATGCGTCCCTCCACCATCGACGAGCCCAGCGTGCCCGCGTTGTAGTTCACGAACCCCTCGTGCATCACCGTCGTCCCGGGGGCGAGATGGGCGCCCAGCCGGACGCGGTCCGCGTCGGCGATCCGCACTCCGGACGGCACCACGTAGTCGGTCATCCGCGGGAACTTGTCGACGCCGTACACCGAGACCCGCCCGTGCACGGAGAGGAGGGCGAGCCGGACGGACTCGAAGCCGTCCACGGCGCACGGCCCGAAGCTGGTCCACACCACGTTCGGCAGCACGCTGAACAGTCCGGTCAGGTCGATCGAACGCGGGGCACAGGCCCGCGTGCTGAACAGGTGCAGGCGCAGGTAGGCGTCCGGAACCGTCACCGGCGGTTCGTCCAGGTCGATCTCGACCAGCAGCGGCTCGGTGCGGACGTCGCGCTCGTCGTCACGCATGGCCGCGGCCACGAGCTCCTTGGGGGGCTCGCGGTCGGCCGGGCCGCCGAGGGCGGGTGCGGGGAACCAGGTGTCGAGAACCTGGCCGGAGGAATGGACACTAGCCAGGCCCCAGCCGTGCGCGGGTCGGGTCATGCGGTCAGCCTACCGGGCGTGCCTGAGGCTATTCTGCGGCCCATGAGCCTCGACCTGACCGGTGACCTGGTGGCCCTGCTGCAACAGGTGGTGGACGTGGAATCGGTCAGTGGCAACGAGCGCGAGCTGGCCGACCTGGTCGCGGACGCCCTGCGGCGACAGCCGCACCTGGACGTCCAGCGCGACGGCGACACGGTCGTGGCCCGGACCCTGCTGGGCCGTGCCGAACGCGTCGTCATCGCCGGTCACCTCGACACCGTCCCCGTCGCCGGCAACCTGCCGTCCCGGCGGGACGGCGACCGGGTCTACGGGCGCGGCACCTGCGACATGAAGGGCGGCGTGGCCGTGATGCTGGCCTGCGCGGCGGCCCTTCCGGCCCCGTCACGGGACGTGACGTGGATCTTCTACGACCACGAGGAGGTCGCGGCCGAGCAGAACTCGCTCACCCGGGTCGCGCGCGAACATCCCGACTGGCTCGCCGCGGACTTCGCGGTCCTGATGGAGCCGACGTCGGCGCGGGTGGAGGGCGGTTGCCAGGGCACCCTGCGCTTCGTCCTCTCCACCTCCGGGACGGCAGCCCACTCCGCCCGCTCATGGCTGGGGCACAACGCGATCCACGACCTCGCCGAGCCGCTCTCGCGGCTGGCGGACTACGAGCCCCGGCAGGTTGAGGTGGACGGGCTGGTCTACCGCGAGGGCCTCAACGCCGTCGCGATCTCCGGGGGGATCGCCGGCAACGTCGTCCCGGATGCGGGCACGCTCACGGTCAACTTCCGGTTCGCGCCCGACCGCGACGAGGCGGGTGCCAAGGCGCACTGCCGCGCGCTGTTCCCCGGCCACGAGCTGGAGTTCATCGACGTCGCCCCCGGCGCCAGGCCCGGCCTGGACCGTCCGATCGCGCAGGAGTTCCTGGCCGCGGTGGGCGGGCAGGCCGGGCCGAAGTACGGCTGGACGGACGTGGCCCGGTTCAGCGCGCTCGGCGTCCCCGCCGTGAACTTCGGACCCGCCGACCCGGGCAAGGCCCACGCCGACGACGAGTTCTGCCCGGTGGCCGACCTGTACACGTGCCGGGACGCACTGCTTCGCTGGCTCGGCTGAAGGCGCGACGCACGTCCGCCCTCCGGCGTTGGGCCCGGGGCAATAGATTGCACGCGTGAGCAAACGCACGCGCACGCAGGGCCCGGTGATCCGGCGCCACGACCAGGTCCTGCCGACCACCACCGACCAGCGCCTCCTCAACGACAAGGGCGACGGCGCCTGGGTGCACGCCGACCCGTGGCGGGTCATGCGCATCCAGGCCGAGTTCGTGGAAGGGTTCGGCACCCTCGCCGAACTGGGGCCGGGTATCGGCGTGTTCGGCTCGGCACGGACACCCCGTCGCGACCCGATGTACGTCGCTGCCCAGCGGATCGGCAAGGGCCTGGCCGAGGCGGGCTTCGCCACGATCACGGGCGGCGGGCCCGGCATCATGGAGGCGGCCAACCGCGGTGCGCTGGAGGCCGGCGGCGTGTCGGTGGGCCTGGGCATCGAGCTTCCGTTCGAGCAGGCACTCAACAAGTACGTCTCGCTCGGCATCAACTTCCGCTACTTCTTCGCCCGCAAGGTGATGTTCCTGAAGTACTCCCAGGGCTTCGTGGTGATGCCCGGCGGCTTCGGCACGTTCGACGAGGTGTTCGAGGCGCTCACGCTCGTCCAGACCCGCAAGGTCACCTCGTTCCCCATCGTGCTCTTCGGCAGCGCCTTCTGGACACCCCTGCTGGACTGGTTGCAGGACGGCGTGCTCGCCAGCGCCTACATCGCCCCCGGCGACCTCACGTTGCTGCAGCTGACCGACGATCCGGAGGAGGCGGTCGCCCTGGCGACCGGGCCCGGCCCGAAGGTGACCCAGCCCCGCACGGCGTCACAGATGTCGTGACTCGGTAGAGTTCGCCCATGGAGTGGGTGCTGTGGATGATCGCCGTGGCGATCCTCGGGCTGGCCGCGGTCGCGTCGACCGGTCGGCTCGGCGAGTTCCCGCCCACCGTCACCGACACCCCGCGTCCCCATGTTCCCGACGGAGACCTCACCGGTGAGGACCTCCGGGGCCTGCGGTTCGGAGTCGAGACCCGCGGGTACTCGATGCAGCAGGTGGACGAGTTGCTCGATCGCCTGGCCCGGCAGCTGGACGCCGGCGACGCTCCCGGAGCCTGAGCGCCGGCACGACACCCCGCGGGACGAGCGCTCTTCCGGGCGTGCCGCGGCGGTCTGCCCGGGATGGAATAATGGGAGAGTTGGATCCACAACCAGCCAGAAATTGAGGTATGCGATGGCAGCGATGAAACCGCGGACCGGCGACGGGCCGATCGAGGTGGCCAAGGAGGGTCGCGTGATCGCCATGCGCATCCCCGCGGAAGGCGGCGGCCGCCTGGTGATCGAGATGAACGCCACGGAAGCGGCAGAGTTGAAGGCTGCACTGGAAGGCGTCGTCGTCGCCTGACGCACGGCACGCGAACGTCGAGGGCCCCGGGGAATCCCCGGGGCCCTCGGTCATCCGGGTGCCGGTCCGGTCAACGGCCGTGGTGGAAGGCGATCGCCTTCTCGTACACCGCGACGGTCTCCTTCGCGATCTTCTCCCATGAGAACTCGTCGATGCAGCGCTGGCGTCCGGCTTTGCCGTAGCGCTCGGCCAGAGCCGGGTCGCGCGTGATCCGGTTGATCTCCGCGGCGAAGGTGGCCTCGAAGTGCGCGACGAACGCCGGATCGCCGGCCTGCTTCGGGTCGTAGGCCACCAGGGTTCCGGTCTGGCCGTCCACGACGACCTCGGGGATGCCGCCGACCGCGGACGCCACGACGGCGGTCTCGCAGGCCATCGCCTCCAGGTTCACGATGCCGAGCGGCTCGTAGATCGAGGGGCACGCGAACACGGTGGCGTGGGTGAGCACCTGCCGTACCGACGCCCGGGGCAGCATCTCCTGCACCCATTTCACGCTGCCGCCGCGCACGCGGCTCAGCTCGGCGAAGGCGGTGTCGAACTCCGCGGCGATCTCCGGGGTGTCGGGCGCACCGGCGAGCAGCAGCAACTGGGTGTCCGGGTCGAGTTGTTGCGCCGCGCGCACCAGGTGCACCAGGCCCTTCTGCCGGGTGATGCGTCCGACGAAGACGACCAGCGGGCGGTCCCGGTCGACACCGAGGGAGTCGACCACGTCGGTGCCGAAGTCGGGCTTGAACTCCTCGGGGTCGATGCCGTTCTTCACCACGTGGACCCGGTCGGGGTCCAGGTCCGAGTAGGAGTCGAGGACGTCGGCGCGCATCCCCTCGCTCACCGAGATCACCGCAGCGGCGTCCTCGAAGGCCGTCTTCTCCGCCCACGACGAGACGCGGTAGCCGCCCCCGAGTTGCTCGGCCTTCCACGGGCGGTGCGGCTCGAGGGAGTGCGAGGTGACCACATGCGGCACGTCGCGGAACTTGGAGCCGATCAGTCCGGCGAAGTTGGCGTACCAGGTGTGGGAGTGGATCACGTCCACGTCGCCGATGGCGTTCGCCATGGCAACGTCCGCCCCGAGCACGCGGAGTGCGGCGTTGGCGCCGGGCGGGAAGTCCTCGGCGTGCGCGGTGGCCCCCTCGCGGGGCTCGCCCATGCACTGGACCTCGACGTAGTCGGTGAACTTGCGCAGTTGGGGCACGAGCTGGCCGACGTGGACGCCGGCGCCGCCGTAGATGTGCGGGGGGTACTCCCGGGTGAGGATGGAGACGCGAAGTGCCATGACGCGATCGTGTCACAGAACCTCGCGGATGGGCATGGGTTGGCGCGATCCCCTCCAGCGTGAATCCCAGCCTCAGACCCGGCGCACCTTTTCCCGCGTTTCCTTGTGGCAGCACCCCCGAGGTCCTAGGTTCGGAGCATGACTAGCGGACCGAATGTGCTGTCGATCGTCCTCGCTGGTGGCGAGGGCAAGCGACTCATGCCGTTGACAGCTGACCGGGCCAAGCCCGCGGTTCCCTTCGGGGGCACGTACCGGCTGATCGACTTCGTGCTGTCGAACCTGGCCAACTCAGACCTCACCAAGATCTGCGTCCTGACGCAGTACAAGTCGCACTCCCTGGACCGCCACATCGCCCTGACGTGGCGGATGTCGCCGCTGCTGGGCAGCTACGTGACGTCCGTCCCGGCGCAACAGCGCACCGGCAAGCAGTGGTACCAGGGCAGCGCGGACGCGATCTACCAGTCGATGAACCTGATCAACGACGAGGAACCCGACTACGTGGTGGTGTTCGGGGCGGACAACATCTACCGGATGAACGTCGAGGACATGGTGAACGCCCACATCGACTCGGGGTTCGACGCCACGATCGCCGGCATCCGGGTGCCGCGCAAGGAGGCCAGCGCCTTCGGCATCATCGATGCCACGGCTGAGGGCAAGATCAGCCGGTTCCTGGAGAAGCCGAAGGACCCGCCCGGCCTGCCGGACAGCCCGGAGGAGTCGTTCGCCTCGATGGGCAACTACGTGTTCACCCGCAAGGCGTTCGTCGAGGCGCTCAACGAGGACGCGGCCACCGACGACTCCCGTCACGACATGGGCGGCAACATCATTCCGTCCTTCGTCTCGGCCGGGAACGCCGGGGTCTACGACTTCACGGCCAACAACGTCCCCGGGTCGACGGAGAAGGACCGCAACTACTGGCGGGACGTCGGCACGATCGACGCCTACCACGCGGCGCACATGGACCTGGTCTCGGTCGATCCCGAGTTCAACCTGTACAACCGCAAGTGGCCGATCTGGACCTCGCAGGCCCAGCTGCCGGGCGCGAAGTTCACCCTGCGCGGTACCGCGGAGGACTCGATCGTGGGCTCCGGCTGCATCATCTCCGGCGGTGACGTCGACCGGTCGGTGCTCTCGCCCAACGTCATGGTCGACAAGTGGGCGAAGATCGAGGAGTCGGTGATCTACTCCGGGTGCCGCATCGGCCGCAACGCCGTGGTGCGCCGGGCGATCCTCGACAAGAACGTCCATGTGCCCGACGGCGTCGAGATCGGCGTGAACGCCGAGCACGACCGCGCCCGCGGCTTCTACGTCGAGAACGGCATCACCGTTGTCGCCAAGAACGAGGCCGTCCCCGGCAACTGGTGACCTGACCCACCCGCAAGCTGTCAGTTCGGAGCCGACATCGGCTCCGAACGGACAGCTTGCGGGGTTTCGGGGAGTCGGAAGACGTCGAGATGGATGCGGTACCGCGCCGCGCCCTCGGGGGGACGCCGTCCGCGGGCGCGACCGACCATCCTGTCGAGGACCTCGTTGAGTTCGGTACTGAGCTCCTTCGCCTCGTCGTCGGTCAGCGACAGGGTGGACGAACTCAGCAGGTCGCCGCCGGTGTCATCGGGCAGGTAGGCGTCGAACCAGGCCGTCAGGGCCGCAGCACGCTCGGCGATCACCTGCTGCACGATCGTGCGGACGGGGCCGGCGGTGTCGGGGTCGTTGACCAGTGACGGCTCGGTCATCGAGAAGCCGACGGCACGCCACCAGCGCTCGCGCCCGCCCGTCCGGTCAGGGTCGTCCTCGATGAAGCCGTGCCGCTCCAGCTGCCGCAGGTGGTAGCTGGTCTGGCCGCTGCTCTCGCCCAGCGCTCGCGCGAGCTGGCTGGCGGTCGCCGAGCCGCGGCGCTGGAGTTCGGCGTACATCGCCATGCGCAGGGGGTGCGCGAACGCCTTCAGTGCCGCGGGGGTCGCCGACGCCGAACGCGTCGCCCGCCGTTCGGAAGGAACGGCGTCTGGGGTCTTGCCATCCGTCATATGCAGAGATACCTTTGCATAGAAGTCTTTGCAGAGGTTCCTCTGCATGGGTCCAGTGTAGGAGGAGTTCACCGATATGTCTGCCACTCTCGACCCGACGGTCGCGCCGAGCCGCGCCGTCCGCAAGCCGCTCGGACGTCCGTTCAGCGCCCAGCTCCTCTCCACCGGCCTCGCCAACCTCGGCGACGGCATCCTGGGCACGCTCGCCCCGCTGGTCGCCCTGTCCCTCACGACCTCGCCGATCCAGATCTCCCTGCTCTCGGCCGCGACCTGGCTGCCGTGGCTGGTGTTCGGCCTGGCCGCCGGAGTCGTGATCGATCGGGCCGACCGGCGCCGGGTGCAGGTGCTCGCCCTGGGGGTGCGGGCGGCCGTCCTCGCGGCGGGAGCGGCGCTGGGATTCGCCGGAGCGCTCAGCATGCCCCTCCTGGTAACCCTGGTGCTGGTGTACGGGGCGACCGAGGTGTTCGCCGACCTGGGTGCGACCTCGATCGTCCCCGACCTGGTGCCCAGCGATCGCCTGTCGGCGGCGAACGGGCGTGTGATCGGCGTGCAGCAGGTGGCGAATGCGTTCCTCGGCGCTCCGCTCGCCGGCGCCCTGGTCGTGCTGGGGTCGGGGCTGGGCTTCGGTACCTCCGCCGCGCTCGCGGCCCTCGCCTCCCTCGTCCTCGCGGTGGGGCTGCGCGGCGACTTCCGCGCCCGGGCGTCCCACGGCTCGCCCGCGGGTGCTTTCGGGCAGGTGCGCGAGGGCCTGCTCTTCCTGGCCTCCCACCGGGTGATGCGTCCGCTGGTGATCACCTCGAGCGTGCTCAACCTGGCCAGCACCGCGTACTTCGCCGTCTTCGTCCTGTGGGCGGTAGGGCCGAACTCCGCGATGGGGCTGACGCCCTCGCAGTTCCCGCTGGTGATGCTGGGCTTCGCGCTCGGCGCGGTTGCGGGCTCGGTGCTCGCGGAGGCCGTCGTCTCCCGGCTCGGAGAGCTGCCGACGGTGCTCACCATGCTCACCTCCAGCGTCCTGCTGATGCTGGTGCCCGTGCTCTGGCCTAACGCCTGGGCCGTGGCCGTCGCCGTCACGCTCGTGGGGATCACGAACACCATCGGCAACGTGGTGTCACAGTCGCTGCGCCAGCGCCTCGTGCCCGGCAACCTGCTGGGACGGGTCGGGGGAGCGAGCCGGACCCTGGCTTTCGGGCTGATGCCGCTGGGAGCCCTCCTCGGCGGGATCGTGGCGGAGCGGGCCGGGCTGCCGGCGACGTTCTACGGTGCCGTCGCGCTGTCCCTGGCCGCCTGCGCCTACCTCGCGCTCACCGTGCGCCCGTCCGACATCCGCGCCACCGAGCGTCCGACCACCGCACGCTGAGCAGGTGCTGGCCTCACCCCTGGCCCAGAGCGTGCGAAGGCGTGGCGCCGGGGGAGGGCGGTCAGGCCTTGACCGCGACCAGCAGACCGTCGCCCAACGGCAGCAGGGCAGGGGTGAACGCCTCGTCCGCGAGCACCGCGGACAGGGCCTCGCGCACGATCAGGGGCTCGTCGTCGTAGTTGCGCTCGTCGGCGACGAGCCCGCGCCACAGCGCATGGTGCAGCACCAGGACGCCGCCGGAGCGCAGCAACCGCTGCGCCTGCGCCACGTACTCGACGTACTCCAGCGGGTCGCCGTCGACGTAGACGAGGTCGTAGGCACCGTCGGTGAGCTTGGGCAGCACGTTGAGGGCCTGGCCGGCGATCAACCGGACGCGTCGGCTCGGGATCCCCTCGGCCGTGAGCACCTCACGAGCCGCGAGCTGGTGCTCGGCCTCCGCGTCGATGCTGGTCAGGATGCCGTCCGGCGACATGCCGGCCAGCAGGGCCAGCGCCGAGACGCCGCTGCCGGTGCCGATCTCCGCGACCGCGCGCGCGCCGACGACCCTCGTGAGGAACGTGAGGGTGGCGGCCACGCCGCTGCTGATCGCCTCGATGCCCAACTCGTCGGCCCGCTGGCGGGCCGTTTCGGCGGTGTCCGACTCCGCGACGAAAGCTTCGGCGTAGGCCAGGCTTGGTGCAGGTGAGGCCGCGCGAGCAGTGCTCTTCGGTGCTGGGTTCACGGCTCCACCATAATGCGGACGGGGTCGTTCGAGACGGCGACCCGAACAATGTGTTCACAACCGCTTAGGCTTGCCCCATGACAGCGCTGCCCTTCGGCCGGGTCCAGACGGCCATGGTGACTCCGTTCGCCCCCGACGGGTCGGTCGACTACGACGAGGCCCGCCGGCTCGCCGCGCACCTCGTGGACGTCCAGGGCAACGATGCGCTCGTCGTGAACGGCACCACCGGCGAATGCCCGACCACCACGGACGCGGAGAAGCTAGGGCTCCTCGAGGCGGTCATGGCCGAGGTCGGAGACCGCGCGAAGGTCGTCGCCGGGGTCGGCACGTTCGACACCGCCCACACCCTCGAACTCACCAGGCAGGCCGAGCAGGCCGGCGTCCACGGCCTGCTGGTCGTGACCCCGTACTACAGCCGCCCCCCGCAGGACGCCCTCGCGGACCACTTCCTCACCGTCGCTGACGCCACCTCGCTGCCGATCATGATCTACGACATCCCGCACCGGGCCGGCATTCCGGTCGAGACCGCCACCCTCATCGCCGTCGCGGCGCATCCCAACATCGTCGCCGTCAAGGATGCGAAGGGCCAGCCGGTCGCCTCGTCCCAGGTGATCGCGGCCACCGACCTCGCCTACTACTCCGGTGACGACGCGATGACCCTGCCGCTGCTCGCGGTGGGAGGTGTCGGCGTCGTCGGCACCTCCACCCATTTCACGGGCCGGCGCACCCGGGAGATGATCGAGGCCTTCGTCGGCGGCGACCCTGCCCGGGCCACCGCCCTCAACGCCGCGCTCCTGCCGGTCTTCCTCGGCGTCTTCGCCACCCAGGGCTGCATGCTGGTCAAGGCCGGTCTCGCCGCGCGTGGCTTCGCTCCCGGCCCGGTGCGCAAGCCGCTGCGGGACGCCTCAGCCGAGCAGGCCGCGACGTTCGTCGCCGTGCTGGACGCGGCCGGCCTGTGAGCAGAGGACGCGGGGCAGCTTCGCGATGATCGACTTCAACTTCGCAGAGATCCTGGTCCTGGTCGCGTTCGCGGTGATCCTGTTCGGGCCCGAGAAGCTGCCCGAACTCGCCCGCAAGACCGCGCGGGTGCTCAACTACCTGCGCAACATCGCCAACGACGCCTCGGGCAAGCTGCGGCAGGAGTTGGGGCCGGAGTTCGCCGACCTCGACCTGACCGACCCGCGGGGGATGGTGACCAAGCACCTGCTGAACCCGGTGCAGGCCGAGCTGGAGCCGTTGAAGGCGGAACTGGAGCCGCTGAAGTCCGAACTCGAGCCGGTCAGGGAGCTGGCCGGCGCGGCCGCGTCCGGGGGCCCGGCACCGTTCCTGACCGGGGCGCTGCCCGAGGTGCCGCCACCGCGGGTGGTGGCGTTCGACACCGAGGCGACGTAGGGCACGTCCTGCGCGATCCGTGTGGGTTGAGTTACCCGGAGGCGGTAGCCTGCGGGACGTGACCTCGGCATCGTCGATCTTCGTCTCGAGGATCAAGGGACTGCCCATGCTCGACCCCAACGGCGAGCAGGTGGGCAAGGTTCGCGACGTCGTCATCCAGAACCGCTCGGGCAACCGTCCGCCCAAGGTGAAGGGCCTTGTGGTGGAGCTCTTCGCGCTGCGCAGGATCTTCTTCCCGATGGAGCGGGTGCACTCCATCGATGCGCACCAGGTGATCATCTCCGGGCTGGTGAACACCGTGCGGTTCCAGGTGCGCGAGCGGGAGACGCTGGTGGTCGACGGGCTGTTCGACCGCACTGTCCGCCGGGCCGACGCGAGCCAGCCCGAGACCATCTTCGACGTCGCGATCAAGCGCAACCGGTCGCACGACTGGGTGCTCGCGGAGGTCGCGCTCCGCGAAGCCGGACGGAGGCCGTTCCAGCGCGGCCACGTGACGATCGTCGACTGGTCGGAAGTGCCCGACTTCATCGAGAAGCCCGCGCCGCGCGACGCCGAGCAGCAGGCGATCCGGCTCTCGGAACTGAAGCCTGCCGACGTCGCCCGCGAACTCCACGACATGGACCCGCTGCTGCGGGCGGCCGTGGTGCACGCGATGGACGACGACCGCCTGGCCGAGGCCCTGGAGGAGTTGCCCGAGGACGAGCAGGTGGACGTGATCGCGTCCCTCGACACCGAGCGCGCCGCCGACGTGCTGGAGGAGATGGACCCCGACGACGCCGCCGACCTGATCGCCGAACTGGACTCGGAGCTTGCCGAGACGATCCTGGAGCAGATGGAGCCGGAGGAGGCGAAGGACGTCCGGACGCTGCTGCTCTACGACGCGGCGACCGCCGGCGGCCTGATGAACCCCGAGCCCGTCGTCCTCAATGCCGACGCGACCGTGGCCGACGCCCTGGCGGCCGTGCGCCGGCAGGAGATCACCCCTGCGATGGCCGCGCTCGCCTTCATCTGTCGTCCCCCGATGGACACCCCGACCGGTCGCTACCTCGGCGCGGTCCACTTCCAGCGCCTGCTGCGGGAACCGCCGTCCGTGCTGGCGGCCGGACTCATCGATCCCGACATCACGCCCCTCACCCCGCAGAGCAACATCGCCCAGGTCAGCCGGTACTTCGCGACCTACGACCTGGTCTGCGCGCCGGTGGTGGACGCCGAGCGGCGCCTGCTGGGCGCGGTGACCGTGGACGACGTGCTCGACCACATCCTGCCCAACGACTGGCGCGGGGTTCAGCTCGACCGACTCGATGCGGAGGTGACCGATGGCTAAGCAGGAACGCCTCGATGTGCCGGGTCGCCGCCGAAGTGAGTGGCTTCCGCGCATGCGGATGGACCAGGACGCCTTCGGCAGCTTCGCCGAGTCGTTCGCGCGCTGGATGGGCACGGCGCAGTTCCTGGCCTGGATGACCGTGCTGATCATCACCTGGGTGGTGCTGAACGTGACCCTCCCCAAGGACACCGCGCCCGACCCGTTCCCGTTCCTGTTCCTCACTCTGGCCCTGTCCTTGCAGGCGTCCTACGCCGCGCCGCTGATCCTGCTGGCGCAGAACCGCCAGGAGGCGCGCGACCGGGTGAGCCTGGAACGCGACCGCGAGGTTTCGGCGCAGTCCCGGGCGGACATGGACTTCCTCGCCCGGGAGATCGCGTCCCTGCGGATGCGGATGAACGACGTCGCCACCCGCGACTTCATCCGCTCAGAACTGCGTGACCTCCTCGAGGAGCTGGCCGAACGCGATCCCGACGAGCCGAAGGCCAAGGCCGGCTGAGAGTGGACCGAGTTCGGAACCGTCCCCGATCCGGTCCGGACCGAGTTGGGGACGGTTCCGAATTCGGTCCACCCGCGGATACCCCGTCCGGCATCGGTCGCGGGTTGGGGACCGGCCTGCGGGACGGTTAGTCTTGCGCTCATGTCCGACCTTGTCAGCGCCGTCCGTACCGCCCTCTCCGGAGTCATCGACCCCGAGATCCGCCGCCCCATCACCGACCTGGGGATGGTCGAATCGGTGAGCGTGGACGACAGCGGCGTGGCTGCGGTCACGGTGCTGCTGACGATCGCCGGCTGCCCGCTGTCGAACACGATCGAGAGCGACGTCACCACCGCCGTGTCTGCTGTCGAGGGCGTCAGTGGCGTCCAGGTGACCCTGGGCACCATGAGCGACGAGCAGCGGGCCGCCCTGAAGAAGCAGCTGCGCGGCGGGCGCGAGGACCGCGAGATCCCGTTCGCGCGTTCCGACTCCCTCACCCAGGTGCTGCTCGTCGCGTCCGGCAAGGGCGGGGTGGGCAAGAGCTCGGTGACGGTCAACCTGGCCATGGCGCTGGCCGCCCGTGGCAAGAGCGTCGGCATCCTCGATGCCGACATCTACGGGCACTCGATCCCGCAGATGCTGGGCCTGATGGACGCGATGCCGACCTCGGTGGACGGCATGATCATGCCGGTGCCCACCATGGGGCTTCGCGTGATCTCGATCGGCATGCTCAAGCAGAGCCGTGACCAGGTGATCGCGTGGCGCGGGCCGATCCTCGACCGCGCGCTCCAGCAGTTCCTCGCCGACGTCTACTGGGGCGACCTCGACTTCCTCGTCGTCGACCTGCCGCCCGGCACCGGTGACGTGGCGCTGAGCCTGGGCCAGAAGGTGCCCAACGCCGAGGTGATCGTGGTGACGACGCCGCAGCAGGCGTCCGCCGAGGTGGCCGAGCGTGCCGGCACGATGGCGTCCATGCTGGAGCAGAAGGTGATCGGCGTGGTCGAGAACATGGCCTACCTCGACGTGGCCTGCCCGCACTGCGGCGAGAGCCACCGCGTCGACGTCTTCGGCACCGGTGGCGGCGCGGAGGTCGCCGGCACGCTGAGCACACGCCTCGGGTACGAGGTTCCGCTGCTGGCGGAGATCCCGATGGACCCCAAGCTCGCCGCGGGCGGCGACCTCGGCGTCCCTCTCGTCGCGACGGACCCCGAGCTTCCTGCTGCGGCGGCGATCAGCGCCCTCGCCGAGCGCCTCGCCGCCCGCAAGCGGAACCTCGCCGGCTTCAAGCTGGGCCTCACGCCGGTCGGCTGACCGCCCCTCTGACGCACCGGGGGGGGTACTGACCATTACCTAACTGTGGTTCCGGGACGGCTCCGCCCGGGTACGTGAGTTGCGTAAGCGCTTACATCCCGACGATGGGAGCCCGCGGTGTCACAGGCGAAACCCGGTCCGGCGACGATCTATGCGGTCGCCGAGAGCGCCGGCGTCTCCATCGCCACGGTGTCCCGGGTGCTCCAGGGAACCGAGCGGGTGGCCGAGCGGACGAGGCAGCGCGTCCTCGATGCCGCCCGCCAACTCGACTACCTCCCGCGCGGCTCGGCCCGCGCCCTGGCCGCCAAGAAGCACGAGGCCGTCGGGCTCATGGTCCCCGAACTGACCGGTCCCTACTTCTCCGAGCTGCTCGTCGGCTTTGAGAGCGCGGCCGCCGAACGGGGGCTGTCGGTTGCGCTCGTCATGACCAACGAGCCGGGGCTGTCGCGGCCGCTGCGCCAGCTCGCGGCCCGGGTGGACGGCCTCGCCGTCATGAGCGGACGCGAGCAACTGGCGTCCGCCGAACTCGCGTCGCTCGCTCGTCGCATGCCGGTGGTGAGCGTCGCGTCGGGCCGCCCCGACGGGATCGGCACCGAGAACGAGGAGAGTGCCGCCGGGCTGACCGCGCACCTGTTCGGACACGGACGCCGCTGGCTCCGCTTCGTCGGCGACCCCGGGCTCGCGGCGGACGCGGCCCAGCGCTATGCCGGCTTCACCGCGGCGCACGCCCAGGCGGGGCTCAGCGTTGCGCCTCCGATCCGCGTCCCCTTCTCGGAGGATGCCGGACGCGGCGTCGCCCGCCGGCTGCTCGCCAGCCATGCCCTGCCCGACGGCCTCGTCTGCGTCAACGACGAGGTCGCGGTCGCGCTGCTCGACGAACTGCAGCGAGCGGGCCTGGGCGTCCCCGGCGACCTGGCGGTCACGGGCTGGGACGACGTGATGACCGCCCGCTACACCCGTCCCGGACTGACCTCGGTGTCCCAGCCCGTCCGCGAACTCGGACGGCTGGCGGTCACCACCCTCGCCCGTCTGATCGGCGGAGACACCCATGACACCGTCCCCACCACCCTGCCCACGCGAATCGTGCTCCGCGGTTCGTGTGGCTGCCCCGAGCCGCAGACGCCCGTCCGTGCCCGGGGAAACACCAAGGAGGAACAGCAATGAAGAGAATCGTGATCGCCGCCCTCGCGGCGACAGCCCTGGCGCTGACCGGCTGCGGCCGGCCCGCCGAGAACCCCAGCGCGGCGCCCCAGGCGAGTACGACCGTCGGAGCCGGGCCCGCGACGGGCAACCTGACGATCTGGGCGATGGGCGCCGAGGGCGAGAACCTGCCCACGCTGCTCAAGGACTTCGAGGCGGCCAACCCCGACGTGAAGGTGACCGTCACCGCCATCCCGTGGAGCGCGGCCCACGACAAGTTCACCACGGCGATCACGGCCCAGAAGACCCCGGACCTGGCCATGATCGGCACCACATGGATGGGCGAGTTCGCCGGCCTCGGCGCCCTCGACCCGACGCCCTCCTCGATCGACAAGGCCTCGTTCTTCCCCGGCGCCTGGGGGACCACCGAGGTCAACGGCACGTCCTACGGCATCCCGTGGTACGTGGAGACGCGCCTCGTCTACTACCGCACCGACCTCGCCCAGAAGGCCGGCATCACGACGCCGCCGACCGACTGGGACGGGCTGAAGGCCATGGCGAAGGCGATGCAGGACAAGGCCGGAGCCAAGTGGGGGATCAACCTCCAGCCAGGCGGCACCGGGTCCTGGCAGACCGTGATGCCGTTCGCGTGGTCCAACGGCGCGCAGCTCAACAACGGCGACCAGTGGACCTTCGACACCCCGCAGATGAGCGAGGCGCTGAAGTACTACCAGAGCTACTTCACCGACGGCATCTCCAACAAGTCGCCGGCCCCCAACGAGACCGTCGAGCCGTCGTTCGTCGACGGCAGCCAGCCGATGTTCATCTCCGGCCCGTGGGAGATGAGCGCGGTCGAGAAGGTGGGCGGCAAGGGCTTCGCCGACAAGTACACGGTGATGCCGATGCCCACCAAGCAGACGTCCTCCTCCTTCGTGGGCGGCTCCAACTTCGGAGTGTTCAAGAACAGCCAGAACAAGGATGCGGCCTGGAAGCTGGTGCAGTGGCTGGCCAAGCCAGAGGTGCAGGTAAAGTGGTACCAGCTCTCCACGGACCTGCCGTCGGTGAGCTCGGCCTGGCAGGACCCGGCGCTGACCTCTGACAAGAAGCTGGCAACCTTCGGCAAGCAGCTCGAGACCGCGGTCGCGCCGCCGTCCTTCGCGACCTGGGAGCAGGTGGCCGCCCGCTTCGACGCCGAGATCGAGAAGGTGGCGAAGACCGGGGCCGACGTGGACGCCTCCTTGAAGAACGTCCAGTCCGAGGCCCAGTCGATCGGCACTGGCAGCTGACCATGTCCGCCCCCACCCTCGCTGCGCCGGTGCAGCAGCCAGCCCCCGCCGCCCCCAGCGCCCGTGCCCGGTCCGGCACGAGCCACCCGGGGGAGTCGAGGGCGGCGTGGATCCTCGCCATCCCCTTCACCCTGCTCTTCCTGGCCTTCACGGTCTGGCCCGTGATCCAGTCGCTGTTCATGAGCTTCACCGACACCCGGCAGCGCGACCTGCGCTCGCCGTTCTCGGTGAACTTCATCGGGCTCGCCAACTACGGCCGCGCCCTATCCGACCCCGTCTTCCAGAAGGCGGCGGCCAACACGGCCTACTTCGTGCTCGTCGGGGTGCCGCTCACCCTGGCCGTGGGCCTGCTCGCCGCGGTCGCGCTCGACAAGGGGATCACCCGGCTGCGCTCGGTGTACCGGCTGGGCTTCTACACCCCCGTGATCACGTCGATCGTCGCGGTCGCCGTGGTGTGGCGGTTCATCCTCCAGCCGGACTCCGGCCTGCTCAACACCGTCCTGTCCTGGTTCGGGATCCAGGGGCCGAACTGGCTCGGGGACGTGCGCTGGTCGATGCCGTCGCTGATCCTGATGGCGGTGTGGCGCAACTTCGGCACCGGCATGATCATCTTCCTCGCCGGGCTGCAGGGGGTGCCGTACTCGCTGCAGGAGGCGGCGGCCATCGACGGGGCCAACGGCTGGCAACGGTTCTGGAACATCACCTTCCCCCTGCTGCGTCCCACCCTGCTGTTCGTCTCGGTCACCACCGCCGTCGGCTACCTGCAATTCTTCGAGGAGCCGTTCGTGATGACGTCCGGCGGCCCGCTGAACAGCACCATCTCGCTGTCCATGTACACCTACAACCAGTTCGGCTACGGCAACTACGGCCTCGCCGCGGCGATGAGCTACCTCATCTTCGTGGTCATCGCCGTCGTGACCGCCATCCAGTTCCGCCTGCTGCGCGAGAACACCTAGGAGCTGCGATGTTGGGATCGAGGAATCGCTACGCACGGGCGCTGGTCTACGTGCTCGTCACGATCGCGCTCGTCGCCGTCATCGCACCCTTCGTCTGGATGGTGCTCGGCAGCTTCAAGGGTGAGGGAGAGATCCGCCGCGTCCCGCCGACCTGGTGGCCGGAGAACCCGTCCCTGGACAACTACACCCAGCTGTTCGCCCGTCTCGCCTTCGGCACCTACTTCACCAACTCGGTGATCGTGGCGCTCGTGGTGACCGCAGGGAACCTCCTGTTCTGCTCGATGCTGGGCTACGCGCTCGCAATGCTGCGGTTCCCGGGCAAGCGGGTGCTGCTGACGGTCGTCCTCGGCACGCTCATGATCCCGGGAGTGGTGACGTTCGTGCCGCTGTTCGTGATCGTCGCCAACGCCGGGCTGATCGACACCCTGCCCGGCCTGATGCTGCCGTTCCTGGTCACGCCGTTCGGAGTGTTCCTGATGCGGCAGTTCATCTCCGGCCTGCCGCCCGACCTGCTCGACGCGGGACGGGTGGACGGCGCCGGCGAACTCGGCATCTTCGCCCGGATCATCCTGCCGCTGTGCGGGCCGGCCCTGGCGACGCTGGGCATCCTCACCTTCCTCGGCTCGTGGAACAACTTCCTCTGGCCGCTGGTGGTCGCCCAGACCGAGTCGCACTACACCCTGCCCGTCGCCTTGGCGCTGTACTCCACCGGCCAGAACAACACCCAGTACGGCCTGCTTCTGGCCGGCGCCTGCGTCGTCGTGCTGCCCCTGCTCGTCGTGTTCCTGCTGTTCCAGCGCCACTTCGTCGAGGGCATCGCCACCACCGGAATCAAGTGAGGACACAACGATGAACGAATCCCGCCCCCTCCCGCGTCGCACCCTCCTCTGCGGCGCGCTCGCGGTTGGCCTGGCGTCCGGCCTGCCCACTCCCGCTGCTGCCGCCCCCGGCGCCCGCGGAGTGCCCCTGCACAGGCCGGACGCCGCTCCCGTTCGCGGCCGTGTCCTCGGTTGGGCGAGGGACACCTGGCACTCGCTGGTGGCCATGACCGATCCGGAGACCGGCCTGCCCGCCGACAACATCCCCGCCTCCCTGGCCGCGGGCGATCGCAGCGGCTACACCTCGCCGACGAACATCGGCGGATACTTGTGGAGCACGGTCGTCGCGCGTGAGCTCGGGCTGATCGGCAATGGCGAGTGTGTGCGGCGCTGCCGCCAGACCCTGCGGACCATCGCAGCGATGAAGCACCACGAACCGTCCGGCCTCTACTACAACTGGTACGACGAGGCCACCGGGGCGGTGATCACGAAGTGGCCGACCGACGGCAGCCGGGTCTACCCGTTCGTCTCCAGCGTCGACAACGGCTGGCTCGGCGCGGCGCTGTGGGTGGTGCGCAACGCCGTCCCCGGGGTGCGCGCGCTGGCCGACAGGTTGTTCACCCGGATGCGCTGGGACATGTTCTACGACGCCGACACCGCCCACCCCGGCGTCCGGCCGGGGGGACTGATCCACGGTGGCTTCTACGACGACACCCCGCCCGCGGGCTTCTCCGGCTACACCGGCAACCACATCGGTATCGGGCCCGACGTCTGGTACACCAACCACCACTACGACACCACCGTCTCCGAGACCCGCATCACGAGCTACCTGGGCATCGCCACGGGCCAGATCCCGGCCAGGCAGTACTTCGCGATGTGGCGCACCTTCCCTTCCAGTTGCGACTGGTCCTGGCAGGAGTCCCAGCCGGTCGGCGAGACCCGCACCTACTACGGGCTGGACGTGTACGAGGGTGCGTACGTGTACCGCGGGATGCGGATCGTCCCCGGCTGGGGCGGCAGCATGTTCGAGGAGCTGATGCCCGACGTGTTCGTGCCGGAGGCCGCCTGGGCCCCGCGTTCGTGGGGGGTGAACCACCCGCTCCACGTCCGCGCGCAGCGAGAGCACGGCCTGCTCGAGGCGAAGTACGGGGTGTGGGGCTTCTCGCCGTCGTCGGACCCGTTCGCCAACTACCGCGAGTACGGGGTGGACGCGCTCGGCCTCAACCCGGACGGCTACTTCTCCGACGAGGAGAAGACGAATTACGACCCCGGCTTCGGCACCTGCCGTGAGGCGACCAACCCGCACCCGGACTTCAAGGATGGGGTGGTCACCCCGCACGCGTCCTTCCTGGCGATGATGCACGAGCCGCGCCAGGCGTACGCCAACCTCGTGCGGCTGCAGGGGGAGTACGACAGCTACGGCGACGGCGGGTTCTTCGACGCGATCGCCAGCCGGTCGGGAACCGTGGCACAGCGGTACCTCTCGCTCGACCAGGCGATGATCATGGGCGCGATCGGCAACGTGGTCGGCCACGATGCCGTCCGGCGCGCGTTCGCCACGAGCACCGTGGAGCGGCGGCTGCGTCCGGTGATCGCACGGGAGCGCTTTGGCGCCGGAACGGAGTGAGGGCGGGACGTATGCAGCCGACGACCGCCGTCGCGCCGGACGGCACGGTTTACCGTGACCTGAACTCCAACGGCCGGATGGACCCGTTCGAGGACCCCCGGCTGCCCACGAGGGAGCGGGTCGAGGACCTTCTCGGCCGGCTCAGCCTGCCCGAGAAGGCGGGGTTGATGTTCCACACCGTCATCGAGGCCGGCGAGGACGGCGAACTGCTCAGCGGGCCGGGCCGGATCAGCAAGTCGGGGACGGAGTCGGTGGTCCTTGGCAAGCACCTCACCCACTTCAACGTCCACGCCCTGCCGCCCGCCCGGCTCGCGGCGAGGTGGTCCAACCGGTTGCAGGCACTCGCCGAGCGGGCGCCGCACGGCATCCCGGTGACCGTGTCGACCGATCCCCGGCACGCCTTCTTCGAGAACGCGGGCGCGTCCTTCGCCGCGCAGGGGTCGTCGCAATGGCCTGAGCCGCTGGGTCTCGCCGCGCTGCGCGACCCGGCGCGGGTGCGACGGTTCGCCGAGATCGTCAACGCCGAGTACCGGGCTGTCGGTATCCGCGCCGCCCTGCACCCGACGCTCGACCTGGCCACCGAGCCGAGGTGGGCGCGGCAGGCGCAGACGTTCGGGCAGGACCCGGCGCTGGTCACAGAGCTGGGCGTGGCGTACCTGGCCGGACTGCAGAAGGGGCCGGTCGGCCCCGGGAGTGTGGCCTGCACGGCCAAGCACTTCCCCGGCGGCGGCCCCCAGGCGGGCGGCGAGGACGCGCACTTCCCCTACGGCCGCGAGCAGGTCTACCCGGCCGGACGGTTCGCCGACCACCTGCGCCCCTTCCCCCCGGCCATCACGGCCGGGGTCTCGGCGATCATGCCGTACTACGGGATGCCGATCGGCCTGGAGCTGGACGGAGGGCCGGTCGAGGAGGTCGGCTTCGGCTACAACGCCCGCATCGTCGCCGGCCTGCTGCGCGATGAGCTGGGCTTCGACGGCGTGGTGTGCACCGACTGGGAGCTGGTCAACGACAACCACGTGGCCGGCCAGGTGCTGCCCGCCCGGGCGTGGGGCGTCGAAGGGCTCGACCCGGCATCACGGATGGAGAGGATCCTCGCCGCCGGTGCCGACCAGTTCGGTGGGGAGGAGTGCCTCGAGCTCCTGCTGGAGCTGGTCGCGTCCGGGAGGGTGCCGGAGTCGCGCATCGACGCGTCCGCGCGGCGCCTGCTGGCGGTGAAGTTCGACCTGGGGCTCTTCGACAACCCGTACGTGGACGAGGACGCTGCCGAGCAGGTGTACGGCTGCGCGGAGTTCGTGGCCGAGGGCCGCCGCGCGCAGTCGGAGTCGGTGACGGTGTTGGTGAACGAGGGCGTGCTGCCGCTCGCCCGAGGCGCTCGCGTGTACGCCGAGGGATTCGACGTGGACACCCTGGGGGCAGGGTTCGCCGCCGTCGGCACGCCGGAGGAGGCGGACCTGGCGATCGTGCGGCTGCCCGCGCCGTTCGAGCCGCGCTCCGACCTGTTCCTCGAGGCGTGGTTCCACCAGGGATCGCTGGACTTCGCGCCCGGCCTGCCCGTCCGGCTGCGACGGATCTCCGCCTCGTGCCCTCTGGTGGTGGACGTCACCTGCGACCGTCCGCCGATCCTGACCCCACTGCTGGGCGCGAGCAGCGCGATCACCGCGAGCTTCGGGATCAGCGACGCCGCTCTCGCCGACGCGCTCACGGGACGGGTGCCGCCGCGGGGTCGCCTGCCCTTCGACCTGCCGCGATCGATGGCCGACGTCCGCGCCCATCCCGAGGACCAGCCCGGCTTCGACGACCCGCTCTTCGCCTTCGGCCACGGGCTGTCCCTCTGACGCACCGGGGACGGTTCCTTTTGCGTCAGGCCTGACGCAAGAGGAACCGTCCCCGGTGCGTCACGACGGCGGTCGGGCCGGCGCGACGGGGTGACGCAGGATCGTCCGCAGCCGGGCCGGGTCCGCCTTGCGGGGGTCACCGAGATAGATCTCGTGGTGGCGTCCTCCGGCCTCGCCGACGCGGTCGACCATCCCGACGCTGTCCAGGAAGGCGCCGAGACCCGAGAGGGTGTCCGGTTCGGTCGCATACGGGCCGACGTGCAGCACCTGTGCGCACCGCCCCTCTGCGAACCTCTCCCGGCGGAGCCCGGCCAGCTCCGGGGAGTCGCCACGCTTGGCCCGCAACGCGGCCAGCGCCGTGGCGACGTCTGCGTCAGCCACCTGCTCGGGCAGCACGATCATCAACCGGTAGTGCCAATTGTCCGGGCGGGCGAGGTCGAACCGTCCGTCCTCCACCCACCACAGGCCCTCCAGGGGCATCACCGGGTAGTCGAGCGGGTCCTCGGCGCGCTTCTTGAGCTGGAACTTCAGGGTGTACGCCAGCGCGTACAACGCGGAGGTCGCGGCCTCGAAGCCGGGTGAGGTGCCGGGGGCGCTCCCCGGCTCGATCCGCCCGTCGAGGGCCAGGAACGGCAGGTCGGGCACGGTGACCAGCTCGAAGCGTCCCGGCCTGGGTGAGAAGAGCGTCCGCAGGGTGCGGCGAAGGTCCACGGTCTCCATGGACGCCAGTCTGGACCCTCACCCCGCGGGAGGGTCGAGGACGGGCACAGCCGGCGCACAGTGCGCCCACGGGTCCCGCATGGGTGCTGCAATAGGCTGGACCGGTGACCACCAGCCGCGCCGTGCCCCGACGCACCATCCTCGCCGTCCCCGGTTCCTCCGACCGTTTCATCGAGAAGGCACGCACGCTCGGCGTGGACGGGATCTTCCTCGACCTGGAGGACGCGGTCGCGCCCGCCGTGAAGGTGGAGTCGCGGGGACGCATCGTCGCCGCCCTCAACGACCCCGCGGGCTTCGCCGCGGGCCTGGTGACCGTCCGGGTGAACGGGTGGGAGAGCCCGTGGACCTACGGGGACGTGATCGACGTGGTCAGTGGCGCGGGAGCGCGCATCGACGCACTCGTCCTGCCCAAGACGCAGTCGGCAGCGCAGGTACAGGCGCTCGACCTGCTGCTCACGCAGGTCGAGCACACCGCCGGGCTCCCGGTCGGACGGATCGGGCTGGAGGTGCAGGTCGAGGACGCCGTGGGCCTGCTCCACGTCAACGAGATCGCCGGCGCCAGCCCCCGGCTGGCCAGCCTGGTGTTCGGTCCGGGTGACTTCATGGCCAGCCTCGGGATGGGTGGCCTCAACGTGGGCGCCCAGCCCGCGGGGTACCCCGCGGACGCGTTCCACCACGTCCTGATGTCCATCCTGGTCGCGGCGAGGGCGCACGGCCTGCAGGCGATCGACGGGCCGTTCGTCGCGATCCGCGATGTCGAGGGTTTCCGCCGCTCGGCCGAGTTGAGCGCGGCCCTCGGCTACGACGGCAAGTGGGTGCTGCACCCGGCCCAGGTGGACGCCGGGAACGCGGTGTTCTCGCCCAGGCCCTCCGATTTCGAGCGGGCGCAACGCATCATGGCTGAATACGCGCACGCCACCGAGCTCGCCCAGGGAGCGGTGGGGGCGATCGTGGTGGATGACGAGATGGTGGACGAGGCGGGCGTCAAGCTCGCCGCCGCAATTCTGGCCCGCGGTAGGGCCGCCGGAATGGAGGAGCAGTCATGAGTCAGGCGATCCCCAGGATGAGCAGCCTGTTCAAGCTCGAGTACCCCCAGTCGGTCGGGGTGTACGCCACCTACGACGAGGCCCAGGGTGTCGTCGACTTCCTCGCCGACTCCCGCTTCCCGGTGGAGAACCTGTGCATCGTCGGCACGGAGCTGAGGTCGATCGAGCGCGTCCTGGGGCGCCGCAGCTGGGGCACGGTGATCGGTCAGGGCGTGCAGAGCGGCCTGTCCACCGGCCTGATGATCGCGCTCATCGTGTGGCTGTTCGTGCCCGCGTCCAACATCCTCGGGCTCACGCTTTCGGCCCTGGCGATCGGCATCTTGGTCGGCATCGCGATGGCCGCCCTCGGCTACTGGATGAGCCAGGGCAAGCGTGACTTCCGATCGGTCTCCCAGACGATGGCGACCAAGTACGAGGTGCTGGCCGAGCACAAGGTGGCCGGCCACGCCCGGGAACTGATCGGCACCATGCCGGGCGCCCGGGCCGCGGCGTTCAACTCGACACCGGCCGGTCCCGGTGCGACCCAGGCTCCGGGGACGCCGGGCTACCCCCCGTCCGCCTACGGGCAGGCTCCCGGCTACGGGCAGGCGCCGGGCTACGGTCTCGGGGACGGCTACGGGCAGCAGTACCCGCCCGGCTACCCGTACGGCCAGCAGCCCTACCCGCCGCAGCAGCACTACGCTGCGCCCGCGCCGTCGCCCTACGCCGGTCCGCCGCAGCCGCAGCCCGCCGCCGAACCGGTCGACGAGCCGACGACTTCCGATCCTGAGCGCAAGAAGGACGCCTGACTTCGCTACCGAAACCTCACCTGCCTGTCGAAAACCGCCCTCGCTGCCGAGATCTCGATAGCAGGGGCGGTTTTCGACAGGCAGGACGCGATCAGCTGTCGGCCATGTCCCCGGCGAGGTACTCGGCGTAGGCGGGCAGGTCGAGCTGGCCCGACCCGGACACGCCGATCACGATGACGGGGGAGTCGCCGTCCTCTGCGGCCTTGCGCGCCTGACGGATCGCCCCGGCCACCGCGTGGTTGGACTCCGACGCCGGCACGATGCCTTCGGAGCGGGCGAACAGCACGCCGGCCTCGAAGGCCTCGCGCTGCTTGATCGCGATCGCATCGATCAGGCCCTCGGCGTAGCAGTGGCTGACCAGCGGCGCCATGCCGTGGTAGCGCAGGCCGCCGGCGTGCACCGCCGCAGGCACGAAGTCGGCGCCGAGGGAGTACATCTTCAGCAACGGCGTGAGGTGCGCGGTGTCGCCGAAGTCGTACCGGTACTCGCCCTCGGTCAGGGACGGGGCGGCCTTCGGCTCACAGGCGACGATCTTCGTCCGGGCCCTGCCCTCGAGGTTCTCACGGACGAACGGGAACGCGATGCCGCCCAGGTTCGAGCCGCCGCCCGCACAGGCGAACAGGTAGTCGGCGGGACGCTCGTCGAACATCACGAGCTGCTTGATCGCCTCCTGCCCGATCACCGTCTGGTGCAGCAGGACGTGGTTGAGCACCGAGCCCAGCGAGTAGGACGCGTTGGGGTCCTTGGCCGCCGCCTCCACGGCTTCGCTGATCGCCATGCCCAGCGAGCCGGTGGTGTCGGGGAACTGCTCGCGCAGCGCGCGTCCCGACTCGGTGAGCTCGGACGGGCTGGCGACCACGGCGGCGCCGAAGGTCTCCATCAGCACGTGACGGTACGGCTTGCCCTCATAGCTCGAGCGCACCTGCCAGATGTCGCAGCTCAGGCCGAAGATCTGGCTCGCGAACGCGAGGGCGGAGCCCCACTGGCCGGCGCCGGTCTCCGTGGTCAGCCGCGTGCGTCCGGCCAGCTTGTTGAAGTACGCCTGCGCGACCGCGGAGTTCGTCTTGTGGCTGCCGACCGGCGAGGCGCCCTCGTACTTGTAGTAGATGCGGGCCGTGGTGCCGAGCGCCTTCTCCAGCCGGCGCGCCCGGTAGAAGGGGGACGGCCGCCAGAGGCGGTAGATGTCGTGCACCTCCTTGGGGATCTCGATCCAGCGCTCGGTGGACGCCTCCTGCTCGATCAGCCCCATCGGGAAGAGCGGGGCGAGGTCGTCCGGCGTCAGCGGCTGCTGCGTGCCCGGGTGCAGTGGCGGCGGCGGGGGAGTGGGCAGGTCGGCGACGAGGTTGTACCAGTGCGTGGGCATCTCGGCCTCGTCGAGAACCACCTTCGTCTGCAACGCGTCCACTCGGGCTCCTTCGCCTCGGCTGTCATCGGGATGGCCGGGCGACGCTGACCGGCACGGCAGCACTCTAGGGGTGCGGTGTCACGGCCCGCCGCAGCGTCCACGCGCCCGGGGACGGACGGCGGACCAGTGCCCGGCGGGCGACGGTAGCCTCGGCGCATGGGTCAGGTCGAGGCTGTCTGCGTCGGCACGGTGCGTCCCAGCCGGTTCGGCACCCACGGCCGCAGTGCCATCGACAAGCGTCCGGTGGACGGCCCGGTGCGGATCGGTACGTTGGGCCTCGAAGGGGACGCCGTCGCCGACCGCACGCACCACGGCGGAGCCGACCAGGCGGTCTACGCCTTCGCCCGTGAGGACTACGCCTCCTGGGAGCACGAACTGGGCCGGTCCTTCGGCCCGGGATCCTTCGGGGAGAACCTCACCACCGTCGGCGTCGAGGTCCAGGGCGCCCGCATCGGCGAGCGCTGGCGCGTCGGGGCGTCCCTGCTGGAAGTCGCCGGCGTGCGGATCCCGTGCTCGGTGTTCGCCGGGTTCATCGACGAGCCACACTGGGTGAAGCGGTTCACCCGACACGGAGTGCCGGGCGCGTACCTGCGCGTGCTCGAGCCCGGCACCGTGTGCGCCGGGGACGCGGTCGAGGTGGTCCACGTTCCCTCCGGTGACCTGACCGTCGGCTACACCTTCCGCGCCTTCACCACCGAGCCGGCGCTCCTGCCGTCCCTGGCGGGAGAGGAACGGCTGGCCCAGCGCCACCGCCAGGCGCTGGCCCGTCGCGGCCTGCTCTGAGGCGGACGGCTCAGCGGGCCCAGATGCCGGCCATCCACGCCTCAACGGCGTCCGGGTCGCGCGGCAGGTGGTCGGAGAGGATCTCGCAGCCGCTCTCTGTGATCACGATGTCGTCCTCGATACGGACGCCGATGCCGCGCAACTCCTCGGGCACCAGGAGGTCGGTGCTCCTGAAGTACAGGCCGGGCTCCACGGTGATCACCATGCCGGGACGCAGCTCCGCGTCCCGGTAGTTCTCGCGTCGCGCCTGGGCGCAGTCGTGCACGTCGAGGCCGAGGTGGTGGGACGTGCCGTGCACCATCCAGCGGCGGTGCTGCCCGCCGTTGTCGGGATCGAGGGACTCCTCGGCGCTGACCGGCAGCAGACCCCATGCCTCCAGGTGTTCGGCGATCACCCGGATGGCGGCGGCGTGCACGTCCGAGAACCGGTTGCCGGGCTTCGCCGCGGCGAAGCCGGCCGCCTGCGCCGCCAGCACCGCCTCGTAGACCTTCCGCTGCGCGGGGCCGAAGGTGCCCGAAACGGGCAGCGTCCGGGTGATGTCGGCGGTGTAGAGCGCCTCGACCTCGACCCCGGCGTCGATCAGGATCAGGTCGCCCGCGCGCACCTCGCCGTCGTTGCGGATCCAGTGCAGAGTGTTGGCGTGGTCCCCCGCGGCGGCGATGGTGTCGTAGCCCACCGCGTTCGCCTGGTGGCGCGCGTGCAGCCCGAACACGCCCTCCACCCAGCGCTCGCCGCGACCGCGCCGCACTGCTTCGGGCAGGTCCGCCACCACAGCCTCGAAGCCCACCGCGGTGTCGGCACAGGCCTGGCGCAACTGGTCCAGTTCGAAGCCGTCCTTGACCAGCCGCGCCTCCGACAGGTGGACCCCGAACTCGGCGTCGCCGGCCGCGGCCGCCACGACGTCGACGCCGGCGTCGGAGCGCAGCAGGTCGAGCTTGCCCGACACCTCGGCATCCGCCTCCCGGAGCAGCCGGACGCCGGTGGCGGACAGGTTCTTCGCCAGCGCGTTCTCGAACTCCGAGATCGGGGCGCAGGACAGCCCGGTGAGCGCGGACATCTCGGCCAGCGACTCCCGGGTGCCCACCCACATCTCGCCGTAGCGGGCGTCGGCGTAGAACTCGGGATCGGTGCGCGGCGCCCGGGGCTTGAAGTACAGGGTCGCCTCGTGGCCGGTGTCGGTGGGTTCGAGGACCAGTACCGCGTCGGGCTCGCGATCGGCGCCCAGGCCGGTGAGCCAGGCGAACGCCGAGTGCGGGCGGAACCGGTAGTCGGTGTCGTTGGCACGGGTCTTCAGCCCGCCGGCGGGGACGACCAGCCGCTCCCCGGGGAAGGCTTCCGCGACGGCGCGTCGTCGCAGCGCCGCCGGGCCGGCCGCCGCAAGCTCGTCCGGCAGCTCTTCGGGGTACGGCGCCCACGACTCGGGGATGAACTTCCGGAAGGCCTCTGAGAAGGGCTGTTGCCGGTTGGGCACGACCACGGTGTCGGAATCGGTGGGCTCCTGCGTCATGGCCCCGATGCTAGCGCCGGGACGCCCGGCAGTCGCCACGCGGGTCGGTGGGGGAACGCAGCCACTAGAGTCGGTGTTCACAACTCCAGGAGGCTGAAGATGAAGGCTGCCGCTCCGGCCCAGCTCCGCCTGCTCGACCTGCAGGCGGAGGACACCGCCATCGCGCAGCTCGAGCACCGGCGCCGCTCGCTCCCCGAGCACGCCGCGCTCGCGGAGGCCCGGGTGGTGCGGGGTCGGTTGCAGGAGTCGCTGGTGGGTGCCCGCACCAAGGTCGCCGACCTGCAGGTCGACATGGAGAAGGCCGAGGCCGACCTGGTGCCGGTGCGGGAGCGCCGTCTGCGCGACCAGCAGCGTGTCGACGCGGGGACGGTGACCGATCCCAAGCAGCTGAACGCTCTCCTGGACGAGATCACCCACCTCGGGCGACGGATCTCCGACCTGGAGGACGTCGAGCTCGAGGTGATGGAGCAACTCGAGATCGCCACCGGCGCGCAGGACATGCTCGCCTCGGAGCTGACCGAGGTGGAGGACTCCATGCGCGCGATGATCGCCTCGCGCGACGAGCAGACCCGCCAGATCGATGCCGAGCAGGCCGTGCACCAGGGGGCGCGCGATGGCATCGCTGCCGAGCTCCCCTCGGACCTGCTGGCCCTCTACGACCGCATCCGGGAACGCGCGGGCGGCCTCGGGGCGGCCGCCCTGAAGGGCCGCCGCTGCAGCGGCTGCCAACTCGAAGCCACCCCGATCGCGCTCGCGGGGTACGCCGCCGCCCCGGCCGACGAGGTGCTGCGTTGCGAGGAGTGCGAGCGGATCCTGATACGCACCGGAACCGTCGAGGCCTGACCACCGTCCGGCCACTGAGGAGGAAGCATGCCGAGTCGTCACGTGCTGCTGCGCGACAGCGAACCTCCGATCCTCGGCGAGGGGCTGCGTCGCCTGCGGGCCTCCCTCGGCGTGCCGGGCGGCTTTCCGGCGGACGTCCTCGCCGAAGCGCGCGCCGCGGCGGAGCGCCCCACCCTGCCCGACCGTGACGCGACGGACATCGAGTTCGTGACCCTCGACCCGGAAGGCAGCACCGACCTCGACCAGGCCTTCCACCTCTCCAGGGCCGGCGACGGCTACCTCTTCCGGTACGCGATCGCCGACGTCGCGGCCTTCGTGACACCGGGCGGACGGGTCGATGCGGAGGCGCATGCCCGCGGAGAGACGCTGTACGCCCCCACGCGGCGGACGCCGCTGCACCCCGAGGTGCTCTCCGAGGGCGCGACCAGCCTGCTGCCCGGCCAGGTCCGTCCGGCCCTGCTGTGGGAGCTCCATCTCGACGCGGACGGCTCAACCAGCTCCGCCCGGGTGGAGCGTGCGCTGGTGAAGAGCAGGGCCCAGCTGAGCTACGCCGGGGCCCAGGCGGACCTGGACGCGGGCAAGGGCGGCGAGCAACTCGAACTGCTGCGAACGATCGGCCGGCTCCGCCAGGCGCTCGAGGTGGCCCGTGGCGGTGTGAGCCTGTCCGTCCCGGAACAGGAGATCGAGCCGACCGACGGCACGTGGAAACTGGCGTACCGGGCGGCACTGCCCGTGGAGGACTGGAACGCCCAGCTGTCCCTGGCCACGGGGATGGCTGCGGCCGACCTGATGCTCAAGGCCGGCGTCGGCATCCTGCGCACGCTGCCCCCGGCGCGCGACAACTCGCTGTCCAAGCTGCGCCGCACCGCGTCCGCGCTGGGCATCTCATGGCCGCACGCGGTCGGCTACCCGGAGTTCGTGCGCGGCCTCGACGCGTCCGTGCCCCGCGAGGCGGCGATGCTGAACGCCTGCACGATGCTGTTCCGGGGAGCGGGCTACCAGGCCTTCTCCGGCAGCGCGCCCGAGCAGCCGCTGCACGCGGCCATCGCCGCACCCTACGCGCACGTCACGGCGCCGCTGCGCCGGCTGGTCGACCGGTACGGGGGCGAGACGTGCGTAGCGATCTGCGCGGGCACCCCGGTGCCGGACTGGGTGGGCGCCGCGCTGCCGAACCTGCCCGCGGAGATGGACGAGTCCGACCGGCGCGCGAAGAAGTACGAGCGCGGCATCGTCGACCTCGTGGAGGCGATGCTGCTGGCCCCCAGCCTGGGACGCAGCTTCACCGGCACCGTGATCGAGGTCGACGCCGAGGACGGGGACGGGGTGCTGCAGCTGGCCGAGCCGGCCGTCGAGGCCCGGGTACGAGGCGGCGACCTCGTGCTGGGACAGCAGATTCCCGCGACCCTCGTTGCCGCCGACCTGCTGGCGGGCAAGGTCGAGTTCCGGGTGCTCGCGTCCTGAGCCCGGCGTCGGTCGGCGGATTCCCCGTCAGCCCGCAAGCGCCTCGCGGCCGTTGGCCCAGCGGCGGGCGAAGCGCACCAGAGCGTCCGCGTCCAGCGGCTTGTCGAGGAAGCCGTTGGCGCCGGCCACGACGCCGAGGCTGCGGTAGGCGGGGGCCGTGACGGACGTGAGCAGGACGATCGGCACGTTCTCCAGCAGGCGGCGGGCGCGCCAGCGTCGGCACACCTCGATTCCCGACTCCTCCGGCATCACCGCGTCCAGCAGGACGAGGCTCGGTCGCGCACCGGCGAGGAACTGGGCGGCGCTCCTCGCGTCAAGGCAACTGACCACCGTCCAGCCGAGCGGGACCAGCGCGTCCTCGATGAGGTGGAGGTTGGCCTCCTCGTCGTCGACGACGAGGACGGTCGGGGTCACGGCGGGACGGGACATGGGTCTCCAGGTGCGCGGCGGAAGCAGGAGCCACTCTACTATAAAGCAATATAAGTCTGCTGCGGCGGCACCGGTTGCCCGCTACGCTGGGAACGGACGAGTCGGCCGGGTGATCGCGGCGAAAGTCGAGGAAAGTCCGGACTCCACAGAGCAGGGTGGTGGGTAACGCCCACCCGGGGTGACCCGCGGGAAAGTGCCACAGAGAACAGACCGCCCCGCGCGAGCGGGGTAAGGGTGAAACGGCGGTGTAAGAGACCACCAGCATCCCGGGCGACCGGGGTGGCTCGGCAAACCCCACCCGGAGCAAGACCAAGAAGGGCTCGGCGTCTTCGGACGCGAGGCCCGCGGACGCCGTCGGAGCGCTGCTCGCGCGAGGCGCCCGGGTAGGTCGCACGCCGAGAGGCGAAGGGGGCTGGCAACAGTCCTCGCAGATGGATGATCACCGCCCGCGAGGGCACAGAATCCGGCTTACAGGCCGGCTCGTCCCCGCACGCCCCCTCAGCCCAGCAGGTCGAGTTCCTTGGGCAGGTCACGCATGCGGGCCAGTGGCGAGAACAGCACGGGCAGGCAGGCCAGGAGGGACCCCGCGGCGGCCACCCAGAAGACGGTCCGGGCGTCGAAGGCCTGCCCGATGATGCCGCCGGCCAGCCCACCGATCGGCATGCAGCCCCACACCACGAACCGAATGGACGCGTTCATCCGGCCCAGGAGGGGACGCGGGCAGAGCCGCTGTCGAAAGCTCACCTGGGTCACGTTGTGGACCACCACGGCGAAGCTGGTCAGGGCGCTGGCGACCGTCAGGGCGACCAGCGGTGGGATCGCCGTCCCCGCCAGGGCATGAGGATGCTCCCCGGCACCCACACCAGCGCCGCCACCGGAATGGTCCGGCCTTCGCCCAGCCGGTCGTTGACGTGCGGCGTGGCGAGCGCTCCGAGCAGGCCGCCGACCGAGCCGATGCCCATGGCGATGCCGATCTGGCCGGCATCGAGGCCGAGGTCGTTGAGGCAGAAGAGCACCAGCAGCGCTCCGCTCATCGAGCTGAAGAAGTTGGCGCCGCCGGTGCAGGCGGTGATGCGGGCGAGGAGCGGATGGCCGAACACGAACCGCAGCCCCTCGCCGATCTCCTCGCGGAGCGGACGCCGGTTCGCGCGCGCGGGCGGCTCCTCGACGTGGCGGATGCGTCCGATGAACAGCGCCGAGCCGAGGAAGCTGAGCGCGTCGAGCCCGATGGTGAGCGGTGCCCCCAGCAGCCGGATGAGCCCGCCCGCGATCGCCGGCCCGCCGATCATCGCGACCGACTCCGGGACCTGCAGGGCCGCATTGCCCTCACCGATGTGCTCGGGCTCGACCAGGTCGGGCAGGTAGCTCTGGTAGGCGACGTCGAAGAACACCCGGCAGGTCCCGACCACCAGCGCCACCAGAAGGACCTGGACGAACGTGAGCCAGCCGAGCCACCAGGCCAGCGGCAGCGAGCCGAGGGCGATCGCGCGCAGCACGTCACCGGTGACGAGCACCCGCTTCTTTCGCCAGCGGTCGACCCACGCGCCGGCGGGCAGGCCCACGACGAGGAAGGCGACGAACTCGAAGGCAGCGAGCAGCCCCATCTGGAACTCGTCCGCGGCGAGGATCGTCACCGCGAGCACCGGCAGCGCCAACTCGGTGAGCCGACTGCCGAACTGGCTGATCGTGTCGGCGAGCCAGAGCTGGCGGAAGTCGTGGACGCGGAGCACCTGCCAGCGGCGGCCCCGCGGAGGTTCCTCAGTGGTCACCAGAGCATGGTGCGCCACTGATTGGGAAGTGTCAATCACATAGAATGGCCAGGTGGACGACCCGGTGCGAGACGCGGACGTCGAGGCGGACGGACGCGCGCTCTCCTCCGTCCTGCGGATGCGGATCCTGAGGCTCTGCCTCGACGAGCCGATGACGAACAAGGAGATCGCGCTACGCCTACACCGCGATCCGGCGACGATCTTCCACCATGTGCGCACGCTCGCCGAGCGCGGCTTCCTGGTCGCACAGCCGGAGCGCAAGGGTGCCCGCGGTGCGCGCGAAGTGCCCTACCTCGCCACCAGGAAGTCGTGGCGCACACCGCTGCCGGAGGCGCACGGACGACTGCTCGTCGAGACCTTCCTCGAGGAGGTGGCGGAGGCCGACCCGGCCTCGGTGCGGACGGCCCGGCTGGGCGTCCGTCTGCGCCCGGAAGCCTATGACGAACTCAACCGCCGCCTCGACGAACTCCTCCAGGAGTACGCCGACCGTGAGCCGGAGATGGACGGACGGCCCTACTCGATCTTCCTCGCGATCCACGAGGACCCGGCGCGGATGGGCGGCCCGGCCGGGCAGGGGTGAAGCCGTCCGGGTGTACGAATGCGGGCGGGGGCCTGCCACCGCGCTCACTGGGCTGCCTAGTCTGGGAGCGTGCTCACCCCTGGACGCCTCGCCGCAGCCCTGTTGTCCACCCTGCTGTTGAGCGGCTGCGCGTTCGACAGCCTGTGGAACGACGTCCCCGCCGGCAGGGGGCCGCTGGCGAGCTCTGCGCCGGGCGGGTCGCCGTCCTCGACACCCGCTGCGCAGCAGGACGAGCGCGGAGCCCATCCCTACACCGGAGCCCTGGCAACCGGGGCGACCTGCACGCGGGTCGACGCGGAACTGCTCGACGAACTCGAGACCGCCGGCAACGTTGGCGGCGCGATCACGTATCCGGTCGGAGCCATGGTGAAGGCGAACGCGAAGTGGTGGGCCATCGCGGTCGCCACGGCGGTGGACCCCTACAGCGACGGGTACTCACGCGAGAGCGTGCCGCGTTACGAGGTGTTCGTGAGCAACTCACCGTCCTACGACCTCGACGAACTGGGGCCGGACCTGTTCACCTGGAAGCTCGGCGCGACCGCGGGCGACCCGGCGGCAACGAAGGCCATCGCGTGCGCGAAGCGCCTGCCGGTGCCGAAACCCCAGGCACCCCCGCCGCCCTGGGCGAGCTACACCGGCAAGGTCGCCCGCTCGGCACGGTGCATCCCCCTGTCCGATGCGCAGTTGAGGCACTTCCAGGACGTCGGCCAGGTGGGCGGCGCGATCACCTATCCGCGTGGCTTCCGCGTGAAGGCCAACCTGAAGTGGTGGACGGTGGCCGTGGCCACCCAGGTGAACCCGAACAGCCAGGGCTACACCACCGACAACGTGCCGGCCACCGAGCTGTTCGTGTCCAACGCGCCGACGTCGAGCTCGGGGTTGTCCTTCCCTGTCAAGGAGCGTAAATCGGACGCCGCCGCGCGCAAGGCGCTGGCCTGCCTGCGGGGCTGAGCCGCCCGAACGGGGCAGCGGCCCCGCCAGGTAGGCCGAGGGGTTGGCGACCTGGCGGGGCCTGACCGTTCCTGCTCCGGAGGTACTTCGAAGGAGAGATGGAGCTCCACGGCCGCGAACACCGTAGCTGGTGGCACGGCCTCCAGCGGGACGCGCAGCGCCGGCGTTTCACTGGGTGGAGAAATCCGTCTCAGGGGACGGTGAGGATCTCCGAGCCGTCCGGCGTCACCACGATGGTCTGCTCGAACTGCGCGACCCGGCTGCGGTCATTGGTGACCACCGTCCAGCCGTCGTCCCACACGTGCGATCGCTGGTCGCCCAGCGCCAGCATCGGCTCGATGGTGAAGGTCATGCCGACTTCCATGACCGTGTCGACCATCGGCTCGTCGTAGTGCGGGACGATCAGGCCGGAGTGGAAGGCCGAGTGCACGCCGTGGCCGGTGTAGTCGCGGACGACGCCGTAGTCGAAGCGCCGGGCGAACGACTCGATCACCCGGCCGATGACGTTGATCTGGCGACCCGGGCGAACCGCCCTGATGGCTCGGTTCATGGCCTCCTCCGTGCGCTCCGACAGCAGTCGCGAGGCCTCGTCCACCTCCCCGCAGAAGAACGTGGCGCAGTTGTCCCCGTGGACGCCGTCCTTGAAGGCGGTCACGTCGATCTTCACCAGGTCGCCGTCCGCCAGCGGGCGCGCGTCCGGGATGCCGTGGCAGATCACCTCGTTCACTGAGGTGCAGCACGACTTCGGGAAGCCCCGGTAGCCGAGGGTCGAGGGGTACGCGTCGTGGCTCACGATGTAGTCGTGCACGACCTCGTCGATCTCGTCGGTGGTGACGCCCGGGGCGATGATCTCCGCGCCCGCGTGCATGGCTTGGGCGGCGATGCGACCGGCGACCCGCATCTTCTCGATGGTCTCCGGCGTCTGCACGTGCGGGCCGTCGTAGCGCTCCGGACGGGGCCGTCCGACGTAGTGGGGCCGCGGGATCGAGGCGGGCACCGGGCGCAGCGGGGACACCGGGAAGGGCTTGATCGCGGTCACGCCCCGGATCATAGTGGGCACATCCCGGACGATCGGAGGCGTCGACCCATGGCAGACGGCGAGTGGTACTACTGCCTCGACCACCACGCGGTCGAGCCCTACGAGGGCTGCAAGAGCGAGAACCGCCTGGGGCCTTACGCGACGCCCGCTGACGCCGCGAACGCCCTGACCAGGGTCGCCCAGCGCAATGACGAATGGGACAACGACCCGCGCTTCAACGACGACCTCGACGAGGACGAGCGGGACCGCGACCGCAAGGACCCGGGCCCGTTCGGCTGACGCATCGGGGACGGTTCCCGATGCGTCAGGCTGGCGCAATCGGAACCGTCCCCGATGCGTCAGGACCAGGCGAACAGGTCGACGCGGTTGCCGTCGGGGTCGAGGACGGTGGCGTAGCGCTGGCCCCAGAACGCGTCCCACGGCTCACGGTGGACGGTGTAGCCGGCCTGGGCGACCTGCGCGACCGTGGCGTCCACCTCGCCCGGGGTGGCGCACTCGAACGCGAGGCTCATCGCCGGCCCGCCCACGGGGGGCTGCCAGTCCGGGTCGAAGCTGTGGATCACCGAGACCGTGTCGAACATGATCCGGACCCCGCCGGGTCCTTCGCACTCGACGTGACCCTCCGCATCGTCGGAGGAGTCGAACTGCAGGCCCAGGAGGCGGTAGAAGGTGAGGGTGGACGCCATATCGGCCACCGTGACGCCGATGGCGTTGAACGTGGGAGCCATGACGACAACCTACCCAGCGTGTCCGGCAGCGGCATGTAACCAGATTGAAACACTTCCAGCGGCAGACTAAAGCGCATGGATAAGCAGACCGAGTTCGTGCTTCGCACCATGGAGGAGCGGGACGTCCGCTTCGTCCGGCTCTGGTTCACCGACGTGCTGGGCTTCCTCAAGTCGGTCGCGATCGCCCCCGCGGAACTCGAAGGCGCGTTCAGTGAGGGCATCGGCTTCGACGGCTCGGCCATCCAGGGCTTCGCCCGGGTGTACGAGTCCGACATGGTGGCGCACCCCGACCCGTCCACGTTCCAGCTGCTGCCCTGGCGAGGCAACACCCAGGGCACCGCCCGCATGTTCTGCGACATCCGGCTGCCGGACGGCTCTCCGTCCTTCGCCGACCCGCGCTACGTCCTCAAGCGCGCGCTGAAGAAGGCGTCCGACATGGGCTTCACCTACTACACCCACCCCGAGATCGAGTTCTACCTGTTCAAGCAGCCGGTCGTCCCCGGCCAGGTCCCGGTGCCCGCCGACCAGTCGGGCTACTTCGACCACACCACGACCAGCCCCGGCGCCGACTTCCGCCGGCAGGCGATCACCCTGCTGGAGCAGATGGGCATCTCGGTCGAGTTCAGCCACCACGAGGGCGGCCCCGGGCAGCAGGAGATCGACCTGCGCTACGCGGACGCGCTCACGATGGCCGACAACATCATGACCTTCCGGGTGGTGATCAAGGAGGTCGCGGTGATGCAGAACCTGTTCGCGTCCTTCATGCCCAAGCCGCTCAGCGAGTTCCCCGGGTCGGGCATGCACACTCACGTGTCGTTGTTCGAGGGCGACACCAACGCCTTCTACGACGCCAGCGCGGAGTACCACCTGTCGAAGACCGGGCGCCAGTTCATCGCCGGGCTGCTGCGGCACGCGGGGGAGATCACTGCCGTGACCAACCCGTGGGTCAACTCCTACAAGCGCCTGGTGGCCGGCGCGGAGGCGCCCAGTTACATCTGCTGGGGACAGAACAACCGCTCCGCGCTCGTGCGGGTGCCGATGTACAAGCCGAACAAGGGCGCTTCGGCCCGGGTCGAGGTGCGTTCGATCGACTCCGCCGCCAACCCCTACCTCGCCTACGCGATGGTGCTGGCCGCGGGCCTGGACGGGATCGAGAACGAGCTCGAGCTCCCCGAGGGTGCCGAAGACGACGTGTGGTCGCTCACCGACCGGCAGCGCCAGGCGCTGGGCATCTCGCCGCTGCCGCGCAGCCTGGGCAACGCCATCGACCTGATGGAGAACTCACAGCTGGTCGCTGACACGCTCGGTGAGCACGTGTTCGACTTCTACCTGCGCAACAAGAAGGCCGAGTACGACTCCTACCGTGGGCACGTCAGCGAGTGGGAACTGAAGAACTCCCTGCCCACCCTGTAGTCGCGGCACCCGGCGGTGTTCGGGACTGTATGGACCTGCCCGTTCGCCGCCCGCTGAGGGTGGCGCGGAGTTGAATGGTCTGCACCACCGGTTTCCGCTGCCATTGATGGCTGCGGCGCGGGGACTGCTCTGAGGGGGGCTGGCGTCTCTTGGCGTGATCGGTGAGCGGGCCCGCAGGATCCGGGAGATCCATGCGGGCCCGCAGCCCCGCCCCCTTGTTGCTCAGCGACCCGCGGTCGACGTCGGCTGTGCGGCTTGTGTCGTCGCCGACGCGGTTGCGGGCGCACTGGGTGCGGACGTCGCCGTCGTGGACGACCGGGAGCTGGACGAAGCCGTCGTCGTACGCCGGAAGTTCGACTGGTTCGACGGGATCTCGGCGGTCGTGTCGGCCAGGACGACGAGCCTGCCCGCCTCGAGGCCCTCCGTGATCTGCACCCAGCCCCCGCCGACCGCCCCGGTCTTCACCTGGACCGTCGTCGCGGTGGACGCGGTGGCGTCGTCGACGACCTGGACGGTCGCCGCGCCGGTGCCGGTCGGCGTGACCGCGGATGCCGGGACCCGCAGGACGCCGGACACGGCCTTCACCGGGATCAGGACCGAGGCCTTCGCGCCGGTGGCGAGCAGGCCGTCCGCGTCACCCACCGACACCTCGGTGGCGTAGGTGGGGGTGTCACCCGCGGTTCCGCTGGTCTCCAGGCTCGAGATGCCGGTGATCCTTCCGCTCAGTGCCTTCGTGGAGCCGGCAGGCGTCACGGTCACGGGATCGCCTGTCCTGACGAGCTGGAGCGTCGCCAGCGGCAGCTCGAACGAGACGACCGCGCTCCCGGAGCCGACGATGGTGATCGAGCCGCCCGAGGAGCTGGTGCCGGCCGTGTAGTCGACCAGGCCGACCGTGCCGGAGATCGGCGCGACCAGCTCGGCCGCCTCCAGGTCCGCCTGCGCCCCAGCCAGGTCCTGCTCGGCCTGCAGCAGGTCTGCCTCTGCCGAGGCCACGGCGGACTTGCTGACCGAGCCGGACGAACTCGACTTCGAGGAGCTGGACGACTTCTTGGTCGAGCCGCCCGGCCTCGGCCTGGTGAGCTGCGCGACGACGGTCTGCAGGTTGGTGTTGGCGAGGATCACCTCTGCCCGGGCGTTGGCGCAGGCCTGGAGCTGGTCGTCGGTGAAGTCGCCCTCGGCGAGGACCTTCGCCAGCTGGGACGCGCCGGCGGTCGCGACCGGGTTGTCGTCCGTGGTGGCCGTCGACGCGGTGTCTTTCGCAGTCGGGGTGGCCTTCGCCTCCGAACCGGTGGTGGCCGTCGGAGTGGGCGTAGCGGTGGCCGTCCCGGTCGGGGTCGGGCCCGCCGAAGGGGTCGGGGTGGCCGAGGCGGTCGGGGTCGGCTCTGCCGCGGGGAGGATCGAGGAGAAGATCGCGTTGCACTTGTCGGCCTCGTCGAGGATGGCGAGGTTGATCCGTGACACGGCCTGGTTCAGCAGCTTCGGGTCGATCGTGATCCCGGTACCGGACCCGTTCCCGCCGGACGGAGCGCTGCCGCCCGAACTCGCCGTGGTGGCCGGGTGTTGCGCCGAGTACAGCGAGGCCTTTGCCCTAGCCACAGAGGTCTCTGCGTTCAGGACGGCCAGCTGTAGCTTGCCCTTGTCGAGGACGGCGAGCACGTCGCCGGCCTCCACCTCGTCACCGACGGCGACGGCGACCTTCTTCACCGTCCCGCTCACGGAGAACGACGCGACGGAGGTGTTCTTGCGCGTGATCGAGCCGGTGGCGACGTAGGTCTGGGTCACGTCGCCGGTGCCGGCAGTCGCCGTCACGTACCTGGGGGTGGCCGCGTTCGACGACGACGCCACCGCGATGCCGATGCCCGCGACCACCGCCAGGGCGGTGCCGGCGCCGAGCACCGCACGGATCCGGGGGTTCTTCAACATCACTCGCTCCTCAGTGCGTCGATGGGTGCGAGCTTGGCCGCCCGCGAGGCCGGATAGACGCCGGCGACCAGGCCGATGCCGAGCGAGACCACCAGGGCGAGCAGGGTCGCCGGGACGGACACGGCCACGGTGATCCCGATGATCGGGCTCAGGACGGCGGCCCCGACGATGCCGAGGGCGACGCCGACCAGACCGCCGAGGACGCCGAGGATGCCGGCCTCCACCAGGAACTGGCGACGGATGACGGACGGTGTGGCGCCGAGGGCCTTGCGCAGGCCGATCTCCCGCACCCGCTCGCTCACCGACACCAGCATGATGTTCATCACGCCGATGCCGCCGACGAGCAGCGAGATGCCGGCGATGCCGCCCAGCAGGGCGGTCAGGATGCCGGTCACCGAGGTGGCGGTCTCGACCAGGGAGGCCTGCGTGCTGACGGTGAAGTCGGCGTTCGTCGAGGTCACGCCGTGCGACGCGAGCAGCGCCGTCTTCACCTGCTGGTAGGCGGCTGACAGGGTGTCGGCGTCCCTGCCCGACAGGTAGATCTGCGAGACGCTGTTCGCGCTGCTCGACGTGGAGAGCCGGGCTGCGAACGTCGTGCCGGGAACGAGCACCGTGTCGTCCTGGTTGGAGGTTCCCGAAGCCCCCTCGGACTTCAGGACGCCGATGACCGTGAACGACTCACCGTTGATGCTGATGGTCTGCCCGACCGGCGACGCGGTGTCGAACAGTTCCGACGCCGTCTCTGAGCCGAGGACGGCCACGGTGGAGGAGGAGTCGACCTCGGCGGCGGTGAAGAACCGTCCCGCGCCCATGGTGCGGGCCCGCACCGTCATCCACTCCGGCGTCGTGCCGACCACGGTCGACGTCCACGTCGTGTCCGACGACTGCAGCGAACCCGACACCGACGAGGTGGGGGCGACCGCAGCAATGTTCGGGGCGATTGCCGGATCGGCCAGCATCGCCGCGTCCTGGGTGGTGAGGGTCGACACCGCACCCCCGCCGCCCCGGAAGCCACCTGAGGAGGTGGACATGCTCGGGCTGACGATGATCAGGTTCGAGCCCAGGGCGTTGATCTGGTTGGTGATGGAGGCCGAGGCGCCCTGGCCCAGGCCGACGGTCAGCATCACCGCGGCGATGCCGATCAGGATGCCCAGCATGGTGAGTGCGGAGCGCATGCGCCGGGCGTTCAGCGCCGCGACCGCCGTCCGGACGGTCTCGGCCCAGCCCATCATCGCCGTGCTCCCGCCACCGCGACCGGCGTGGGCTCGCGCAGCAGCCCGTCGTAGATGTGCACCATGTGCCTGGCGCGCGCGCCGACGTCCGCCTCGTGGGTGATCACGACGATCGTGCGTCCGGCCTCGTTAAGGTCGTCGAAGAGGTCGAGGATCTCGCGGGTGGAGTGCGAGTCCAGGGCGCCGGTGGGCTCGTCGGCGAGAAGCAGTGCCGGATCGGTCACCAGGGCGCGTGCCACGGAGACGCGCTGCTGCTGGCCGCCGGACAGCTCGCCGGGGCGGTGCTGGAGGCGGGCGGCGAGGCCGACCCGTTCGAGGGCGGCCATCGCGCGTTCCCTGCGCTCGGTGGCGTGCACGCCTGCGTAGACCAGGGGCAGTTCGACGTTGCGCAGTGCCGTCAGGCTGGGCAGAAGGTTGAACTGCTGGAAGACGAAGCCGATCTTGGCGTTGCGCACGTCGGCGAGCTGCTTCTCGCTCATGGCGCTGACGTCGGTGCCGTCGAGCTCGTAGGTGCCGGCGGTGGGCACGTCGAGGCAGCCGATGATGTGCATCAGGGTCGACTTGCCCGAGCCCGAGGGGCCCATGATCGCGAGGTACTCGCCTTCGTCGACCGCGAGGTCGATCCCGCGCAGCGCCTCGACCTTCACCGCCCCGGTGGCGTAAGTCTTGCGCACGCCGGTCATCTTCAGCTGTGAGGTCATCGGTTGCCGCCGTTGCCCGTGCCACCCGGCGCGCCGGCCGGCGGGGCGCCGCCGCCGAAGCCGCCGCCCAAGCCGCCGCCGCCGAAGCTGATCCCGCCGTTGGTGGACGACGTGGACGTGCCCGTGGGTCGCGTGATCGTGATCCGGACGGTATCGCCCTCCGAGATCCCGCTCGTGACCTCGGTGGCGGAGCCGAACACCTTGCCGACCGTCACCTCGACGGTGCTGGCTTGGTTGTTGGTCACCTTGGTCACGACGGTCTTGCCGTCGGACGTGGTGATCGCCGCCGTCGGCACGGTCACGACGTCGGCGTAGCTGCCGGTGGTGATCACTGCGGTCGCGGTGGTGCCGGAGAACAGGTTCGTGTGCGTGCCCGAGATGGTCACCTCGACCGGGAAGGCCGCGGCGCCGTCACTGCTGGTGGACGTGGACATGATGCCGACCGAGGCGACGGTGCCCTTCAGGGCGTCGGTGCCGGCGTCGGTCGTGACGCTGACCGACTGGCCGGCCTTGACGCTGGACAGGTCGGACGCGCCGACCGTGCCCTCGACCTTCCATTTCGAGGTGGCGATGATCACGACCTGGGCCGAGGTGGACGAGCCCGAGGAGCTGCCGGTGCCGGAGTTCGAGGAGCCGACCGTGTCGCCCACCTCGAGGCCGACGCTCGCGACCGTCCCGGTGATCGGCGAGCGGAGCACGGCGTGCGTGAGGTCCTCCTGGGCGCTGGTGAGGGCGGCCTTCGCCGAGCGGACCTGCGCGCCGGCGGACGTGATCGCCGCGCTGCTGCCATCGTTGTCGACGACCTCGGTGTAGTTGGCCCGCGCCGTGGTCAGGTTGGCCTCGGCCAGAGCGACGGCGTTCTGAAGGTCTGAGTCGTCGATGCGCGCCAGCTTCTGGTTCTTCGAGACCTTGTCGCCGGCCTTCACGTAGACCTTGGTCACCGTGCCGGAGACGCCGTAGTTGACGTCCGACTCCTTGCTCGGGCTGAGGGTGCCGTCGAACGTCACGGTCTGCGTCCGGGTTCCCTTCGTCGCCTGGACGTCCCTGGTGAAGGTGGTCGGGGGGTTCGACGAGGGGCGCAGCAACAGGAAGGCGCCCACTCCGGCCCCGGCGAGGACGACGACGGCGGCCACCCCGATGGCCACCCACCGCTTCCAGGTCAATCGCCGATCCGGCTTCGTGGGGGTGTCCGGGCTGTCCACGGGGAAGCCCGTTTCATCGGTGGTCATCGGGTGCGGTCTCCTTAGCGCGCATTCAACGTTTCAGACGCTATGACCGCTCTCTGTGACCGATGCCTCGCGAACCTGTGGTTCAGCTGTGGGGTGGTTCTGGATCCGCTGAAGGGTCCCCGGCGTGCTGGAACTTCTTGGGGATGCCGACGATGTGCGGCTCGTCCTCGGACGGGTCGTGCACCTCGTCGGAGAAGTCGTTGTCGTGGCGCATCTTCTCGATGATCGGGCCCAGGCTGACGTCCTGGCCGAAGGCTCCGCCGCCCTGGACTGGGCTCATGGGGTGCTCCTGGTGGTGAGTGCTGCCCTCAGGCTAGTTCGGGGAGCGGCCACACGTCGGCCAGATCGCTACGAATGCCGGACGCGCGCACCGCGTGGGCGGCGACCGCCTCGTCCCAGGTGAGGCTGCCACCGGCCAGCCGGATGACCGTCGCCGCCTCGGTCTGGACCACGTTCGGCGGCGTGCCCCGGGTGTGGCGGCCCCGTTCCCCGATGCCGAGCTGGACCGCCGCGAACGGCGGGACGCGCAGCTCGACGGTGCCGCCGGGAAAGCGGGCCCCGAGCAGCGCGCAGACCGTCCGGCTGGCGGCGGCGAGCTGTGCCCGCGGCAGGGGTGCGGCGGGATCGGTCGCCAGTGCGGCCGCGGTCGCCCGCAGCTCTGCCACTTCGGCAGCGGACACGGTTCGGGCCACGCGCCAGACGCTAGCATCGCCAAGGTGAGTCGCATCGACAGCCAGCCCGGCCGGCTCGCCAGGCTGGGTTTCGCGGACGCGACCGCAGCCGCGGCCGTCGTCGAGTCGTGGCGCAGCCTCGGTACCGCGCAGGGGATCGAACTCGCGCTGAGCGAGCTGCCCCGCACCGCGGATCCCGATCTCGCCCTCGCCGGCTTCAACCGGCTGGCGCACGCGCGTCCCGGGCTGATCGACGAACTGGGCACCGACCCGGAGTTCGCGCGCCGGCTGATCGCGGTGCTCGGCGCGAGCCTCGCCCTCAACCAGCACCTGGGCACGCATCCCGAGGACGCTTCCGCCGTCGCCGGCGACGTGAGCCGGCGCCCCCTCGCCGACCTGCGTGCCGCGCTGCTGGCCGCGATCGGCGCGGACCCCTCGAGCAGCGTCCCGGTGGCCGACGCGGGACGGTCCGACGACCTTCGCCGCGCGTACCGCCGCGAATTGCTGCGGCTCGCCGCCCGCGACCTCACCGTGGCTGACCCGCTGGCGGAGCTGCCCGACGTCGCGGCCGAGCTCGCCGACCTCGCCGACGCCACGGTGGAAGCCGCGCTGGCGTTGGCCCGCGGCGAGGTGCCGGGGTGGGAGAAGTGCCGCATCGGCATCGTCGCGCTCGGCAAGACCGGCGCGGGGGAGCTCAACTACGTCAGCGACGTCGATGTCCTGTACCTGGCCGAACCCGCCCCCGGTACGGACGGGGAGCCGGCGTGCAGCGCCGGTGACGCGGTCACCATCGCCACCCGGCTGGCGGGCGCGCTCACCAGGGTCTGCTCGGCGCACACCGCGGCGGGGACGATCTGGCAGATCGACGCCGCGCTGCGCCCGGAGGGAAAGGCGGGCCCCCTGGTGCGCACGCTCGCCTCACACCGGGCCTACTACGAGAAGTGGGCGAAGAACTGGGAGTTCCAGGCGATGCTGAAGGCGCGGCCCATGGCCGGTGACCTCGCGCTCGCCCAGGAGTTCGTTGACATGGTGTGGCCGAAGGTCTGGCGGGTGGCCGACAACGACCAGTTCGTCGGCGAGGTGCAGGCGATGCGTCGCCGGGTGATCGCCCTGCTCCCGGCGCGAGAGGCGACCACCGAGATCAAGCTGGGCGCCGGCGGACTGCGTGACGTCGAGTTCAGCGTGCAGCTGTTGCAGCTGGTGCACGGGCGCGCCGACGAGCGCCTGCGGCTGCGCGGCACGTTCGAGGCGCTCGCCGCCCTCGTCGACCACGGCTACGTGGGGCGCCACGACGGCTTCGACCTGGGCACCGCCTACCGGCTGCAGCGGCTCCTCGAGCACCGGATCCAGCTCTACCGGCTGCGGCGCACCCACCTGATGCCGGAGGACGAGGAGAACCAGCGGTGGCTGGCGCGCGCCATCGGGCTACCGCATCCCAAGGAGCTGATGCACCTGTGGCGCTCCACCACGCGCCGGGTGCTCACGCTGCACCAGAGGTTGTTCTACTCGCCGCTGCTGGAGACGGTGGCGCGCATCCCGTCCGCGGAGGTGCGCCTCACCCCCGAGGCCGCCGAGACCCGGCTGAAGGCGCTCGGCTACGGCGACCCGAAGGCTGCCCTGCGCCACATCGAGGCCCTCAGTCATGGCATGTCGCGCCAGGCGGAGATCCAGCGGCAGCTCCTGCCGGCCATGCTGACGTGGTTCACCGCCGGTCCCAACCCCGACCACGGGCTGCTCGCCTTCCGCCGTGTGTCGGAGGAGCTCGGTAGTACACCGTGGTACCTCCGCGCCCTGCGGGACGGTGACGCGATGGCCGAGCACCTCGCGCGAATCCTCGCGTCGTCCCGCTACGCGGTGGACCTGCTGCTGAAGGCGCCCCAGAGCGCCGCGCTCCTCGGTGACCCGGAGGGACTGACCCCCCGCCCGGCGGAGGAGGTGCTCGGCGAGATGCTCACCGCGGCCCGCCGGCACGGGTCACCCGACGCCGCCATCGCCGCCGTCCGTGCGACCCGGCGCAACGAGTTGCTGCGGCTCGCGATGGCCGACCTGCTCGGCGAACTCGACATCCCGGCCCTGGGGGCCGCCTTGTCCGACCTGGCCGGCGCCACCCTCGACGCGGCCCTCGAGGTGGCCTCCCGTGGCGTGGACGTGCCGCCGATCGCCGTGATCGCGATGGGGCGCTGGGGCGGACGCGAGCTGTCGTACGCCTCCGACGCGGACGCCATGTTCGTGGTGGCGGACAGCGACGACCCGGACGCGACGTCTGCCGCCACCACCGTGGTGAGCCGACTGCGCGCCCTGCTGGCCAGGCCCGGCCCCGACCCGGCGCTGGAGGTCGACATCGACCTGCGTCCCGAGGGCAAGGGTGGGGCGATGGTGCGCAGCCTCGCGTCGTACCGCACGTACTACGAGCGGTGGTCCTCCACGTGGGAGGCGCAGGCGCTGCTGCGGGCGTCCGTCGGCGCGGGCGACCGGGACCTCGGTGCGCAGCTCCTCGCGACGATCGACCGCATCCGCTACCCGACCGGCGGGCTCACCCACGCCCAGGTGCACGAGATCCGCAAGCTCAAGGCCCGCATGGAGGCGGAGCGGCTGCCGCGCGGTGGCGACCCCTCCCGGCACGTCAAGCTGGGTCGCGGCGGCCTGTCCGACGTGGAGTGGGTGGTGCAGCTGCTCCAGCTGCACCATGCCGCCGGCACGCCCAGCCTGCGCACCACCGGCACGCTCGAGGCGCTCGACGCCACCGTGGTCGCGGGTCTCCTTGACGGGCCGGACGCGGCGGCGCTGCGCGCGGCCTGGCTGCTGGCGAGCCGGATCCGCAACGCGATCATGCTGCTGCGCGGCCGTGCCGGGGACAGCCTGCCGACCGACGTGCGGGAGGTCTCCGCCGTCGCGCAGGTGCTCGGCTACGCCAAGGGGGAGTCCTCGCTCATGGTCGAGGACTACCGCCGCCGCACCCGCCTCGCGCGACAGGTGATGGACCGCGTCTTCTGGGGTGAGGGCGCCGGCGCCTGACGCTCGCGTCAGACGGGCACCGCCGTCCCGGGCGTCACCGGGATCTTCTGCGGGGGACGGAGGAAACCGGCGTCAATCCTGCTGATTGACCCCCGGGCGCCGCTCGGTGCAGCGTGGCGGGCAGGAGCCGATCGCTGCAGGAGGTGGCCATGACCGACGACACCGTCGAGGATCTTCAGGCCCGTGTCGAGCAGCTCGAGGCAGAGCTGGCCGAGGCTCGGCAGGCTCTCGAGCGCGCGACGACCCGCCGCAGTGAGCCCGCCGAGGACGCCGAGTGGGGGCAGTTCAACCCGGGCTAGTGGGCAGTCCGACCGTCAGCTCGTCCGGGCTCGCCGGACGGCCGTGGATGAGCGGGACGCTGCCGGTGATCGTCGCGAGCCGGGGACCCTGGCCGTCGAGCGCGACGCGCACCGGCCCGTTGTGGTCGAGCGCCACCTCGGTGCCCCGGACCGTGAGCGTGCCGCCCGGCCCGTCCTGCAGTGTCAGGAGCAGCTCGGACGCGGTCAGCTCCGCCCGCACCCGCGAGCCGCACAGGACGAACCCGAACCGCAGCGCGCTCCAGCCCTGCGGCAGCCGGGGGTCGAGGCTGATCCGCCCCTGGTGGTCCCGGAGGCCGCCGAACCCGTAGACCAGCGCGTTCCACACTCCGCCGGCGGAGGCGATGTGTACGCCGTCGCCGGTGTTGTGGTGCAGGTCGGCGAGGTCGACGTAGATGCCCTCGAGGAAGGAGGCGAGCGCCCGGTCCTGGTAGCCGACCTCCGCGGCGATGATCGACTGCACCACCGCGGACAGGGTCGAGTCACCGGTGGTGATCGGGTCGTAGTACTCGAAGTCCGCCCGCTTCTGGGCGGGGGTGAAGCTGTCGCCGGCCAGGAACAGCGCGAGGATGGCGTCCGCCTGCTTGAGCACCTGGAAGCGGTAGATCACCAACGGGTGGTAGTGCAGCAGCAGGGGAGTGTTCTCGCTCGGGGTGTTGGCCAGGTCCCACACCTCGCGGGTGAGGAAGCCGTCGTCCTGGGCGTGCACCCCGAAGCGTTCGTCGAACGGGATCGTCATCGCTGCGGCCGCCGACTCCCAGCAGGCGACCTCCCGGTCGCTGAGCCCGAGGTCCGCGCTGGCCCGTGCGTACGCGTCCGGGTCGCTCGTCCGCAGGAATCGGACGGCCTGCGCCGCCCGCTCGAGGTTCGCCCTGGCCATCAGGTTCGTGTACAGGTTGTTGTTCACCACGGTGCTGTACTCGTCGGGCCCGGTGACCGAGTGGATGTGGAAGCTGCGTTCAGGGCCGCGGAAGAAGCCGAGGTCGGCCCACAAGCGGGCGGTCTCCACCAGCACCGGCAATGCCTCGCCGAGCAGAAAACCCGGGTCGTCGCACACGTCGGCGTACTTGCACATCGCCCATGCCACATCGGCGTCGATGTGGTACTGCGCGGTCCCCGCGGCGTAGTAGGCGGACGCCTCGAGCCCGTTGATCGTGCGCCACGGGAACAGCGCGCCGGCCTGGGAGAGCTCGCGGGCACGCTGGCGGGCGGCGTCGAGCATGGCGATCCGGAACCGCAGGGCGCGCCGGGCCAGCTCGGGACTGGTGTGGGTGAAGAACGGCACCAGGTAGACCTCGGTGTCCCAGAAGTAGTGCCCGTGGTAGCCGGAGCCGGTGACGCCCTTGGCCGCGATCCCGCCACCATCGACCCGTCCAGCCGCCTGGGCCAGCTGGAACAGGCACCAGCGCACGGCCTGTTGCAGCTCCGGCTGGCCGTCGAGTTGCACGTCGGCGTTGGCCCAGTACGTGCCGAGCCAGTCCCGCTGCTCGATCTCGACCACCTCGCGCCCGACCTCCTGTGCGTCGTCGAGCGTCAGCCGGGCGAGCCCCACGAGGTCCTCCACGTCGACGTCGGCCGCGCCGTCGTGGTACGCCACCCACTTCACCAGCAGCATCGGCTGCCACTGGGTCGCGGCGACACGATAGGTCCGCCGGCCGAGATCGGCCGTGATGCGGGTCTCGATCGCCACCGGGTCGGCCGTGTAGAGGTGGTGGTCGCCGCAGACAGCGAGGCCCAGGCCCGAATGTGCAGCGCGGTAGCCCAGGGCGATGCGTCCCTGCTCCTCGCGGGCGAGCTGGGAGAGCAGCACCCGGTTCTCGAACTGCGCGGAACGGCGCGGGTCGAAGCCGACGACCGTTGCCGTGCCCTCCGGCACGGCGTCCTGGCGGTTGCGGACGTCAGAGGCGATCACCACCTCGGCGTCCCCGTCCAGCAGCGTCACCTCGAAGGTCATCAGGGCGAGGTTGCGGCGCGTGAACGACACCATCCGGGTCGAGCGGATCGATACCCGACGCCCCGAGTCGGTCAGCCAGAGCACATCGCGTCGGAGGATGCCCTCACGGAAGTCGATGGTGCGCGAGAACGCCTCCAGGCGTGCGTCGGCGAGGCGCAGGGCCTGCCCGTCCACCGACAGCAGGATCGTCTTCGCGTCCGGGACGTTCACGATGGTCTGCCCCACCCTGGCGAAACCGGGGGCGTCCTCGGCGTGCCTGATGTCCCAGGTCTCGTGGAAGCCGTTGACGAACGTGCCGTGGGCGTACTCCTCCGTGCCGCCCTCCTCGTTGTTCCCGCGCAGGCCCAGGAAGCCGTTGGCAACGGTGAACACCGTCTCCCGCTGCCCGAGGGCGGCGAGGTCGTGACGCACCTCGGTCAGCGCCCACCGCTGCACCGGGAAGCGGGTGCGGTCAACCGGATCGGACGCCGGTGCCCTCACGGGAGCCGGTCCGCGGGCTGGTGCGGGTTCATCGCGGACGATCGTAGACCCGGCCGGAGCGGTCATCGGGGAGGTGCGACCCGAGTAGTCTGAGCGTCGATGAGCGCCACCCAGACCCCGGACCTGCCCACCGTCTCCGCCAGTCTCGCCGGCTGGGGACGGACCGCCGCGACCACCTCGCAGCTGCTGTCGACACCCGACCCGGAAGTGATCGCCGCCGCCGTCGCTGCCGTCGCCGGCCACAACGCCGACTCCCCGTCCCACCTGCGCCGCGGCATCGTGGCCCGCGGGCTCGGGCGCTCGTACGGCGACGTGGCGCAGAACGCCGGCGGCATCGTCGTGGACATGACCGCCCTCAACCGCATCCACGCCATCGACCCGGACGCCGCGACGGTCGACGTGGACGCCGGAGTGAGCCTCGACGAGCTGATGCGGGCCGCGCTGCCGTACGGCCTGTGGGTGCCCGTCCTGCCCGGCACGCGCCAGGTCACCGTCGGCGGGGCGATCGGCTGCGACGTCCACGGCAAGAACCACCACAGCGCCGGTTCGTTCGGCAACCACGTCGCCTCTTTGCAGCTGCTCGTGGCCGACGGGCGCATCCTCACCCTCACCCCGTCCGGCAGCCCCGACGACCCGGACGCCAGCCTGTTCTGGGCGACCGTCGGGGGCGTCGGACTGACTGGCATCATCCTGCGGGTGGTGCTCACCATGACCCGCACGGAGACCGCCTACTTCATCGCCGACGGCGTCGTGACGCACAACCTGGACGAGACGATCGCCGTCCATTCCGACGGCTCCGAGGCGAACTACGACTACTCCAGCGCCTGGTTCGACGCGATCTCGCCCGAGCCGAAGCTGGGACGGGCAGCCCTGTCGCGCGGCTCGCTCGCCACCCTCGACCAGCTGCGCGAGAAGGCGCCGAGGCTGGCCGCCGACCCGCTCGCGTTCAACGCCAAGCCGCTGTTCGACCTGCCCGACGTGTTCCCCAACGGCCTGGCCAACAAGCTGACGTTCGGAGTGCTCGGCTCCCTGTGGTACGCGAAGAGCGGCAACTACACCGGGAAGATCCAGAGCCTGACCGGGTTCTACCACCCGCTCGACATGTTCGGCGAGTGGAACCGGGCCTACGGGTCGCACGGGTTCCTGCAGTACCAGTTCGTCGTGCCACCGGCGGCTGTCGGTGAGTTCACGCAGCTCATCCGTGACATCCAGGCGTCCGGCCACTACTCCTTCCTCAATGTGTTCAAGCTGTTCGGGCCCGGCAACCGCGCGCCGCTGAGCTACCCGATGGCCGGCTGGAACGTGTGCGTCGACTTCCCGATCAAGGCGGGGCTGCACGAGTTCCTGCACGGCCTGGACGCCCGCGTCCTCGAGTTCGGCGGACGGCTGTACACGGCCAAGGACTCCCGCACGACCGCCGAGACCTTCCACGCGATGTACCCCGAGCTCGACTCCTGGATCGCCACCCGACGCCGCATCGACCCGCACGGCGTCTTCGTGTCCGACCTCGCCCGCCGCCTCGAACTCGCCTGACCGTCCGCACCACCGCACCGTCCTCCCGGGCCCTGCCCGGGACTGCAGAGGAGAACCACACATGATCGACGCGACCGGCAACCCCCAGACCGTGCTGCTGCTGGGCGGCACGTCGGAGATCGGGCTGGCCATCGTTGCCGAGTACCTGTCCAAGCAGCCGCTCCGGGTGGTGCTCGGCGTCCAGCCCGGCGACGAGCTGGCCGACGCGACGGTGGCCGACCTGAAGGCCAGGGGTGCATCCGCCGTGGAGGTGCTCGAGTTCGACGCGACCGCCTTCGACACCCACCCCGCCGTGATCGACGCGGCGTGGCGGATCGCCGACATCGACGTCGCCATCGTGGCGTTCGGCCTGCTCGGGGACGCCGAGCAGCTGTGGCAGGACCAGGCCGCGGCGGTGACCATCGCGCAGGTGAACTACACCGGAGCGGTGAGCGTCGGCGTCCTGCTCGGCCAGAAGATGAAGGCGCAGGGCTACGGCCAGATCATCGCGATGTCGACGGTCGCCGGCGAGCTGGTGCGGCGGGCGAACTTCGTCTACGGCTCGACCAAGGCCGGTCTGGACGGCTTCTACCGCCTGCTCGGCGATGCGCTCGCACCGTTCGGGCCGAAGGTGCTCGTCGTGCGCCCGGGGCAGGTGCGGACGCGGATGTCCGCGCACATCAAGGAGGCACCCCTCACGGTCGACGCCGACCAGCTCGCTGCCCAGGTTGTGGACGCCGCCCGCAGGGGCGAGAAGCTGATCTGGGTGCCCGCGCCGTTCCGCTTCGTGATGATCGCGCTCAAGCACATCCCCGGCCCGATCTTCAAGCTCCTGCCCCTCTGAACGTGGCGCACCGGGGACGGTTACAGGTGCGGCAGCCAGACGCACCACGGACCGG
>JAEVYS010000095.1 GCA_023392635.1 Actinomycetes bacterium | reverse complement strand
CCCCCGCCCCGGCGTGCGTGGTGGGCCCGACCGGTGCGGTGGGGCCCTCCTCGGTGCCGGTTCGCCTAGTTCACTGGGCGAGGTCAGCGGTGTCCGGGAGCGGGGACTTGGCCACGCCCTTGAAGGTGAACGGGTACTCCGAACCCTCCTCGGCCACATCGACCACGACGATCTCGCCGGAGTGCACCTCGCCGAACAGGATCTTCTCGGCGAGCATGTCCTCGATGTCGCGCTGGATCGCCCGGCGCAACGGACGGGCGCCCAGGACCGGATCGAAGCCGCGCTTGGCGATCAGCGCCTTGGCCGCAGGCGTGAGCTCGATGCCCATGTCGCGGTCACGCAGCCGCACCTCGATCTGCGACACCATCAGGTCGACGATGTGCTCGATGTCGGCGTTGGTGAGCTGGTGGAACACCACAATCTCGTCCACGCGGTTCAGGAATTCCGGACGGAAGTGCTGCTTCAGCTCGTCCGACACCTTGGCCTTCATCTTTTCGTAGCTGCCCGCCTCATCGGTGCCCTGGCTGAAGCCGAGGTTGACCGACTTCGAAATGTCACGGGTACCCAGGTTGGTGGTCATCACGATCACGGTGTTCTTGAAGTCCACCACCCGACCCTGGGCATCGGTCAGCCGGCCCTCGTCGAGGATCTGCAACAGCGAGTTGAAGATGTCGGGGTGCGCCTTTTCGATCTCGTCGAACAACACCACGCTGAACGGCTTGCGGCGCACCTTCTCGGTGAGCTGCCCACCCTCTTCGTAGCCGACATATCCGGGCGGCGAGCCGAACATCCGCGACGCGGTGTGCTTCTCGGAGTACTCACTCATATCGAGCGTGATCAGCGCGTTCTCGTCGCCGAACAGGAACTCCGTGAGCGCCTTGGTGAGTTCGGTCTTGCCGACGCCGGAGGGTCCGGCGAAAATGAACGAGCCACTCGGGCGCTTCGGGTCCTTGAGCCCCGCGCGGGTACGACGGATCGAGCGGGACAGCGCCTTGACCGCGTCGTACTGGCCGATGTAGCGCTTGCCGATCTCCTCCTCCATCTTCATCAACCGGGAAGACTCCTCCTCGGTGAGCTTGAAGACCGGAATGCCGGTGGAGCTGGACAGCACCTCGGCGATCGCCTCCTCGTCCACCTCCGCGGGCACATCGGAGTCGCCCAGCTTCCAGGCCTCCTCCTTCTCCCCGCGGGCGATGGTGAGCTTGCGCTCGTCATCACGCAGCCGTGCGGCGAGTTCGAAGTCCTGCGCGTCGATCGCAGCCTCCTTCTGCAGCCGGACGGCGGCGATGCGCTCGTCGAACTCGCGCAGGTCCGGCGGCGCCGTCATGCGACGGATCCGCAGCCGGGCACCCGCTTCGTCGATCAGGTCGATCGCCTTGTCGGGCAGGAAGCGGTCGGAGATGTACCGGTCGGCCATCTGGGCGGCGGCGGTCAGCGCGCCGTCGGTGATCGTGATGCGGTGGTGCGCCTCGTAGCGGTCGCGCAGGCCCCGCAGGATGTCGATGGTCAGCGCGATCGACGGCTCGGCCACCTGGATCGGCTGGAACCGGCGCTCCAGCGCCGCGTCCTTCTCGATGTACTTGCGGTACTCGTCGAGGGTGGTCGCGCCGATGGTCTGCAGCTCGCCGCGGGCCAGCATGGGCTTCAGGATGGACGCAGCGTCGATGGCGCCCTCTGCGGCCCCCGCACCGACCAGGGTGTGGATCTCGTCGATGAACAAGACCACGTCGCCACGGGTCTTGATCTCCTTGAGGACCTTCTTCAGGCGCTCCTCGAAGTCGCCGCGGTAACGCGAGCCGGCCACGAGGGCACCGAGGTCGAGGGTGTAGATCTGCTTGTCCCGCAGGGTCTCGGGCACGTCGCCGCGAACGATCGCCTGGCTCAGGCCCTCGACCACGGCGGTCTTGCCCACACCCGGCTCGCCGATCAGGACCGGGTTGTTCTTCGTCCGGCGCGACAGCACCGTCATGACCCGTTCGATCTCCTTCTCGCGCCCGATCACCGGGTCGAGCTTGTTCTCGCGCGCAGCCTGGGTGAGGTTGCGGCCAAACTGGTCGAGGATCGTCGCTGCGGCCGCGGACTGCCCCGTCTCGGGCGCGCCGGCCGTGGCGGCCTCCTTGCCCTGGTAGCCGGAGAGCAGCTGGAGGACCTGGTTGCGGACGCGGTTCAGGTCTGCGCCGAGCTTGATCAGGACCTGCGCGGCAACACCCTCGCCCTCACGGATCAGGCCGAGCAGGATGTGCTCGGTGCCGATGTAGGGGTGGTTGATCTGCAGTGCCTCGCGCATCGAGAACTCGAGCACCTTCTTCGCGCGCGGCGTGAACGGAATGTGCCCGGTCGGGGCCTGCTGGCCCTGCCCGATGATCTCCTCCACCTGCTCGCGGACGGCCTCGAGAGAGATGCCCATCGACTCCAGAGCCTTGGCAGCCACGCCCTCACCTTCGTGGATGAGGCCGAGCAGGAGGTGCTCGGTACCGATGTAGTTGTGGTTGAGCATGCGCGCCTCGTCCTGGGCGAGCACGATCACTCGCCTGGCGCGGTCGGTGAACCGATCGAACATGCGTGGGACTCCTTACTCCTGGCGGCTGCGCGCTGGTGGAATCACTCCGATCCGCCCCGCTCGCCTCTTCAGCTTAGTCAACGCCGCCTCCCTGCCAGCCCTTCCGGTGTTCGCCCCCGGCTCAATCGGACGTCGCCGCGACCGACCCCCGCGCCGGGAAACAGCTCGCCCCCGGCTCGAATTCCGAGCCGGGGGCGAGGGGCGGGTTGCTGCGAAATCCTTCCCGATCAGCTGTGCGCGCGCTCGTACGCCTCGCGCACCTCGGCCGAAACGCGGCCGCGGGCCGAGACCTGCATGCCCTGTGCCGCGGCCCACGCGCGAATATCGGTCGCGGACGTTCCGGCCGCCTTTCGGCGGCTGGAGCTGCGGCGGGCAGCGCTATTCCGGTCACGCTCACCGGCGGCGATGTAGGGCGCAAAGGCGTCCCGCAACTTCTTCGCGTTGTCGGCGGACAGGTCGATCGAGTAGTTGATTCCGTCGAGCGCGAACGCGATGGTCTCGGCAGCTTCGCTGCCGTCGATGTCGTCAGTGTGGATGACCTGAACTCGCTTGGCCATGCTGGTCCTTTCAATGAAGTCGTCGCAGCGCGACTTGGTATTGGCTCCCCAATAGCGAGGCCAGCATATACCTGCCGCAACTTTCAGCAGAAGAGGACAGCGTAATGCCCGGTATTTTCTCCCGGGCAAACGTGGGAAGTTCACAACGCGCCACAGGCGCAACGCGTGGTGCGCGCACACGATTACGCTGTGGCCACCTCGCTATTCCGGCAGCCGTGGAATCCGGGCATGCGACCTCGCCCGCGCATAAGCACTATTGCACCGGCGAGGGAGAACGAACGGGCGCAACCGCTCAGGCGTGCTGCCGGTGGTCGTCGACGAACACCGGCGGGTTGGCGAGGGCCTGGAGCTCGACCACGGTGGGAGCACCGTCGCCGTCCCAGAGGTCGACCGCGTCCCCGCGTCCGGAGACCCGGCGCGGAAGGGCCAGCACCTCGGCCTCGGCCGCGGCCTGGTGCTCGGCGAGCTGGACCTGCAACGCAGCCTTGTCGCCGCGCAGCTGTGCCGCTTCCTGGGCCAGCCGGGCAGCGTCGGCCCGCGACATGTTCAGCTTGCTGCGCAAGTCACCGTTACGGGCCTGGAGCACCTGGAGCAGGCGCACGTGCTGCAGCCGTTCGGCGTGCAGCTTCTCCCCGGCCCGCCGGGAGTCGGCGGACTGCTGAGCCAGCATCGTGGTTCGGGTCACCCGCACTTCGCGCCACGCGAAGAGGCAGGCGACCAGGCCTCCGCCGACTGCCACCGCGATCCCCGAGCGGGCCAACCAGACCCCACCGAAAGCAGCGGCAACAGCGACGACGGCCGACCCGAGCAACGAGAGCCACGCGTAACGGCGCAGCGGGGAAGGATTCGCTTTTCTCGGAGCGACGGCGGTATTCACGGACCGGAGTCTAGCTAGGGGTATCAGCACTTCCCGGAATGTCGGGCGGCGTGGCGTCCTCGTCCGGGGGACCGGGAATTCGGCATGACCGCTCGAGAAAGGCGCCGGCTGCGGCGAGCGCTGCACTGGCCACCACGGCGACCACCGAACTGAGCACGAGCTCGCGCGGGGTGCTGGCTTCCTGGCGCGTCCAGAAGAAGGCGGCGACCGCGGCGTAGCCACCGGCCAGCCCGGCGCCGGCGAGCAGGCACGTCTTGCCGAGGACCAGCAGGGTGACGGCGCGGCCGGGTGGAACGCTCTCGCGCCGGACCTGGATGGTGCGGTGGGTGACGACGGCCTGGGCTCCGACCAGCGCGGCGAGGACGGCGATCGCCAGGGTCACCGCCAGCGGGAAGCGCGGCAGTTCGACACCGAACTTGTCCAGGGCGGTGAACAGCGCCCAGCCGAGCCCGGCTCCCACGACCACCGCGACACCGACCGCCTGCCAGCCGGTCGGGGTGACCGTGCCGGGCGGCGCCGAAGGCTCCGGCATCACTCCACCTTGAGGTCGTCGCGCCGGCGCACGCCGGAGGTGTCCAGTCCGGACAGCAGGTCGGCGACCCGTCCGTGGCCGACCAGTTCGGCGTCCGGTTCGACCTCCGACCAGGGCAGCAGCACGAAGGCCCGCTCGTGTGCACGGGGGTGCGGCAGGGTCAGGCTCTCCCCGTTCAGGACCCGGTCGCCCACGGCGATCAGGTCGACGTCGACGGTGCGCGGCCCGCCCGGCACGAGCCGGACGCGCGAGAACGCGTCCTCGATCGCCAGGGCACGCTCCAGCATCACCATGGACGCGAGCGTCGACTCCGTGACCACGACGATGTTCAGGAAGTCGGGCTGCTCGACGAGCCCGACCGGCGTGGTCTCGTACACCGAGGAGATGCCCGTGATCTTCAGTCCCGGCGTGGCCCGCAACGCCTGGGCGGCGCCCTGCAGGTAGTCGAGCCGGTCGCCGAGGTTCGACCCCAGGGAGAACACGGCGACGCGCAGCGGCGCCATGCCGGACAGGGTGTCCACGTCGAGGTAGGTCACTGGGCGTTCCTCCTGGTGATGGTCACGGACACGTCGGCCACCGGGACCGGCAGCGGTGCCTGCGGCTTGTGCACCGTCACGTCGACGGCCGTCACCAGCGGGTGGGCGAGGCAGGCGTCGGCGACCCGTTCGGCGAGGGTCTCGATGAGGTCGACCGAGCCCGCAGACACCACGTCCGCCACCTGCTGGGCGAGAGCCGAGTAGTCAACAGTGGTGGCGAGGTCGTCGGCCTGGGAGCGCAGGCGGAGGCTGCAGGTGACGTCGACGACGAACAGCTGGGGTGCCAGCTTCTCCGAGGCGTAGACGCCGTGCGTCGCGTTCACCTGGATGCCGGTGAGCGTGATCCGGTCAGGACGATCCATGGCTGCCACCTCCTGCGCCGACCCTACCGGTCGACGGAGCCCTGCGGCGCCGCAGGACGCGCCATGCGTGCGGCCACCCGGATGGCGTCGAGGTGCGGCCGGACCGTGTGCGTGCGGACGCCCCACACCCCCGCCCGGGCCAGCAGCGCGGTGAGCGCCACACCCGCGTCCTCCCGGTCGCGCACCGGCCGCGGCCCGCTCTCGTCGGCGAGCAGCTGGCCGAGGAAGCGCTTGCGTGAGGCCCCGACCAGCAGTGGCCGGCCGAGGGCGGCGAGAACGTCGAGGTGGCTGAGCAGCAGCCAGTTGTGCTCGGCGGTCTTCGCGAAGCCGAGGCCGGGATCCAGGATGATCCGCTCGCGGGCGATGCCGGCCTCCAGCGCGGCGTCCAGTCGGGAGGAGAGCTCGGCACGGACATCGGCGACGACGTCGTCGTAGTGGGCGAGGTCGACCATCCGGTCGGAGTGCCCGCGCCAGTGCATCGCCACGTAGTCGACGCGGAGTTCGGCGACCGTCGACAGCATCGCCGGATCGGCGAGCCCACCGGAGACATCGTTGATCAGGACGGCTCCGGCTTCGACGGACGCGGCGGCGACGTCGGCGCGCATGGTGTCGACCGAGACCGCCACGCCGGCCGCGGCGAGCCGCTCGACCACCGGAACCACCCGCGCGAGTTCGGTGCGTGTCTCGGCGCGCGCCGCGCCCGGCCGGGTGGACTCCCCGCCGACGTCGACGAGGTCGGCACCGTCGGCGGCCAGCGCCAACCCGTGCTCGACGGCTGCCTCAAGGGCGAGGAACTCCCCGCCGTCGGAGAACGAGTCCGGCGTCACGTTGAGCACGCCCATCACCAGCGTGCGTCCGGGCTGCGGGAGCGACCTCACCGCGACAGCCTAACCACCCCCGGTCCGGGCCGAGCGCCACAGCCGCGCCCGACGATGGGGCGGGCGTGGAGGCGTACGACCGGGAGGTGGCGTCCGCCGAGCGGGCGGCTCAGCCGATGATCAGGCTCATGGCCTCCGCGCGGGTGGCCGGATGCGCCATCACCCCGCGGACCGCGCTGGTCACCGTCTTGGCCCCGGGCTTGCGGACACCGCGCATGGTCATGCAGAGGTGCTCGCACTCGATGACCACCATCACACCCTGCGCCTGGAGGTGCGTCACCAGCGCGTCCGCGACCTCCGAGGTGAGCCGTTCCTGCACCTGGGGCCGCTTGGCGTAGGCGTCGACCAGCCGCGCGAGCTTGCTCAGGCCGGTGATCTTCCCCTTGGACGGGATGTAGGCGACGTGGGCGACCCCGGTGAAGGGCAGCAGGTGGTGCTCGCAGGTGCTCCACACCTCGATGTCACGCACGAGCACCATCTCGTCGTGACCGAGGTCGAACGTGGTGGCGAGCACCTCGGCCGGATCGGTGTCCATGCCGCTGAACATCTCGCCGTACGCCTTCGCCACCCGCATCGGGGTGTCATGCAGGCCCTCGCGATCGGGATCCTCGCCGACGGCGATCAGGATCTCGCGGACGGCAGCAGCCACCCGTTCCAGGTCGACAGCCACCTCAGGCCCCCGGCGTCGGCCGGCCCGCGTCCTCCGGGCCCGGCGCCTCTCCCGCCGGGGACGGGGCCGGCGGTGCGAACGGGTGCCCGGACGTCGGCTGGCCGTTGCTCCCGCCGGTGAACGGCGGCTGGCCGTAGGGCTGCGGGTAGGGCGGCTGCCCATAGGTCTGCGGCGGGTACGGCTGCTGCGGATAGCCGTGTCCGTACGGGGGCTGGCCGGGAACGTACGGCGGCTGTCCCTGCCCGTAGGGGGGCTGGCCGTCGGTGGGCGGCGCGCCGTACGGGCCCTGCGCGAAGCCGGGTGGCAGCTGCTGCTCGGGACCCCCGGCCGGCACCGGGACAGGACCGGGATCGGGCGGCAGCACCTTCTCGGGCGGGTCGACGGGCGGGATGGAGCTCGGCTTGCGGGTGTCGGAGCCGGTCCAGGCCGGGCGCTTGGGCCACCGCTTCAGCGGCTCGAAGATCTTCGCCACCTGCTCCTTGTCCAGCGTCTCCTTCTCGAACAGCTGGCGCACCAGCTCGTCGAGCACCTCACGGTTCGTCTCGAGGACGTCGAACGCCTCCTGGTGGGCGTTGGAGAGCAGCTTGGACACCTCGGCATCCACCTGCGCGGCCACCTCCTCGGAGTACGTGCGGGACTGCCCGCCGCCGTAGCTCATGCCCACGAACGGCTCGTGGTCGCCCGAGCCGAGCTGGATCGCACCGATCCGCTCGCTCATGCCGTACTCGGTGACCATCGCCCGGGCGACCTTCGTCGCCTTCTCGATGTCGTTGCCCGCGCCAGTGGTCGGGTCGTGGAAGACGAGCTCCTCCGCAGCCCGGCCGCCCATCATGTACGCCAGCTGGTCGAGCAGCTCACCACGGGTCTGGGAATACTTGTCGTCGTCGGGCATCACCATGGTGTAGCCGAGCGCCCGCCCGCGCGGCAGGATCGTCACCTTCTGCACCGGGTCGGTGCCCGGCATCGCGGCGGCGACCAGCGCGTGGCCACCCTCGTGGTAGGCGGTGATCAGGAGCTCCCGCTCGTTCATCACCCGGCTGCGCTTCTGCGGGCCACCGATCACGCGATCGATGGCCTCGTCCAGCTGGGGGCGTCCGATGAACCGCAGGTTCATGCGGGCGGTCAGCAGGGCGGCCTCGTTCAGCACATTGGCCAGGTCGGCGCCGGTGAACCCCGGCGTCCGCTTCGCGACGCTGGCCAGGTCGACGTCGGGAGCGATCGGCTTGTTGGCGCCGTGGACCCGCAGGATCTGCAGGCGTCCCTTCATGTCCGGGGCCTCGACGGGGATCTGGCGGTCGAAGCGGCCAGGACGCAGCAGTGCCGGGTCGAGGACGTCGGGACGGTTGGTGGCGGCGATCAGCACGACGCCGCCGTGCACGTCGAAGCCGTCCATCTCGACCAGGAGCTGGTTCAGGGTCTGCTCGCGCTCGTCATGGCCACCGCCCATGCCGGCCCCGCGGTGCCGTCCGACGGCATCGATCTCGTCGATGAAGACGATCGCCGGAGCGGCTTCCTTGGCCTGTTCGAACAGGTCGCGCACGCGGGACGCGCCGACGCCGACGAACATCTCGACGAAGTCGGAGCCCGAGATGGTGAAGAACGGCACGTTCGCCTCGCCTGCGATGGCGCGGGCGAGCAGCGTCTT
>JAEVYS010000078.1 GCA_023392635.1 Actinomycetes bacterium | reverse complement strand
AGAAGCTGGCCAAGGACCGCGACGACGAGCGCGCGATCCTGGAGCGCAGCTTCTACACCCGCCTGAAGGAGGTCATCCTCGGCCAGACCGCGCAGTCCGGCCCGAAGGGCATGAAGGCCGGCACGGTGTTGACCGAGGCCGAGTTGGCCAACCTGACCCGGGGGCAGTGGCGCCAGATCTCCATCGACAATGAGCAGGTGATGGAGACGGTCGAGAACCTGGGCAAGGTCTTCGACGACTCGATCCAGGCGCTGCAGAACCGCTTCGAGAACAAGGTCGAGAAGTTGCAGCGCGGCGACGAGCTGCCGCCGGGCGTGATGAAGATGGTCAAGGTCTTCGTCGCGGTGAAGCGCAAGCTGCAGCCGGGCGACAAGATGGCCGGCCGCCACGGCAACAAGGGTGTGGTGTCCCGCATCCTGCCGCAGGAGGACATGCCGTACCTGGAGGACGGCCAGCCGGTCGACCTCGTGCTGAACCCGCTGGGCGTGCCGTCGCGCATGAACATCGGCCAGATCCTGGAGACGCACCTGGGCTGGGCGTCGGCGGGCCTGGGCAAGCAGATCGGCCGCGCCATCGACCAGTACCGCCTCGCGACCAAGGGCAAGGGCGACCCGGCCCAGGGCATCGAGAAGCTGCGCATCACGCTGAAGGACAGCTACGGCGAGAAGATCTACAACGACCAGATCGCCGACATGACCGAAGGCGAGCTGTTGGAGCTGGGTGGCAACCTGCGCAAGGGCGTGCCCTTCGCAACGCCCGTCTTCGACGGCGCCCGCGAGGACGACATCTGCCGCCACCTGGAGATGGCCGGTCTCGACCGGTCGGGCCAGGTGACGTTGATCGACGGCCGCACCGGCGAGACCTTCGACCGCAAGGTCACCGTCGGCTACATCTACATGCTGAAGCTGCATCACCTCGTGGACGACAAGATCCACGCGCGCTCGATCGGCCCGTACTCGCTGGTCACCCAGCAGCCGCTCGGCGGCAAGGCCCAGTTCGGCGGCCAGCGCTTTGGTGAGATGGAGGTGTGGGCCCTTGAGGCGTACGGCGCCGCCTACACGCTGCAGGAAATGCTCACGGTCAAGTCGGACGACGTGTCCGGCCGCACCAAGGTCTACGAAGCGATCGTCCGCGGCGACGACAACTTCGAGGCGGGCATCCCTGAGTCCTTCAACGTTCTGGTCAAGGAACTGCGCTCCCTTGGCTTGAACGTCGAGCTGAACCAGCGGTCGTACTGAGCCCCAAAGACTTGAACTCGCCGGAACGGGAGCCATGTAGGCCCCTTCCGGCGAGAACTGCCCTTAACCGACAACGCGGCGCTGCCAGCGGGAGACGGTCATGAACGAGTTGATGAACATTTTCGGCCAGGTCCAGGGTCCCCAGAGCTTCGATCAGATCCGCATCCAGATCGCGAGCCCCGAGCGGATCCGGTCCTGGTCGTTCGGCGAGATCAAGAAGCCGGAAACCATCAACTATCGCACTTTCAAGCCCGAGCGCGACGGCCTGTTCTGCGCCCGCATCTTCGGACCGATCAAGGACTACGAGTGCTTGTGCGGCAAGTACAAGCGCATGAAGTACCGCGGCATCATCTGTGAGAAGTGCGGCGTCGAGGTGACGCTGTCCAAGGTCCGGCGCGAGCGCATGGGCCACATCGAGCTGGCCTCGCCGGTCGCTCACATCTGGTTCCTGAAGTCCCTGCCGAGCCGCATCGGCCTGCTGCTCGACATGACGCTCAAGGATCTGGAGCGCATTCTCTATTTCGAAAACTACGTCGTCATCGAGCCCGGCCTGACCCCGCTGAAGCTGCACCAGCTGCTCAGCGAGGAAGAGTTCGTCGCCGCGCAGGACGAATACGGCGAGGACGCCTTCACCGCATCCATCGGTGCCGAAGCGCTGCGCATCATGCTGTCGGCGCTCGACATGGAGGAGGAGAAGAAGACCTGCCGCGAGGAACTGCGCGACACGTCCTCCGAGGCCAAGCGCAAGAAGCTCGTGAAGCGGCTGAAGCTGATCGACGCCTTCCTGTCGTCGCAGTCGCGTCCGGAGTGGATGATCCTGGAAGTCATTCCGGTGATCCCGCCGGAGCTGCGCCCGCTCGTCCCGCTGGATGGCGGCCGCTTCGCCACGTCCGACCTGAACGACCTGTACCGCCGCGTCATCAACCGCAACAACCGCCTGAAGCGGCTGATCGAGCTGAAGGCGCCGGACATCATCGTGCGCAACGAGAAGCGCATGCTGCAGGAGGCCGTCGACGCACTGTTCGACAACGGCCGCCGCGGCCGCGTCATCACCGGCGCCAACAAGCGTCCGCTGAAGTCGCTGTCCGACATGCTGAAGGGCAAGCAGGGCCGCTTCCGTCAGAACCTGCTCGGCAAGCGCGTCGACTACTCCGGCCGTTCGGTCATCGTGGTCGGCCCGGAGCTGAAGCTGCACCAGTGCGGCCTGCCGAAGAAGATGGCGCTGGAGCTGTTCAAGCCCTTCATCTACGCAAAGCTGGAGCTGTACGGCCTCGCCTCGACCATCAAGGCCGCCAAGCGCATGGTCGAGAAGGAGCGTCCCGAGGTGTGGGACATCCTGGAAGAGGTCATCCGCGAGCATCCGGTGATGCTGAACCGCGCGCCGACGCTGCACCGCCTGGGCATCCAGGCCTTCGAGCCGACGCTGATCGAAGGCAAGGCGATCCAGCTGCACCCGCTGGTCTGCACCG
>JAEVYS010000064.1 GCA_023392635.1 Actinomycetes bacterium | reverse complement strand
TAGCTCCGCAAGAGGTTTTCCGGAACTTCTTCGACCAATTCTTCCGCACCCGGCGTGTCGTCGGCGTGTCGCGTGACAACCGATACCAGACGGACGAACCCCCCGGCCACGCCCCCATCAGGAGCCGCCATCAGGAGCCGGGGGCGTCCTGGAGCTCCCTGGCGCGTTGCAGGGCCTCCAGCATCGCCCGGGAGCCACGGCAGAGCAGATCGAGGTCCTCGGCCGACAGCAGCTTGAGCACGACCCCGAGGGCGCGGCCGAACATCGAGTCCATGTCGCGCATCACCTCCAGGCCGGCTTCCGTGGGGTGCAGTCGCCGGACGCGCCGGTCGTCCGCGTCGTCGGAGCGGGTCACCAGCCCCTTCTCCACCAGTCGTTCGATCAGTCCACTGGCCGTCGGAGCGCTCACGCCGAGGAGCGTCCCGAGTTCATGGCCGGCGATCCCCGGCTGCTTGACGACGTGCCCCAGGACGCGCAACTGCTGCATCGTCAGGTCCGGAGGCGTGGGCATCGGGCCGACCAGGCCCATGGCCCGGTCGTGCACTTCCGAGTTGAGGTCGAACAGTTCGCGAGCGAGCCGGGCACGCTCGTCGTCCAGCCCCATCGCCTCGAAGCGGTCCACGCGCATCACTTTCGTCGCCCGAAATAGTTAGAGCTATGCTAACTGATGTGGCTGTGTACGAGCCACGCGACTCCGTCGCCGGAGCCCACGAAGGGGAAACAGTGGTTCGTCTGACGAAGCTCAGCCTGGCCCACCGCACGGTGATCCTGCTGCTCAGCCTGCTCACGATCGGGCTGGGGGTGTATGCCGCCGGAGCCCTCAAGCAGGAGCTCATCCCGTCCATCGACCTTCCCCGCGGCAGCGTGCTCACGGTCTTCCCGGGCGCGGCTCCCGACGTGGTCGAGGCGCAGGTCACGAAGCCGATCGAGACGGCCGTGAAGGCCGTGGACGGTGTGACGTCGGTCACGTCGAAGAGTTCGAGCGGCGTCTCCCAGGTCACGGCGCAGTGGGACTACGGCCTGGTCGCCGACGACATGGCCAACAAGATCCGCAGCGCCATCGACTCCATCTCCTCGACCCTGCCCAGCAACGTGGACCCGAACGTGCTCACCGGCGGCACCGACGACATCCCCGTGGTCGTGCTCGCGATCTCCTCCGACGACAGCCTCACCGACCTGTCCGAGAAGGTCACCAACATCGTCGCGCCCGCGCTGAAGTCCACGCCCGGCGTGCGGGACGCTGCCATCTCCGGCCAGGAGAAGCACGAGATCGTGATCACCTACCGGCAGTCGGCGATCGAGAAGTACAAGGTCGACCCGACGACGATCGCCCAGTTCTTCGCCGCGAACTCGACCGCCATCCCGTCCGGCACGATGCGCACGGACACCGCCAACTTCGACGTGCAGACCGGCACCACCTGGGCCAGCGCCGAGGACATCTCGAAGCTGATGCTGCAGGGCACCGACGGCCCCGTGATGCTCAGCCAGGTGGCGACCGTCACCGAACAGCCGGTGGAGACCACCAGCATCTCCCGGGTGAACGGGCAGACCGCCCTGGCGATCACGGTCACGAAGAGTGCGGACGCGAACACCGTCAGCGTGTCCAAGGACATCGAGGAGCAGATCCCGGGCCTCGCCCAGCAGTTGGGCAACGGTGCGCAGTTCGCCACCGTGTTCGACCAGGCTCCCTACATCGAGGACTCGATCCGTGACCTGAGCATCGAGGGCGCGATCGGCCTCGCCATGGCCATCCTGGTGATCCTGCTCTTCCTCGGCTCGATCCGGCCCACGCTGATCACGGCCATCTCGATCCCGCTCTCGCTGCTGATCGCACTGATCGGCCTGTACGTCGGCGGCTACACCCTGAACATCCTTACCCTCGGCGCCCTCACCGTCGCGATCGGACGCGTCGTCGACGACTCCATCGTGGTGATCGAGAACATCAAGCGACACCAGGGCTACGGCGAGTTCGGACGCCGTTCGATCACGAACGCCGTGCGCGAGGTGGCCGGGGCCGTGACCAGTTCCACCCTCACCACGGTGGCCGTCTTCCTGCCGATCGGGCTCGTCGGCGGCCAGGCGGGAGCGATCTTCCGCCCGTTCGCGGTCGCGGTCACGGTCGCCCTCCTCGCTTCGCTGTTCGTCTCGCTCACCGTGGTCCCGGTGTTCGCGTCCTGGTTCATGCGGCCGACCGCGAAGCAGGAGGCTGCGCTCGCCGCCCGGAAGGGCGAGCCCGAGAAGGACACGGTCGTGCAGCGCATCTACCTGCCGGTGCTCGCGTGGTCGCTGGCGCACCGGTGGATCACCCTCGCGATCGCCCTGGGCCTGTTCGTCGGCACGCTCGCGCTCGCGCCCGGCCTGAAGACCGACTTCATCGGCCAGATGGGCAACGAGAGCCTCACCGTCACCCAGAAGCTGCCCTCGGGCACCGGGCTGTCCCAGACCGACGCCGCCGCGCGCGAGCTCGAGGCCGTGATGAAGGGCATCCCCGCGGTGAAGTCGTACACCACCAGCATCGGTGGCTCGACGGCGGTGTTCATGGGCAGCCAGGCCGACACGAACCAGGCGCTCTACACCGTCCAGCTGCAGTCGGGCGCGAACCCGACCGACGCGGCGAACCAGCTGCGGCGCGGAGTCGCCGACCTGGGCGAGGGCGTGGGCGTCGTCGAGGTGTCGATCGGCAGCGGCAACACCTCCACCGGCGTCGTGCTGTACGTCGAGAGTTCGGATCCCGAGCTGCTGACCTCGGCCAGCGACAAGGTGATGGCCGTGATGAAGCGCGTCCCCGGGCTCACCAACGTCACCAGCGACCTCAGCGAGGCGCGGGAGATGCTCGCCATCGACGTGGACGAGCAGAAGGCGGCGGACAAGGGCATGACCCAGGTGTCGATCGGTCAGGCGGTGGCCCGGGCCGTGCGCGGCCAGCAGATCGGCACGCTCGCGAAGGGCGACACGACGCTCACCGTGTACCTGCGCTCGCAGAAGCCGGTCAAGGACATCACCGAGTTGCGCAACATCCTCCTGCCGGTGACCCAGAAGATGAACGGTGACGCGAAGTCGGAGGCGGCTGACAAGGTGACGGCGCGCTCGGACAAGCTGCAGGCGGACGGCAAGCGGGCGGCCGCGGACGCCTACAACGCCCAGGTGAAGGCGCTGAAGAAGAGCAGGGCCAGTGCCCAGTCGGCCCTCAGCAGGACCAGGAAGGCCCTGAAGGCGGCCAACCGTGAGCTCGCACAGCTCCTCAGCGCTCCGCCGGACACCACGCCGGTCAGCCGCTTCGAGATCCTGCTCGCCAACGCCTATGCCAAGATCGGCGGCCTGCAGCAGGCGATCGGGGCCGCCCAGGGCCAGATCGCAGCGCTGGACAAGCAGCTGGATTCGGTGGTCGAGGGCCGCCAGAAGTCGCTGGAGTCGCAGGACAAGCAGCAGGCGATCGCCGACGCCGGGAAGGCTGCGGGCAAGGCGACCGCCGACCCGATCCGGCTCAAGGCGGTGGCCGACGTCAACGTCGTGGCGGCGCCGGCGAGCGTGACCCGGGTGGACGGCACCCGCGCGGCGACGCTGTCGGCGAGTTCGGAGTCCTCTGACCTCGGCGCGACCACCCAGCAGATCACGGCGGGTGTCGCGGCGCTCGGGCTGCCGGACGGGGTCACCGTCCGCGTCGGCGGCGTGTCGCAGCAGCAGAGCGAGTCGTTCCAGCAACTCGGCGTGGCGATGCTGGTGGCGATCTTCGTGGTCTACCTGATCATGGTGGCCACGTTCGGATCGCTGCTGCAGCCGCTGATCCTGCTGGTGTCGATCCCGTTCGCCGCGACCGGCGCACTGGCGCTCTCGCTCCTCACCGACACCGCCCTCGGCGTCCCGTCGATGATCGGCCTGCTGATGCTCATCGGCATCGTGGTGACGAACGCCATCGTGCTCATCGACCTGATCAACCAGAAGCGCAGGGCGGGGGCGAGCGTCGAGGAGTCGATCCGCCAGGGCGCGCGCCTGCGTGTCCGGCCGATCGTGATGACCGCCATGGCGACGGTGTTCGCGCTCATCCCGATGGCGCTCGGCCTGACCGGTGGCGGCGGCTTCATCTCCAAGCCCCTGGCCGTGGTCGTGATCGGCGGCCTGATCACCTCGACCCTGCTGACCCTGGTGCTCGTGCCGGTGCTCTACGACCTGCTCGAGACGTGGCGGGAGAACCGGGCGGCGAAGAAGGCTGCCCGCAAGGCGACCCCCGTCCCGTCAGCGAACCAGGCGTGACGCATTCGGAACCGTCCCCGGTGCGTCACCCCCGCCTGACGCACCGGGGACGGTTCCTCCCGCGTCGCTGTCAGCGGCGCGTGGCAGAGTGGACCCACCATGGCGGAGGACGTGCTGGAGCGCTTCTCCGAGGCCACCAGTGAGTGGTTCCGGAGCAACTTCGCCGCGCCCACCTCGGCGCAGGCCGGCGCCTGGGAGGCGATCTCCTCGGGGCGGCACACCCTGGTGGTGGCTCCCACCGGTTCGGGCAAGACCCTCTCGGCGTTCCTGTGGGCGCTCGACCGGCTGGCCGTCGAACCTCCGCCGGAGAAGGCGCGGCGCTGCCGGGTGCTCTACATCTCGCCGTTGAAGGCACTCGCCGTTGACGTCGAGCGCAACCTGCGCGCCCCCCTGGTCGGCATCGGCCACGCGGCCACGCGGCTGGGGCTCGCCAGGCCTGACGTGAGGGTGGCGGTGCGCTCGGGCGACACCCCGGCCGAGGAGCGCCGGAAGTTCACCCGCGAGCCCGCGGACATCCTGATCACCACCCCGGAGTCGCTGTTCCTGCTGCTCACCTCGGCGGCCCGCGACGCGCTGCGCGGCGTCGAGACGGTCATCCTCGACGAGGTCCACGCCGTCGCGGGGACGAAACGCGGCGCACACCTCGCCCTCAGCCTCGAGCGGCTCGATGCGCTGCTCGAACGGCCGGCGCAGCGCATCGGCCTGTCGGCCACCGTCCGTCCCGTCGAAGAGGTCGCGCGCTTCCTCGCCGGCGGACGCGAGGTCAGCCTCGTCACCCCGCCCAGCGAGAAGAAGTGGGACCTGGAGGTGGTGGTGCCGGTGCCCGACCTCGGTGCCATCGGCCAGCCCACCGGTGACCTGAGTGGTGCGGCCGCCGGCGATCCCGAACGCACGTCCATCTGGCCGCACGTGGAGGAGCGCATCGTGGACCAGATCGCCGACCACTCCTCGACGCTGGTGTTCGTCAACTCGCGGCGCCTCGCCGAGCGGCTGACCGCGCGACTGAACGAGATCTGGCTGGAGCGCCTCGAGGCGGGCGGCCCCGCCGACAGCGCGGACCGCGCCGAGGACGCCGGCGTGCCGGCCGCCGTCGCCGCCCGTGCGCCGGCACAGGTGATGGCGCAGTCGGCGATCAGCCAGGGCGTACCGCCCGTGCTGGCACGGGCCCACCACGGCTCGGTCAGCCGCGAGCAGCGCCAGCAGACCGAGGAGGACCTCAAGGCCGGGCGGCTGCCCGCTGTGGTTGCCACGTCGTCGCTCGAACTCGGGATCGACATGGGCGCGGTCGACCTGGTGGTGCAGGTGGAAGCACCTCCCTCGGTCGCGTCCGGGCTGCAACGTGTCGGCCGGGCCGGCCACCAGGTCGGCGCGGTGTCCCGCGGGGTGCTGTTCCCGAAGTTCCGGGGCGACCTCGTCCAGACAGCGGTGATCGTCGAGCGGATGCGGGCCGGGCAGATCGAGTCGCTGAAGGTACCCGCGACGCCGCTGGACGTGCTCGCGCAGCAGATCGTGGCGATGGTCGCCCTGGACGACTGGAGCGTGGCCGACCTCGAGGCGCTCGTCCGTCGGTCGGCCCCGTTCTCGGGCCTGACCCGCGGCGTCCTGGAGTCGGTGCTCGACATGCTCAGCGGCCGTTACCCCTCCGACGAGTTCGCCGAGCTGCGCCCGCGCCTGGTCTGGGACCGTGGCCAGGACACCCTCACCGGTCGCCGCGGTGCCCAGCGTCTGGCCGTGACCAGCGGCGGCACCATCCCCGACCGCGGCCTGTACGGGGTCTTCCTCGCCGGCGCCGAGGGCCCCGGACGGCGGGTCGGGGAGCTCGACGAGGAGATGGTGTACGAGTCACGGGTCGGAGACGTGTTCGCCCTCGGCACGTCGACCTGGCGCATCGAGGACATCACCCACGACCGCGTGCTGGTCACGCCGGCTCCGGGGGTACCCGCCCGCCTGCCCTTCTGGAAGGGCGACACGCTGGGGCGACCGCTCGAGCTCGGCGCCGCCGTCGGTGCATTCGTCCGGGAGGTGGGCGGGCTCTCCCCGGCGAAGGCCCGCGCCCGGGTCGCCGCTGCCGGCCTCGACGAGTGGGCCGCGGACAACCTGCTGGCCTACCTGGGCGAGCAGGCGGAGGCGATCGGACGGTTGCCCCACGACCGACAGCTCGTGGTGGAACGCTTCCGCGACGAGATCGGCGACTGGCGGGTGGTCGTGCACTCGCCGTTCGGCGCCCAGGTGCACGCCCCGTGGGCTCTCGTGGTCGCCGCCCGTCTCCGTGAGCGCTACGGCGTGGACGTGCAGGCGATGCACGCCGACGACGGTCTCGTCTTCCGCCTGCCCGACACCGACTGGCTGGCTGACGACCTCGCGGGGGACCTGCCCGGCGAGATCGAGCCGGAGGCCACGGGCGCCCCGCGCAGCACCGGCGGGGGTCGGGGCTCGAAGGGCCACCGGACGGGCGGGCCGATGGACGAGCTGCTGGAGCTGATCTTCCCCGAACCAGACGACGTGGCCGCCATGGTCACCGAACAGATCGGCGGATCGGCGCTGTTCGCGTCCCGGTTCCGGGAGTGCGCGGGCCGCGCGCTGCTCCTGCCCAAGCGGCGGCCGGACCGGCGGCAGGCCCTGTGGCAGCAGCGGCTGCGGGCGTCGCAGCTGCTGGAGGTCGCGAGCCAGTACCCGAGCTTCCCGATCGTGCTGGAGGCCGTTCGGGAGTGCGTGAACGACGTGTTCGACGTGCCGGGCCTGGTCGACCTGCTCACGCAGGTCCGCGCGCGCCGGATCACCACCGTGGCCGTGGAGACGCCCTCGCCCTCGCCGTTCGCCTCCTCGCTGATGTTCGGCTACGTCGCGCAGTTCCTGTACGAGGGCGACTCGCCGCTGGCGGAGCGCCGGGCGGCGGCGTTGGCGCTCGATCCGTCGCTGCTCGCCGAACTGCTGGGCACCACCGAGGGACTGTCCCTCGCCGAACTGCTCGATCCGGCTGCGCTCACCCGCACCGAGCTCGAACTGCAGCATCTCCAGCAGGGACGCCGCGCCCGCGACGCCGACGACCTCACCGACGTGCTGAGGGCGCTCGGACCGCTCGGGACGGCGGCCGTCGCGGCCCGCTGTGACGAACCCGGGGCCGCCACGGGCTGGTTGCACGATCTCGTGCACCAGCGCCGCGTCGTGGAACTGCCTGGTTCGGAAGGGCCGCGGTGGGCGGTGGTCGAGGACGCCGCGCGTCTGCGCGACGGGCTCGGCGTCCCGCTGCCGCTCGGCATCCCCGAGGCGCTGCTCGCTCCGGTCCCGGATCCGCTCGGCGACCTGCTGGCCCGGTACGCCCGCACGCACGCCGTGTTCACCACGGGCGACGCCGCCGCCTGGCTGCAGATCGGCGTGGCCGTCACCAGGGACGTGCTTCGCCGCCTGGTGGCGTCCGGGCGCCTGGTCGAGGGCGATCTGCGTCCCGTCGGCTGGGAGCCGGTCGGTGACCGCGCCGAAGCGTCCGGCGCGCGGGACGAGCCGTCGCGGGAAGCCGTCCCTCGGGCCGGCCTGGGCACGGAGCAGTTCTGCGACGCCGGGGTGCTCCGCCTGCTGCGGCGGCGTTCGCTGGCCTCGCTGCGGGAGGCTGTCGAGCCGGTCGCCGGCATCGACTTCGCCCGGTTCCTGCCGAGCTGGCAGGGCGTCGGGGAACTCCGTGGGGTGGACGGCGTGTTGCGGGTGGTGGAGCAGTTGGCGGGCGTGCCGATCCCGGCCAGCGCCCTGGAGTCCCTCGTCCTTCCGGCGCGCGTGCGCGACTACCAGCCCGGCATGCTCGACGAACTGACCGCGTCCGGTGAGGTGCTCTGGCAGGGGCACGCCGCCCTGGCGGGCACCGACGGCTGGGTCTCGCTCCATCCCGCGGAGCTCGCTCCGCTCACCCTCGCTCCCCCGCAGCCCGTGCCCGACGACCTCAGCTACTCGGTCCTCGCCACCATCGGGGGCGGCGGCTACTTCTTCCGTCCGCTCGCCGACCAGCTGGCGGTCGCCGACGACGAGTTGACCCGCGCGTTGTGGAACCTGGTGTGGGCGGGCCTCCTCGGCAACGACACCCTGGCCCCCCTGCGGGCCCTGATCGGGCAAGGACGGCCCGCGCACCGCTCGCGTCCGGTGGCCCCTGCCCGCGGACGCTACGGGCGCGCGCTTCCCCGCGCGCCGCTGCCGCGGCGGACCGGTCCGGCGG
>JAEVYS010000060.1 GCA_023392635.1 Actinomycetes bacterium | reverse complement strand
TAGCTCCGCAAGAGGTTTTCCGGAACTTCTTCGACCAATTCTTCCGCACCCGGCGTGTCGTCGGCGTGTCGCGTGACAACCGATACCAGACGGACGAACCCCCCGGCCACGCCCCCATCAGGAGCCGGGGGTCAGCCGACCAGCCAGCGGGTGGTCGCCACGAACTCCTCGCCGGGGCGCAGTTCGGTGCTGGGGAAGTTGTCGTGGTTGGGCGCATCGGGATAGCCCTGCGTCTCGATCGCGACGCCGGCCCGCCGCACGTAGCCGACGCCCGACGTGCCGACCTGCGTTCCGTCGAAGTGCTCGCCCCCGTAGACCTGGACGGCGGGGCGGTCGCTCAGGACGGTCAGCGTGAGGCCGTCGGTGCCGGTGAGCCGGCAGTGCTCGCGCATCCCGGACCCGTCCACCACGAAGTTGTGGTCGAAGCCACCGTTGCGAGTCAGGCCCTCGGCGTTCGCGGCGTCCCGGGCCGAGCCCAGGCGCCGCCCGCTCCGGAAGTCCGCCGCGGTTCCCGCAACGTCCCGGAAGTCGCCGGTGGGGATGCCGTCCGCGCGGATCGCCGTGTACCGGGACGCGTGCACGGTGAGCACCTGGTCGTCGGTCGATCCGGACGCCTCCCCGTCCAGGTTGAAGTACGGGTGGGTGGTGAGGTTCACCACCGTGGGCGCGTCCGTGGTCGCCCGGTAGGTCACTTCGACACCGCCGGCGATGAGCTCGTAGCGCGCCGAGACCAGCAGCTCGCCGGGGAAGCCCTGGTCGCCATCGGCACTGTCGAGGCTGAACTCCACCCAGGTCGCCCCGTGGCCGGCCACCTCCCAGACCCGGCTGTGGAAACCCTTGGCGCCGCCGTGCAGGGTGTTGGGAGGCTCGTTCACGTCGACGATGTAGATCACCTCGTCGAGACGGAAGCGTCCCCCGGCGATGCGGTTGGCGAAGCGACCGATCGAGGCTCCCAGGTACCGGTTCGGGCCGAGGTAGTCCTCGACGTCGCGCGCGCCGAGGACGATGTTGCGCCAGCTGCCGTCCGGCAGCCGCACCTCGAAGCGCCTGAGAGTGGCGCCCAGCGACAACAGTTCGATCCGGGTGTCCTCATCCTCGAGGACCAGCGATGCGGTGTCGGTCACGCTGCTGACGCTAGCAGTGGCGAGCGGCTAGAGGTCCTCCAGCGGTTCGTACGCGGCCGCGTCCCGCGGGGCCTGTGGCACCGCGGGCGCCACCGCCAGGTGCCGGCGCCACAGCAGCCATCCGCTCGTGATCAGCACCAGGGAGCCGGCGGCCAGCGACCAGAGCGAGAATCCGAGCGCCGGAGCGACGGCCCCGGCGAGCAAGCTGTTGCCGAGGAGCGCGAGGAAGTTCTGCACCGACGACGCCGACCCGCGCGCATGGGGGAACAGGTCCAGCATCGCGAGCGTCAGCACGGGGAAGGCGAGTGCGATGCCGAACGTCAGCACCGGCAGCGGCAGGACGACCCAGGGCAGCTGGCGGGTGACCGGGATGAGGGACAGCACCAGATTGGCGAGCGCCCCGGTGATGCTGATCCGGTAGCCGAGCGTGGCCAGCCGGGGACCGCTCAACCGGCCGGCGAGCCTTCCACTGACGTACGAGCCCACGATCATGCCCGAGATCACCGGGACGAACAGCATCCAGAAGTCGGTCTCGCCCCGGTGCAGCAGGTTGACCACGTACAGCGGCGCCGAGGAGATGAACAGGAACATCGCCCCGTTGTTCAGCAGGCCGGTGAACGCGAGGCGGCGTCCGTGGGGATTGCGCCAGACCTCCGCGAGCCCGCCGGCGAGCCGGCGCAGGTCGAGCGAGGTGCGGCGCCCGGCCGGATGCGTCTCCGGCATGAAGGCGAGGACCAGCACCAGCATCACGATCCCCAGGCCCGTGAGCGCCCAGAAGATGCCGCGCCACCCGGTGACGCCCAGGAGCAGCCCACCGGCGACCGGAGCGAGCGCGGGCGCGAGGCCGAAGATCATGGCGATGTGGCTCATCGTCCGTTGGGCCTGGGCGTCGGAGAAGACGTCGCGCACCATCGCGCGGCTGATGATCACCCCGGCGCCGGCGCTGACGCCCTGGAGGGCGCGGAAGCCCAGCAGGACCGCGAGGTCGGGGGCGAAGGCGCAGCCGACGGAGGCCCCGATGTACACCACGGTTCCGGCCACGATCACCGGCTTGCGTCCCAGGGCGTCCGAGAGGGGTCCGTGCACCAGGCTCATGACCGCGAACGACAGCATGTAGACGCTCACCACCTGCTGCAGCGCGAGTGGGGACGCACCGAACTCCAGCCCCATGCGCGCGAACGCGGGGAACATCGTGTCGATCGAGAACGGGCCCACCATGCCGAGCCCGGCGAGGATCGCCAGGAAGAGCCAGTGCGGCCCGGTGTCGACCGCCCGTGCGGTCGGCACGGGGGAGGTGGGCTGGGCCGGGGTCACTCCTGACATCCTGCCACGTCCGAGAGCGCTCTCTCCCGCGAGGCCGGCGGAGCTGCCGACTATGCTCCGACCGTGTCCCGCTCCCTCCGGATCCTGTTCGTCTCGATGCACACCTCACCTGCGACGATGCCGGGAACCGGGGATGCAGGCGGCATGAACGTGGTGGAACGCAGCCAGGCCGAGGCGCTCGCAGCCCTCGGCCACCGGGTCGAACTGGTCACCCGACGCTCGGGCGCGGACGACCCCGACGAGGTCGAGCTGCTGCCGAACGTGCTGCTGCGCCACGTGGACGCAGGGCCCCGGACACCCCTGGCGAAGAGCCTCATCGACGAGCACATCGAGGAGTTCTCGGGCGGGTTGGCGCGGCTGGCCCCCTGTGACGTGGTCCACTCCCACCACTGGATGTCCGGCGTCGCGGCCCTGCCCGTCGCTCGCTCCTGGGGCGTCCCGCACGTGCAGAGCTTCCACTCCGTGGCCGCGATGCCGGGGGCTCCGCTGTCGGCCGGAGAGCCGCCGGAGTCGCCGCGGCGCGTGCAGGGCGAGGCCCTGGTGGCACGTGAGTCCCAGCAGGTCGTCGCCATCTCGGCTGCGGAGGCGCAGACCGTGATCGACCGGTGCGGGGCCGACGCCGCGCGGGTGTCGATCATCTCCCCGGGGGTGAACCCCGAACTGTTCCGGCCCCTCGCGCCCGGCGAGCAGCCGTGGCGGTGGCCGGCCTCGAGCACGCAGACCTGGCCGCACGGCTACGTGCTGGTGGCCGCCCGCATCGAGCCGCTCAAGGGTCCCGACCTGGCCATCCAGGCGCTCGCCCAGGTCGACCCAGAGATCCGTCCGCACCTCGTGGTGGCCGGCGACGCGTCCGGGGCCTTCGCCGGCTACGAGCAGGAGCTGCACTCGATGGTGGTCGAGCTCGGCCTCGCGAGCCAGGTGACGTTCATCGGGGCACAGCCGCGCGGCGAGCTGGCCCGCCTCCTGCGCGGAGCCAGGGTCGTCCTGGTGCCCTCGCACTCGGAGACCTTCGGCCTGGTCGCGCTCGAGGCGGCCTCCAGCGGGACGCCGGTCATCGCCGCGGCGGCCGGTGGGCTGCGCGAGGCGGTGGCGCACGGCGTGACCGGGCAGCTGATGGACTCCCGGCGTCCGGAGGACTGGGCACTGGCCCTCACCCGGCTGCTGATGGTGCCCGGCCTGCTCGAACGGATGGGCCGGGTGTCGACGGTCCACGCCCGGCGCTTCGACTGGGGCTGGGCCGCGCAGCGGCTCGCCGGGGTCTACCGGCAGCTCCTGGACGGGGCGTGATGCTGCCGCCGGCCGGCTCGCGGGTGGTGTTCCTGCACGCCCACCCCGACGACGAGACCCTCGCCACGGGCGTCCTGCTCGCCGCCATGGTCGACCACGGGTACGACGTGTCGGTCGTGACCGCGACCCGCGGGGAGTTGGGGGCGGTCGTCGCCGGGCCCCTCAGCGACCTCGCCGGGACGCCACGCCTGGTCGAGCACCGGCTCGGCGAGCTGGCCGGAGCCCTGGCCGAACTCGGGGTACGCCGGCACTGCTTCCTGGGCACACCGCCGGCCCGCGTCCCGGGGCTGGCCGCGCGCACCTACACCGATTCGGGCATGCGGTGGCTGGACGCGTCGGAGACGGTGGCCGGGCCGGGGGGACAGGCCGGGCCCGACAGCCTGACCAGTGCGCCCGTGGCGGAGGCCGCCGCCGACCTGGCCGCCTTCCTCGCCGAGGTGCGGGCGGACGTGCTGGTCGCGTACGACGCACACGGCGGCTACGGGCACCCCGACCACGTGGCCTGCGCCGCGATCGCGGAGGCGGCGGTGGCCGGGACCGCGGTGACCCTCCTCCAGGTGGTGTCGGAGCCGTTGCCGCCGGTCGAGGGGGCGAGGGAGTACGAACTGTCCGACTACCTTCCGGCGGTCCGGGCGGCGCTGCGACACCACGCCAGCCAGCTGTCCGTCGAGGGCGACGAGGTGGTGCACGTCGGGGGCCAGCGCCAGCCGATCGTGACCACAGTCTGGCTTTCCCGTCCCCGGCCATAGCCAGCCCGCCCGCCGCCTTGTCAGAATCGGGAGGCGGTGGCCGAAGGAGACACCGGGACGTCGGTGAGGGGGCATGTGAGCGAACCGCGGCGGATCGCGATCGTCGGGGCGGGGCCGTCCGGGCTGTACACGGCCGCGGCGCTGCTGGCCCAGGCGGACGATGAACTGGCCATCGACATCTTCGACCGGCTGCCCACCCCGTTCGGGCTCCTGCGCTACGGCGTGGCGCCCGACCACGCCAGCATCAAGGCGGTCGCCACGACGCTGGCCCGCGTGTTCGAGGCCCCCCGCGTCCGCTTCCTCGGCCTGGTGGAGTTCGGGCGGGACGTGACCGCGTCCGAACTGGTGAGCGCCTACGACGCGGTCGTGTATGCGGTCGGCGCCGCCGACGACCGCCGCCTCGGGATTCCCGGCGAGGACCTCCCCGGCAGCAGGTCGGCGCGGCAGTTCGTCGCGTGGTACTCCGGGCACCCGGACGCCGAGCCGCAGCGGCTGGCCGGCGTCCGTGATGCCGTCGTGATCGGTGTGGGGAACGTCGCCGTCGACGTGGCGCGCATCCTGCTGAAGGACCCCGCCGAGCTGAGCGCGACGGACATGCCGGACGCGGTGCTGGCCGAGTTGCGGGCGGCCGAGGTGGAGCACGTCTGGCTGGTCGGGCGCCGCGGACCCGAGCACGCCACGTTCACCACTGCGGAGCTCCGTGAACTGCTGGAGACGCCCGGCATCGGGGTCTCGCTGTCGGGCTGTGACCTCGACGCGATCGACGACGCAGCCCTCGAGCGTCATGCGCGGGCCAACGTGGCGGCGATCGGAAGGGCCGTCGCCGGGTCGCCGCCGGATCCGCAGCGCTGGCTGCACCTGCTGTTCTGGCACCGTCCCACCGAGCTCGCCGGCGAGGGCCGCGTCCAGTCGGTGACGTTCGCGCCGACCAGCGACGACGCGTCGGCGCTCACCGTGTCGGCCGACCTCGTCCTGCGTTCGATCGGCTACCGCGGAGTGCCGCTGCCCGGCGTCCCGTACGAGGACGGGCGTATCCCCAGCCTGGAGGGACGGGTGGTCGAAGCCGACGGCTCCGAGCGGCCCGGCGAGTACGCGGTGGGCTGGATCAAGCGCGGCCCGGTCGGCCTGGTCGGCTCGAACAAGAAGGACGCGGCCGAGACCGCGGCGCACGTGCTCGAGGACTTCCTGGCCGTCCCGCGACGCCCGCTGGCCGACCTCGACAAGGCGCTGGCTGCGCGTGGCGTCCGTCCGAGCACGCTGGAGGACTGGCGCCGCATCGACCTCGCCGAGATCGAGGCCGGCTCGATCCGCGGCCGTGAGCGCACCAAGATCGAGGCCTGGCACGACCTGCTCGAGCTCGTCCGCCGGGCCTGACCGGGCCGACGGACCGGATTGGGGACGGTTCCCAATTCGG
>JAEVYS010000057.1 GCA_023392635.1 Actinomycetes bacterium | reverse complement strand
GTCCACCGCGGTCGACTGCGCCAAGCTGAAGTGCATCGCACTCACCATGGACGACGGCCCGGTCGCCTCCACGGCCACGGTCCTCGCCGTGCTCCGCGCGAAGCGGGTGCACGCCACGTTCTTCCTGCTCGGTGCGCAGGCGAAGGCGCATCCGGACGTGGTGCGCCGGATGATCGCGGACGGGAACGTGGTCGGCAACCACTCCTGGAACCACCCGGAGTTCTGGCACCTGTCGAAGAGTGCGATCCGGCGCCAGCTGGCCCGCACCGATGCCGTCCTGAAACGCATCACCGGGAAGCGCCCGGTCCTCGTACGGCCACCCTTCGGCGAGTTCAACCCCGACGTGCGCTCGGTCGCGCGGTCGCGCGGCCAGCGCCTGGTGCTGTGGGACGTCGACCCGCAGGACTGGAAGGACCGCAGGGCGAAGACCGTCGTCGCGCGCGTGCTGAAGCATGCCCGCCGTGGGTCGATCATCCTCACCCACGACGTGTGGCCGAGCACCCGTCACGCCTACGCGCGCATCATCGACGGGCTGAAGGCGCGGGGGTTCACCCTGGTGACGGTGCCCGAACTGCTGGGCCACGGGACGAGGCCGGGCCGGGTCTACTCCCGCAGCTGACCAGGAGGCTCAGGCGCGGTGCCGGGCCCGCTGGTACCGGTCGAGGGCTTCGGCCCGCTCGGCGGCGTGGTCGACGATCCGCTCCGGGTAGTCGTGGGCGTAGCCGTACGGTGCCTCCCAGGGACGGTGCGCGGCGGCGCCCGGCAGGTGGGCCAGTTCGGGGACCCAGCGCCTCACGTAGTCACCGTCGGGGTCGAACTTCTCGGCCTGCGTGACGGGGTTGAACACGCGGAAGTACGGCGCGGCGTCGGTGCCCGTCCCCGCCGTCCACTGCCAGCCGTGGGTGTTGGACGCGAGGTCGCCGTCGATCAGGTGGTCGAGGAAGTGCCGGGCGCCGGCCGGCCACCACACGTGCAGGTCCTTGGTGAGGAAGCTTGCGGTGATCATCCGCACCCGGTTGTGCATCCAGCCCGTCCTGAGGAGTTGGCGCATTCCGGCGTCAACGATCGGGTAGCCGGTGCGCCCCTCCTGCCAGGCCCGGAAGCGGTCGCCGGGCTCGTCGTACGTGACGCCGAGCGGATGGAGGTCTGCGTTCAGCGAGGCGGGAGCACGGAACAGCACGTCGGCGTAGAACTCGCGCCAGGCCAGCTCCGCGGTGTAGCGCTCCGCGCCCTTGCCGCGGCGTCCCTGCAGTCCGGCGAGCAGGGTCCGCGGGTGCACCACGCCGAACTTCAGGTAGGGCGACAGCTGTGACGTGGCGTCGAGGTCGGGACGGTCGCGATGCTCGTCGTAGCCCGGCAGTCCGGTTTCGAGGAACTGCGACCACCGCTCGAGCGCGGCGGCCTCGCCGGCCGGCGGAAGCTCGATCGGACAGTCCCGGCGCGCCCGGTCGATGCTCGCCCACGCACGGTCGTCGCTGTCCGCCCGGGTGAGGCGAAGACCGTCCGGGTCGACCGAAGGCCCTCGCCAGCCATGCTCCCGCCACGCCCGGAGGAACGGGGTGAAGACCCGGAAGCCGTCACCGGAGGAGTTGAGGATCCTTCCCGGCGTCACCGCGTACGGCGAGCCGGTCGCCATCCAGCCGACGTCGCGAGAGGCGAGGGCGTCCCGGACGGCGGCGTCCCTGGCAGCCCCTCCCGGCTCGGTCTCGGTCGAGACGTGCACCGTGCGAGCGCCGAGCTCGTCGGCCAGCTCGGGGATGACGTCCACCGCCCGCCCGGTGCGCACGCACAGGTTCCCGTCGTAGGCGGCGTCCAGTGCCCGCAGGGTCGCTGCCAGCCAGCCGCGGCGCACCGGCCCGGCGTCGTCGTAGAAGTCCGGATCGAGCACGAAGACCGGCAGGACCGCTCCGTGCGACGCCGCCGCCGCCAGGGCGGGATGGTCGGCGCGGCGAAGGTCGCGGCGCAGCCAGAGCAGCGCGGTGGGCGTGGCCATCGCCCCATGCTAGGCGGCGGGGGTCGTCGGGGAGGGGTCAGGCCGGCACGACGTCGGGCACTTCGACGCCCGGGGCACGAGACGGTCCGTCGAGCGGTTCCGCGGAATCGCGCACGCCGCTCATCCCCTCGCCGCGGACGCGCTTGGCGATACGGCTGAGGGCGACATCGGTGATGTTGAGGAAGCTGGCGAGGTCACGCTGGGTGACCCTCTGGACGAGGCCCGGGTGCTCCCTGAGCAGGCTGCGATAGCGCTGCTCGGGCGTGCTGCGCAGCCAGCCGGCGTCCGCTTGCAGCGTGGTGGCGTGCATCAGCGCGATGGTGGTCACCAGCCGCGCCCACTGCAGGTGCTGGGAGCTGAGGTGCTCGATCACCCGGTAGTTGATCCGGAGCAGGAGGCTGGGCTCGATCGCTGTCACGGTGTGGATCGACTCGGCGTCGACCGCCGCGCGCAGGGTCTCGGCCCGGGGGTGCAGACCCCTCGCTGCGATCCGCCGGACGCCGTCGGCGCCGAGGGCAGACATCGAGGCGAGCACGTCTCCCTCCTCGGGGAAGAAGACGATGGACAAGCGATCGCCCTCGCTCGGCATCTGGGCCTTGAACAGCCCGCGCTGGACGAAGTAGATGTAAGGGTGGTGGTCGCCGACCTTGAACAGGACCGCACCGGGCTCGACCCGCTGCACGCGCAGGTTGCCGGCGAACAGGTCCCACTGGGGAAGCTCGCAGCCGGCATAGGCCTCGAGCAGGAGCCGGAGGCTTCGCATCGCGTGGCCGGTGATCGCGCCGTCGCTGTTCATGCGCCCCTCCTCGTGCACACCGCAGCCTGAGCGAGAGGCTACGCAATTGCCGGTAGCGAACCGCAATTGATCCAAGTCAAGGCAGCCTGCCCCTGACTTGACAAAGGTTAGCCCCTCGCTGGCTCCCACGTTGCCGGCTCTGCAAGGTTTTCCCGGATACCTGGAGGGGTTTGGGCTTGTCGGCCGCGGATACGAGGGGTTGGATCCGCACGCCGGACGTCCACGCAGCAGCGCCCGAGGATGTCCACCCGACGACGTGGCCGACCGGCTACGCCTGGGGGAGGGCTCCGCGCGCTGCGGGCGCGGGAAGATCCGGTCCGGCCGCGAAGGGTTTCGCGCAAGGTGGTGAGGCAGTCGTTCGCGCTCGCGGAAGTTCTGAGGGGTTCTTCCCGCGGCGGTTCCATCGGAAGGGCTGGTCCCGGCATGCCCGGGTCTGGCCCCCGCGTCCGTGCATCGATCCCGGGGAACACCCGGAACCGGATCGCTGAACGGGGATAATGGGGCGAGCGACCTGCGAATGGGGGCACCCGCCGAAGACGGCGACGAGCATCCAGCAGATCCATCGTGCACCGGCTCTCGGCTTCGTGAGCAGGGACGGGTGGCGGCCCGGCCCTGGAGACACGGAGTCGAGCAGCGAACTGAGCTCGGCTCCCCAATTGAGCCGGTTCGCGGGTGGGCGCCCGGACCTCGGTCCGGGCGTCCGCTTTTCGGGGCGGGCCGCCGCGCGGGTCAGGCCAGGGCGACCACATTCCGGATGATCCCGAAAGCCACCGCCGCCACCGCGCCTGCGAGGTACCACCGGTGCTGGTCACCCAACCACCGGGGAAGGCGGAGGACGGGGCCGCCCAGCAACTCGACCGCCCACGCCAGGCAGGCGACGGTGACCCCGGCCAGCAGCACGAACACGAATTGATTGGCCGACCAGGCGCCTGCGAAATCGCCGTGAAGAAGGCGGGCGCCCATCGTGGTTGCGCCGCAGAATGGACAAAGGGTGTGCGTGAGATTGCGCCACGGGCAGGGTATGCCGATACCGCCGAACGCATAAACTGCGCTCAGGGTGAGCCCGAATGCGCCGAAGGCTGCAGCGGCGCCGAGCCGGTTGCGGGCGGTTCCGGAAGCCGTCGCGGGAATACTCGGCACGCCGTCATTATCTCCCCATACCCTGCGAGGCCTCACGGCCCTAGTATCAGTAACACCATTGAACGTAGGGAGAGAGCATGTCCGACCAGAACTCAACCACGCCGGACCCCAACGACGCCGTTCCCGGCTACCAGCCCCCGAGCACCTCTGAACCCGCTGCGCCCGCCACACCGCCCTCCTACACCCCACCGCCCGCCTACACCCCGCCCGCCGCGTCCGAGCCTCCGGCCTACACGCCGCCGTCCGCTCCCGAGCCCCCCGCCTACACCCAACCCTCGGGCGGCAGCTTCGCAGCGCCCCCGGCCGCCGGCGGCTAGACCCCGCGGCCGTCCCAGCCGGGTTTCCCCGAGCCTCCCGGTCCGGGCGCCTACCCGCCGCCGGCAGCCCCGTACGGCCAGGGCTACTCCGATCCCAATGCCTACCCACCTGCCGGTTACTCCTCCGCTCCGGTGCCCTCGGTCGGCGGGGCCGCCCTGGCCGACTGGCCCAAGCGTGCGCTCGGCGGCCTGATCGACTACGTCGCGGCCGGTGTCGTGATCAGCATCGTCGGCAGCCTGTTGTCGAACGTGAGCTCGACCCTCGGTTCGCTGGTCAACGCGGTCCTGGGCATCGGCTGGATGTGCTACCTCGGCTACAAGAGCGGCACCACCGGCGTCACCTTCGGCCGCAGCATCAACAAGACCAAGCTGGTCAGTGCGGAGACCGGCCAGCCGATCGGCGTCGGCCCCGGCATCATCCGCCAGCTCGCCCACATCGTCGACTCGCTGATCTGCTACATCGGCTGGCTGTTCCCGCTGTGGGACGCCCAGAAGCAGACGCTGGCCGACAAGATCATGAAGACGGTCGTCATCGACAACTCGTCCGACCCGAACGCGGGCACCTACAACTGGGGCTGAACGACGTCCGAGCTGTCGAACCGGGCGGGGCCCCCCGGGGCCCGGCGGGGGGTGAGTTAGGGT
>JAEVYS010000100.1 GCA_023392635.1 Actinomycetes bacterium | reverse complement strand
CCGCCGGGCGCGCGCCCGCGCCACGATCGTGGTCGTGGCGATGGTGGGCGCGGTGGTGCTCGCGCTCTTGGCCGGCGCCGCGCTCATCCTCGCCCGAGGCGCCCTGGTCCCGAGCTGAGCGCGCGCCCGCGGGGCGAGCGGGGCAATACCGCGCCCGTTCCGCGCGTTGCGCCCCCACCGCACCCGCCTTAGTCTGCCCCGCCATACCCATCGCGCGGAGCCCCCACACGCGCGTCCGAGGCCCCTCCGAATGTTGCAGGACATCCTCAAGAAGCTCTTCGGCACCAACCACGAGCGGCAGATCAAGAAGATCCAGCCGCGCGTGGCCGCGATCAACGCGCTCGAGCCGGAGATGCAGAAGCTCTCGGACGCTCAGCTCAAGGCCAGGACCGGCGAGCTCAAGCAGAAGCTCGACAACGGCGCCAGCCTCGACGACATCCTCTACGAGTCGTTCGCGGTCTGCCGCGAGGCCGGCAAGCGCGTGCTCGGCATGCGGCACTACGACGTGCAGCTCATCGGCGGGATGGTGCTGCACGACGGCAAGATCGCCGAGATGAAGACCGGCGAGGGCAAGACGCTGGTCGCGACTCTGCCTTGCTACCTGAACGCGCTCTCGGGCAAGGGCGTCCACGTCGTCACGGTCAACGACTACCTCGCCAAGCGCGACGCCGAGTGGATGGGCCGCCTCTACAATTGGCTCGGCCTCTCGTACGGCGTCGTCATCCCGTCGCAGAGCGACCAGGCGAAGAAGAACGCGTATCGCGCAGACATCACGTACGGCCAGAACAACGAGTTCGGGTTCGACTACCTGCGCGACAACATGAAGTTCAGCATCTACGACTACGCGCAGCGCGAGCTGAACTTCGCGATCGTCGACGAGGTGGACTCCATCCTCGTCGACGAGGCGCGCACGCCGCTGATCATCAGCGGTCAGGGCGAGGTCGCGAGCGACAAGTACCTGCGCATCGCGAAGATCATGCCTCGCCTGCGCAAGGACGAGCACTACGTCGTCGACGAGAAGTTCCACAACGCGACGTTCACGGAAGAAGGTATCGAGGTCGCGCAGCGCATGCTGCTCGAGGCGGGCATCACGAAGAGCGAGAACCTCTTCGACCCGGTCAACCTCGAGACCCTGCACATCCTCAACAAGTCGCTGGTCGCCCACACGCTCTACAAGCGCGACCAGCACTACATGGTCTCGGCCGACCAGAAGGTCGTGATCGTCGACGAGTTCACGGGACGCGTGCTCGCTGGGCGCCGCTGGTCCGACGGCCTGCACCAGGCGGTCGAGGCCAAGGAGGGCGTCCCGATCCAGGCGGAGAACCGTACGCTCGCGACCATCTCGTTCCAGAACTACTTCCGCCTCTACAAGAAGATCGCCGGCATGACCGGCACCGCCGACACCGAGGCCGAGGAGTTCCACAAGATCTACAAGCTGGACGTCACCGTCATCCCGACGAACAAGCCGATCCAGCGCATCGACCAGGATGACCTGGTCTTCAAGACCGAACGCGAGAAGTTCAAGGCGGTCTACGAGGACATCGTCGAGTGCCACAAGGCAGGCCAGCCGGTGCTGGTCGGCACGACGAGCGTCGAGAAGAGCGAGGCGCTCCACCGGATGCTGGTCAAGGCCGAGATCCCGCACAACGTGCTGAACGCGAAGCAGCACGAGCGCGAGGCGTACGTCGTCGCGCAGGCGGGCCGCAAGGGCGCGATCACCATCGCGACCAACATGGCGGGCCGCGGCACCGACATCCTGCTCGGCGGCAACCCCGAGATGCTCGCGAAGTACCGGGTGATGGACCGCGCGCAGGCCGAGGGGAACGCCGCGCTGCTCCAGAACCGCGAGGCGTTCGAGGCTGCGGTGAAGGAGGAGCAGACGCGGCTCGAGGCCGAGTGCGCCGCGGAGCGCAAGGAGGTGCTCGCCGCGGGCGGCCTCCAGATCGTCGGCACCGAGCGCCACGAGAGCCGCCGCATCGACAACCAGCTGCGCGGCCGCGCCGGCCGTCAGGGCGATCCCGGCGCCTCGCGCTTCTACCTGTCCCTCGAGGACGACCTGATGCGCATCTTCGCCGGCGAGCGCATCCAGGCGATGATGACGACCCTCGGGATGGAGGAGGGCGTCCCGATCGAGCACAAGTGGGTGACCAACGCGGTCGCCAACGCGCAGAAGAAGGTCGAGGAGCGGAACTTCGACATCCGCAAGAACCTCCTCGAGTACGACGACGTGATGAACCAGCAGCGCAAGAGCATCTATGCGCTGCGCCGTCAGGTGCTCGAGGGCCAGTACCGCACCGTCCCGACCGAGGACGAGCTCAAGAAGGGCAAGAAGCCCGAGCCGATCGTCGAGCAGGTCGACGAGGAGCTCGCCAAGCGCGCCAAGCCGGTGCTCGAGCGCATGGTGAAGGTGCACGGCGCGAAGGCCGTGCCGCCGGCGCCCCCGCCGCGCCCCCAGCCGCCGCCGCGCAACGCGACGCCCGAGCAGCTCCAGGCGTTCAACGACGTCGTGCGCGGGTACGACGCCGCGGTGCGCGAGTGGAACGAGCAGATGCGCGCGTGGCAGGAGACGGCGCTCGCGGCGAAGGTGGAGGACCTCGACGAGGTCCGCTGGATGCCGCTCGAGCGCAACGTCTACGACGTGTTCGGCTGCCGGCTCTCGGTCGAGAAGATCGCCAAGCAGCCGAAGAAGGTCCTCGAGCTGCTCGAGCAAGAGGTCGCGATGTCGCTCACCGAGCAGCGCGAGCGCATGCTCGACCTGATCGACGACATCGTCGGCAAGCTCGTCGAGCGGACCTGCCCGCCGAACAAGCACTTCGACGAGTGGGATCTCGACGGCCTGCGCAAGGCGTACGAGGAGACGTTCGGCATCAAGGCGACCGGCGTCGACAAGTTCACCGACGGCGAGGACCTCGCCGAGCGGCTCTTCAAGGACGGCGAGGCCGTGCTCCTCAAGAAGGAGAAGGAGATCGGCCCCGAGAACCTGCTCGCGGCCTTCCGCAACTTCTACCTTCGCGAGATCGACCGTCAGTGGCTCGACCACCTGACGAACATGGACCAGCTACGCGACGGCATCGGCCTGCGCGGCTACGGCCAGCGCGATCCGAAGAAGGAGTACAAGAAGGAGGGCTACGACCTCTTCGTGCAGATGACCGAGAGCATCAAGGCGCAGGTCGCGTACTCGATGTTCCGCATCCAGGTCATGCGCGAGGAAGACGTGCGCCGGCTCGAGGAGCAGCGCCGCCGCGAGGTCGAGGCGCAGCAGCGCCGCATCCAGCAGCAGCACATCGCGGCCGCGGCGACCAACGCGAGCGGTGCGCTCCCCTCGTCGACCTCGAGCGGCGC
>JAEVYS010000075.1 GCA_023392635.1 Actinomycetes bacterium | reverse complement strand
GCCGTGTTCCGTCGCCGGCGTCGCCCCTGACCTCCGGCCGCGGGCTCAGTCCGGGAGGGCTACAGCTCCACCGTCTCCCCGAGGACGGCGGCCCGGGCGGCGAGGCCGAGCCGGTCGGACGCCTTCGCGGCCAGCGCCGCCGCCGACTCCGGCGTCCCGTGGACCGTGAAGACCCGGGACGGTGTGGGCGTGAGCGCTCCGAGCCAGTCCAGCAGTTCCGAGCAGTCGGCGTGCACGGAGAACTCCTCGTCCTGCAGGATCTCGGCACGGACCGGTACCTGGCGTCCGTGCATCTTCAGGTGCCGGGCGCCCTCGAGGAGCGCCCGCCCGCGGGTCCCCTCGGCCTGGTAGCCGGCCAGCACGACGGCGTTGCGGCCGTCGGGCAGGAGGTGCTCCAGGTGGTGCAGGACCCGGCCGCCGGTGGCCATCCCGGAGGAACTGATGATCACGCACGGCACCGTCGGGTCGTTCAGCCGGATGGACTCCTCTGTGGTGCGCACCTCGCGCAGGTGCGGCAGGTCGACGAACCCGGCCACGTCGAGATCGGGACGCAGCTCGCCACGGAACCGCGGGTCGCGGTAGATGCCGAGCGCTGCCAGTGCCATCGGCGAGTTCACGAACACCGGCAGCTCGGGGATCCGGCCGGTCCGCAACAGCGTGGTCAGGGTTTGCAGTACCACCTCGGTGCGGTCCACCGCGAACGCGGGGATCAGCACCGATCCGCCGCGGCGCGCCGTACGGCGGACCAGGTCCGCCAACGGCTCGTGCGCCGGCCCCGACGGATCGTGGTGTTCGCGGTCACCGTAGGTCGACTCCACGAGGACCACCTCCGCTCCGGCGGGGGCCTCCCTGGGGCGCAGCACCGGGTGCCCGGACCGTCCGAGGTCACCGGAGAACACCACCGTCGTCGACGGGGTGGTCACCCGGATGCTGGCCGCCCCGAGGATGTGCCCCGCCCGCGTCCAGCGCGCCGCCCAGCCCCGGCCCAGGTCGACGTCGGTGTCGTAGTCGACGATCCGGAAGCGCTCCAGCGTGCGCTCGACGTCCGCCTCGGTGAACAGCGGCAGCGGCGGCTCGTGCCGGGAGTAGCCGTGGCCGGCAGCGTGCTCGGCGTCCCGTTCGGCCAGGAACGCGGCGTCACGCAGCACGATCGCGGCAAGCTCGCAGGTGGCCTCGGTCGCAAGGATCTCGCCCGCGAAGCCGTCGCGCACCAGGACGGGCAGGAAGCCGACGTGGTCGGTGTGGGCGTGCGTGACCAGGGCGACGTCCAGCTCGGGAGGAGGAATCGGGAAGGGCTGCCAGTTGCGTTCCCGCAGCTCCTTCTCGCCCTGGAACACCCCGGCGTCGACGAGGACCCTTCGGCCGCTGTCGGTGAGCACGTACTTGGAGCCGGTGACGGTGCCGGCGCCACCGAGGAAGGTGAGGCTGGTTGCCATGGCTCCAGCTTGGCCCGCCTTGGGTGCGCGCGGGCGGAATCCGTGCGGGAACTGCTGCCCGGTCCGGGTCGGGCGCGCGAGAGCAGCTACTTGAGGCCGGTGCAGAGCTTGGGCTGGTCGCTGTTGCCGAAGCGGTAGTCGTACGGCGTGCCCGCGACGCTCACGACGACCTTCATGCCGTAGACGAGCGCCTGGGTGTAGGAGACCCCCGGCTTGGGGCACCCGAGGGCGCCGTTGGGCCAGGTCACGGACTCGGCACTGACCAGTTCCACCGCGTCCGTGGGGACACCGCGGTTGGCGAGGTCCCCCAGGATCGCCGCCCAGCGCTTCGGCGGCACCGACTCGGCTGCCTGGCCGCCGCCACTCTCGCTCGGCAGCGGCGTGGTGGTCTGGAACGGTGGACGGGCACTCGACGGGGTGGACATGGGACTCCCTCCGCTCGAGCAGCCGGCGACCAGGACAGCCACCGCCAGCGCGACGATCACCCGAATCCGCATGCCGCCTCCTTCGCTTCAAGGGTAGGCGGTCGCTGCGGGACGCTCAGGCGGTCGCCTCACGCGCGATCGACTCCAGGCGTTCCACGTACGCGGGCCACCAGTCGGCGGGCACGTCGGGCAGGTTGCCGTTGTCCGGCCGCAACCCGGCGGCGCTGTCGATGAGTTCGCGCACCAGGTCGGCGTGCCCGGCGTGACGGTTGGTCTCAGCGATCACGTGGACCAGCAGCTGCCGCACGGTCACCGGATTGCGCTCGGGCGGCCACCAGGGCACCTCGCCGGTCGCATCGAGCCCGAGTTCGGCGACGACGGCGTCGGTGTGTGCCCAGGCGCTGCGGTAGAGCGCCACGATCTGCGCACCGGTCTCCTGCGCGCCGGCGAACATGTCGGCGTTCGGGGTGTCGGAATCGTCGAGCCACGCCGGGCGGTCCGCCGCCGGCCGGCCCAGGACGTCCCCGAAGTAGCCGAGCTCGATGCCGGCGAGGTGCTTCACCAGACCGAGGAGGTTGGTGCCGGTCGGCACCAGTGGCCTGCGCAGGTCGTACGGGGTGAGCCCGTCGAGCTTCCAGAGCAGCGCGTCACGGGCGGCCTGCAGGTAGCGCTGTAGCAGGTGGGTCTCGGATTCCGGCATGTCGGCCACCCTTCCACGATCACCGTGCCTCGGCCAGAGCCGTGCACTCGGCGCCGGCCGGGCTACGACAGGGTCTTCGCTTCCCTGGCCGCCGCACGAGACCCTTCGGCGTCGCCCAGGCGCCACAGCAGCCCCACGAGGGACTCCAGGGTCGAAGCGAGTTCGGGACGGTAGCTCGCGTCCATTGCGGCGAGCGGACGCAACACCTGCGCGAGGCGGTCGGACGCCGCGGCGAGCGCGGCGTCCCCGTCGGCGGCCCGGACGCCGTCCCTGGCCAGCGCGAGCTCGTGCGCCGCAGCCCTCGCCGCCTCGGGGTCGATGCTCTGCTCGTGCTCGAGCGCCAACGCGCGACGGCGTTCCTCCGCGGCGGCCCGCTGGGCCTCCTGCTCCTCGGCAGCCCTCGCCGCCGCCTCTTCCGCCCCACGCCTGAGCGCGGCTTCCCGCTCGGCC
>JAEVYS010000072.1 GCA_023392635.1 Actinomycetes bacterium | reverse complement strand
CCGGGCAAGCTCGGCGTGAAGGGCACGGCGTGCCTCGCGGCGATCGTTCCGGTTCTCGCGCAGGCGGGCACGAACGTGAAGGCTGCTGTCGAGGCCTCGGGCAAGGTCGCGGGCGAGTTCTCGCTCTGATCTCCACGTAGCCTGAGTTGAAGTGAAGACGAGGCGGTGCACCCAACGGTGCATCGCCTCGTTGCTTTTCTGCGAGAACCCGCCATCGTTTCGATCATCGGAGCAATCGAACTTCACCGAGGTCACTGACGGATGTTTCGTCGACACACACTTGTCACTCTTGGACTCTCGCTTCTTGGAATCACGACCTTCGCCTGCAGCGACGACGCGGACGCCGATCCCGCGCCGATCAACGGGGTCAACGACGTAGGCAAGGCCTGCGCGATCCGCGCTCAATGGACGCGCCCCAACAGCCTCGACTGCAACGATTGCCTCGGCATCGCCTCGGTCGCGGAGTGCGACTGCACGTCGGTGAAGGACTACGCCGGGCTGTGCAGCGAGCAGCAGAACGCGAAGACCAAGGAGCCGACCTGCGAAGGCGTGGGCGAGTGCGTCTTCAAGTGCGCCGCCGGCGACTGCGCGTGCGTCGAGACCTGCTACGCGAACAAGGACATCTGCCGCGAGCGCGCTTCGGCCCTCGACGGCTGCCTCGCCGAGGTTTGCGACACACACTGTCGCTGACGAAGGCGCCGTCGCTCGAGGCGGCGGCGCGCAAAGCTCTACGCGCCATCCGGTGATGGCCCTCATCGTGCATCTTCCCGGCACGACGGCGCGCGATGGCGAGCCGAACGTGGACGGTTCGATGTACGATCCGTCGGGTCGGGGGGCGTTCGTGCGGGCTGAGCACGCGTGTCTCCCCTGGAATAGGAGACCTTCGCATGACTACGACCAAGCGCCTCTACGGCGCCGCGCTGATGGCCGGACTTGCACTTCCGACGATGCTCGCTGGCTGCGACGACGACATCGTCGGGGGCGGTCTTTGCTGCACGGACTTCAAGGTTGGCGCAGACCTGAGTGGTGTCGACTTCGGCGTCGATGCGTCGATCAAGGGCCAGTTCAACGCGTTCGCGCAGGCGTCCGGGGACCTCTCGGGCGCGGCGAGCGCAGCGCTCGACGGCGTGACGGGCGCGTGCAGGGGCCTGGCGCAGGTCGGCGGTGCGAACGCGAACGCCGAGGAGCCGTCGGATCCGTCGGCCCGCGTGAAGTTCTGGTGCGACCTCGCGGTTGCGAAGATCCAGGCGTCGTTCCAGGCGTCGGGTGGCGCGAAGGCGGCGCTGCAGATCCAGGTGACGCCTGCAGAGTGCAAGGCGTCGTTCAAGGCGGAGGCGAACTGCCAGGCGAGCTGCAGTGTCGACGCGAGCTGCGATGTGAAGGCGAAGCCGCCGACATGCGAGGGCGGCAAGCTCGAGGTGTCCTGCGAGGGCAGCTGCGAGGCGTCTGCCGAGGCGCCGAGCATCTCCTGCGAAGGCGGATGCGAAGGCAAGTGCGAGGGCGCCTGCACCGCGGAAGGTGGCGCGAGCGTCGATTGCGAAGGCAAGTGCGAGGGCACGTGCGAGGCCGGCGGCTCGGCGGGTGGCAGCGGTATCCAGGCGGACGGCAGCTGCAACGGCACGTGCAAGGGGACCTGCACCGCGAAGGCCGGCGTGAAGGCCGAGTGCAAGGGCCAGTGCAAGGGCTCGTGCGAGGGCTCGTGCGTCGCGAAGGGCGGCAGCGCGTCGGTGAAGTGCGACGGCAAGTGCTCGGGCACGGCCCAGCCGCTCTCCTGCAAGGGTGGCGAGCTGAAGGCGCAGTGCCAGGCGGACGCGAACTGCTCGGGCAACTGCAAGGCGAGCGCGTCGGCGAAGGCGGAGTGCACCCCGCCGAAGCTCGACATCCAGTTCTCGGCGAGCGCCCAGGGGTCGGCGTCGGGCGAGGCCGCTCTGATGGTCGAGGCGATCCGCCTCTACCTGCCGGAGATCCTCCTCGTGTTCCAGGCGCGCGGTCAGGCGTTCGTCGATCTCTCGGGCAAGGTGGTTGCCTCGGGCTCCGCGACGCTCAATCCGGGCAAGCTCGGTGTGAAGGGCACGGCGTGCCTCGCGGCGATCGTTCCGGTCCTCGCGCAGGCGGGCACGAACGTGAAGGCCGCGGTCGACGCTTCGGGCAAGGTGGCGGGCGAGTTCTCGCTCTGATCTCCAGCTAGCCGGAGTTGTGAAGCGAGGCGGTGCATCTCACGATGCATCGCCTCGTTGCTTTCCGGCCTGGCCTTCGCGCAGCCGAGTAGGTCATTTCGCTGTGTGCGTTTGCGTGTAGAACTCACGATTCGCTCACGAGCGGCCACGTCGAAGGGGCTGCGGTGCTGGCCTCGCGGACTCGCAGGACGCGCTCATGAGAGCGGGGCGCGTGTCGTCAGTCGCCTTCGCGACGAGTGATGACGGCGTTGTAGATCCGCAGGACCTCTTCGCGCTCGAGCTTGCTCCCGCCTTCGTCGAGGCGATCGAGCGTCGCCTCGGCGAGGCAGACGGGGAGATCGCAGAAGTGGACGACGCCTCGTGACGCCTTCGCGTCGGAGAGCGTCCGAACGTAACGTGCGGCGCGGACGAGATCGCTCCGCGCGAGATCGACGACCGCCTGGCGGGCGACGCCTTCCGGCAGGTACGCGCGGCCTTCGCGCGCGTCGGAGGGAGCATCTTTCAGGATGTTCACGAGCTGGAGGCCTTCGCCGAACGCCGCTGCGTCGGCGTCGAGCGCGCCCCGGATGGCGGCGATGCGGTCGTCAGCCAGCGCGAAGAGCTCCGTCAAGAGCTCGCCGACGATGCCGGCGACGACGTAGGCGTATCGTGCGAGGTCGTCGATGTCCGTCAGCGTGATGCCGCCACGCTCGTCCTGACGCGCGACGAA
>JAEVYS010000031.1 GCA_023392635.1 Actinomycetes bacterium | reverse complement strand
CCGCTGTGTGGGAGCTTCGCCCGGCCCCAGCCCGATCCTTCATGGGCGCTTTTTCCACCACGCTTCTGGACGTTACCGGAAGGGGGGGGGCGGAAGGACCGGAAGGACCGGAAGGACCGGAAGGAATGCGACGAACCGTTCGCCGCGGTGGTTATTCGCCAGTCTCGGCCGGAAAGTATAGCCAAGAAAGTCGAACACCTGCTCCGGGTAACTTCCCGGGCGGTTTGCATCTTTACAATAAACGATCTTGGTCTTTTCCGGATGCAGCCGTAGCGCGCATTCCGAAAACCGCGTTTCAAGCGCCTGACGCAAGTCACGCGCTTGTGCTTCACTTCGGCAATGGCAGATGGCATCGTCAGCATATCGTTCGAACGGGATGTCCGGACAGTTTCGGCGCATCCATCGATCGAAGACGTAGTGAAGAAAGAGATTCGCCAGCACGGGGCTGACAACGGCCCCCTGCGGAGTCCCTCTCGCGCGGGCAACCAAGGTCCCATCCGGCATGCGCACGGGCGCTTCGAGCCACCTTTGCAGGTAGAGAAGCACCCATTTGCAGTGCGTGTGCCGGCGCACGGCCGTCATCAGGAGGCTCCAATCGATCTCGTCGAAGAAGCTCTTGATGTCGGGGTCGAGCACCCAGTCGTGGCTCCAACAGCGGCGTCGGGCCACGGCCAGCGCGTCGTGCGCGGATTTCCCCGGTCGATACCCGTAGGAGTCCGTATGGAAGACGGGCTCCAGGATCGGCTCCAGGTAGCGCTTGACGACCATCTGGGCGATGCGGTCGGAGGCCGTCGGGATGCCCAACGGTCGGGTTCCGCCCGAATCCCCTTTCGGGATATCGACGCGCCGCACCGGCGGCGGAAAGTAGCTGCCCGAACACATCCTGTTCCAGATCCGATAGAGGTTCTTGTTCCGATCCCTGTCGAACTGTTCAATGGATTGTCCGTCAACCCCGGCCGCCCCTTGGTTGGCCTTCACTTGCTTGTACGCCTCCCACACATCGCGTTTGGCGATACAAAACGGCTTGGCCTTATTCATGCCGATCATCCCCCTTCGGGTTGTCGGCCGGATAAAGCCGGATGACAACGCCCCTTCGGTCCGGTGCCATTACAGCCCCTTCATCCCTACTACAGGCGTTTCCGCCCCCGTGCCCCGCATCGGTACTCTGGTCCTTGCGGCGACTGGCCACTTGGACTTCTCCCTTGGCATCGGAGCGACAGGTTCCTGTGTTCCTTGTCAAAGCCTGTCCCAAGGTCACGCCGCCTTCATGCCGGACGCCGGTTGGGCAGTCGGCAGGCGCCCCCCAACCCTTGCTCGCGGGATAGAAGTCCAAATCCCGGTTTCGACGTCGATCGGATACGTTACGACACGTCATCAGCGGTTCACTCGCGTTCGTCTCCTTGGGCCTCACCTGACGGAATTTTCTTCCGCCTTTTCCCTCAACGCTCACCACCAGGGCTCTTTACCCTCGCAGCTTGGGGCGGTTTGAAGTCTGCCCCTGCAGGCCGACTTCGGTGGGCCGTCCTCCATCTTTGACAAAGCTTTATTGGGCTTCAGAGGAACCCCAATTCCCACAGCACACCACCTCTTCGTATTTCAAGCTCCTCCACAGGCGCTCCACGAGGATGTTGTCCATACACCGGCCCTTGCCATCCATGCTGATCGTGATGCCATGAGCCTTCAGCACGTCGGTGAAGTCGGTGCTGGTGAATTGACTGCCCTGGTCAGTGTTGAAGATGTCCGGCCTGCCGAACCGCCGCAGCGCCTCTTCCAACGCCTCGACGCAGAAGTCGGCGTGCCGCGTATTCGAGAGGCGCCAAGCCAGCACCGCCCGCGAATGCCAGTCCATGATGGCGACCAGGTAGACGAAGCCCTTGGCCATCGGGATGTACGTCACGTCGCTGCACCACACCTGGTTGGCGCGCTCGATGTTCAAGCCGCCGAGCAGGTACGGGTACTTGGGATGCTCGGGCGCGGGCTTGCTGGTGTTGGGGCGCTGATAGATCGCCACCAGCCCCATGAGGCGCATCAGGCGCTGCTGTAAAGGCCGGATGAAGCTTCCTCAGATCGGGCGGACGAAAAATCCCCAGATGGTTTGTGTGGCTATGGAGTGATGGTGCTCTCGGTTGGGCTCACTTTCGGTGGCCGGCCGCGCCGGCGTGGTGGGGGTGGAAGTGGACCGATCGGCCGGGTGCGGGCGTTCTCCGGGATCAGCTCGGCGTGGCGGCGCAGGCGGTAGCTGGCCCCCTCGATCTGAACGACGACGGCGTGGTGGAGCAGGCGGTCCAGCAGGGCCGTGGCGACCACGGTCCCACCGAAGACGTCGCCCCATTCGGAAAAGCCGCGGTTCGAGGTCAGGATCATGGCCCCGCGCTCGTAGCGGGCGTTACATCGTTATCCATATTGCTCGTTTCCATGGTGATCTCCGCGAATGGCTTGGGCCGAAGCGATTTCCGCGGCGGCCGGACGTTCCTTTAGGCGCCACTCCCACTGGCCTCGCCCGCGCGGGGTT
>JAEVYS010000041.1 GCA_023392635.1 Actinomycetes bacterium | reverse complement strand
ATGCGGTCCTCGAGAAGAGGATCCTCGACGCCGTCTCAAAGTGCCGCGACGGCAGGATGGCGGGTAGGGAGCTCGAGAAGTACGTCAACCTGAACCCCGAGGACCGCTTCGTACCGACGTCCGTCCTTCGCGGCGCCTACGTCCGCTACGACGGGTCCCACAATCCCTCGGCGCCCAACTACGTGCTCCTGGAGGACGGCATGGAGCTGGGGATCGTCTCGAGCGCTGTCCCCGAGATCGCGCGCGCGGTCTCCTCGCTGCTCAGCCGCTCGCTCGAGGACGCGCGCAACGACGCTGGCAACGACAGAGGCCACCTGCCCGCAGCGGTCGTTCGGCGCGTGCAGCTCGAGATCATCTCGCCCTACGGCGTCGCGCACATCTGGGGCGTCACGGGCCACCGGTTCGGGCTGTCACGGCGCGTGAGCCCCGAGCGGAGCGAGCTCCTCGCGACCATCCTCGTGGGTCGGAGCAAGGACACGGTGTTCTTCTTCACGGGGCGCTACAACAACCTGAGGCACTCGACCATCCGCGAAACCGTCGACTTCGACCAGCCCGACGGCGACGCCCCCGCGCACAAGTGGTTCGACAGGTTCGCCTTCCCCGAGATCGGCCGCTTCAAACCCAAGGGCTATCATCACATCGCCAACTTCGTCGTCTGCAAGGAGCAACGCGGGCACAAGCTTGCGCGCTTCCTGCTGGACACCATCGTCGAGAAGTACGCCAAGGACCATATCGACAAGCACCAGCGCGCCGTCGAACACTCGCAGCACCTGCTGTGCGGTCAGGGCCTCTGGCAGATCGGCGACCCGCCCTGGCTCCCGCGCATGGAGAAGCTCGGCTTCCGTCTACGGCGGGGCGCGGAGAGCTTCTTCGTCGAGCACGACTGGGCCCGCTTGCCCGCGATCTTCGACCCCACGACGGGCGAGCCAATCTCCAACGTGGCCTACAACGAGTCCTACGGGCTCCCGCAGCGATACCTGACCTCGAAGGCGATGGAAGGCAGGGGAGATACCTCCGAGGACCTGAGCGATCGGGTCCCGGAGGTGATCCGGCTGTCGCGCGATCCCAGGGCCAAGCTCCAATACTTCCAAGCCATGTTCGACTTCGTATGAATGAACCTCACCGTATGAACCTCACCCACCTTCGCCAAGAGCACACCAAGGGCACGCAGCAGGTCGCCCCGTTCACCGGCGAGGGCGCGTATCACGGATCGACCCGCAAACGAGCGCACCGATCCGCGAGCGCACCGCAGCCGATCGTCGACGAGATGCGACCCACCACGCTCGACACCTATCCGCGGGACGGGTCGCGCGCGATCGCGGAGTTCGCGGCCACCTTCCCGAACCTCTACGCGGTCGAAGGCGTCCTGCCGATCCCGACCCAGGAAGAGGTCCGCACCGACGGCGTCACGCTCTGCTGGTGTCCGATCGACGAGGCACTCGACGTGGCGGGACCGTTGACCCGGCGCGTGCTCGAAGCGATGAAGGGCCTCTTGGTCGGCGACAAGCGCTTCGCCTACGTCGACTCGAAGATCCAGTATTTCGAGCCGGGCGACGTGCCCGTCGACAGCCAGCACTGGCACGTGGACGGGAGCATCGTGGCCCGAGGTCCCGCGGTCGAAGCGCTCGGCCACAACCTCCTGCACGACATGAAGGCGAGGCTCGCGAGCGGCGTGACGTCGCCTCGGTATCTCGCCTACCAATCGTCCGACCACTGCCCGACTCTGTTCGCGACCTCGCCCATCACGCTGACCCTGCCCGAGCTCATCCCCAACTTCGACGGCCTGGACGCGCTCGTTCGCGCGCTCTCGCCGACGTGCGTGGCCCAGCCGGCGTCCTCGATCGTGCGCACCGACGGGCTGTCCCTGCATCGCGCGCAGGCCGCCCTGAGCGCAGGCTGGAGGCTGTGGGTTCGGTGCGTCGAGACCGATCGCGAGGTCCAGCTCGATTCCTCGATCATCGAGTGTTACGGCACCGTGTTCAGGCCGGGGATCAGCCTGTCGAGCTCGGACAGTTCGGCGTCCAAGCCCCCCGCGTGATCCCCGCACATGGCGGGCGTAGCTTCTTCTTTCTCGAGCTGGCCCTCGATGAAAGCCGATCGAGCCAGCCTCGGGCGCGGCGTTACGGCGTGGCGATTCCGGCAGGCGCCGACTTCTTCGTGACGATGAGGTACTTCTGTCCGTCGTCATAGGACTGCACCTTGATCGTCCGGTAGCCCTGGATCCGGTAGACGTCCCGGACGAACTCGAAGCCGATCCCCGTGAGCCCGGGCGCCGTGACGAACGCGTCCTTCGACTGCGTGAAGACGCCGCTGAACCGCGTCGTGTCGTCGTTGACGGAGATCGCTTGCGGCCCGAAACCTGCCGCCTTCTGCGCGGCGACGACGTCGGCGATCCCGGAGGCCGTCCGCTCGCGAAGAACTTCTTCGGTGCGCCGAAGGCCGTCGTGAAGGTCGCTTCGATGCGTGCATCGAAGCCGGCTCCCCACGACGCGTAGTCGATGAGTCGCATCGGCTGCGGCGCGTCGTTCTTCTCGTTCCAAGCATGCTCGAGGCCGTCTACGACCGCACGGCGAAGAAGATCAAGGAGCACTTCTCGCACGTGCGCGAGGAGCTCCGGCTCAAGAAGATCGAGCTGAATCGCGCCGAGACGCGCGTGCACAACTTCATCGAGTTCATCGCGTCTGGTCGCGCGACGCCTGGGCTCGCCGACGCGCTCGCTCAGGCCGAGGAGCAGGTGAAGACGCTCACCGCCGACGTCGCCAGCATGGCGGCGGCCAAGGACCACGCGTTCACCCCGCCGCCCCGCGCGTGGATCGCCGACCGCATCGAGCGCCTGAACGAACTCCTCGCCACGCGGACCGAGAAGTCGGCGCTCGCGCTCCGGCGCCTGACCGGGCCGGTCACGCTCACGCCGCGGCGCCCCGAGGTCGGGCGGCCGTATTTCGATGCGTCCTGTCGGGGCGATAGCTTGAACCTCCTCCTTGCGGAGGAAGGTTCGAATTTATTGCAGTGGTGGAGGCGCCGGGAATCGAACCCGGGTCCGAAAATTTCGAGGCCACCTGCGTCTACGTGCGTATCCAGCCGTTTGAATCGTCCCGATTTGCGCCGACTGGCGAGCTCTCCTCGGGACTATTCAC
>JAEVYS010000011.1 GCA_023392635.1 Actinomycetes bacterium | reverse complement strand
CGATCCACACCCCGTCGCGTCGACTGCGACGGCTCAGCACAGTTGGGGCCAGGAGGTCACTGTGCTCGGCATCCGCCGGCCGCGCGGCGACGCCCGCGTTGGTCACCAGGTCAGCCGACACGCGATCAGCCCCGTTGGTCCACGGCGACGAAGTCCCGGGTCGACGTCTGCAGATAGCGGTCCGCAGTCCGCACCTGGTCACCTGTGAGCTTGACTGCCGCGAGGGCCGGCGTGTGCCGGTAGTAGATGTAGCTGGTCCAGTCCCGGTTGATGTCCAGTTGCATTGCCCTCACGGCACCGGCATCGAGGAGGAGCTGTGCCAGGGTCTGGACGGACAGCGCGTTGCCGTGAACGGTGACGATGCTGCCGTCGGCGAGAATCCCGATCCCGGAGCGCCACACATAGCTGGAGTCCCCCAGCGTCTTGCCGAAGGCCCCGCTGTCCGCGGTTCTGACGGCATCCGTGATCTGGCCGTTGTCGATCAGGAGGGTGAGGTTCTGCCGAACCGCCGTGACGCCTGCAGGGACGGGGCCGCCCTCCCACGAGCGGATGTCGAGGTGACCGTCTGCCGAGAAGACCATCGACGCCCGTCCCCGCTTCAGCTTTCCGACGCTCTTGCCGTCCTCCCAGAAGCCGCCCATCGAATCGGTCATCAAGAAGCCGGAGTTGAACGTTGCCAGCAGCCCACGACGCTCTGCCTGCGGGACGGTCGCCGGAAGGGACCAGCCGGTGCCGCCCGGTACCTGGGTCCCGGGGTGCAGGGCGAAGCGCGCCAGGTTCTGGTTGATGCAGGTGATGCCGGCGAGGAACCGGGTGTGCTTCGCGTCGGGTCGCACAAAGGTGGCAAGTATGGCCGGCTGCCTCCGCACGGTTTCCAGGGTCTGCCAGGATCCTTCGTTGGGGAGGGGAGTCCCCGCCGGGGTCGCGATGGGCTGGGAGCCGCACGGAAGCGACCGGCTGGACTGTGATGCGGTCACGACCGGGGTTCCCGCTTGGGGAATGCCCGCTTCCGGTGCTCCGCCGGTCGGTGGCGGGTTCAGTTGGTAGTCGATCTTTTCGAGCTCTGTGACCAGACCGCCGAAGCCGCGTGTTCGTGCCCATTCGGCCGTCCGGGCGAGGAGCGAATCCTGAGAGGGCGCGGCGAGTACGGGGCCGAGGTCCGCGGCCAGCCAAGAGGTCGTGGCGAGGCAGATCAACGACAGGGTGACGAGGACGTGGCGCCACCACCGCCGGGTCCGGCGACCTCGCGGAATAGGCATCAGCCCTGCGTTCGGAAGCTGGCTGTCCGCAGGTTGTGCCGGACCGCGGGGGCCGCTCGGAGTGATGACCGCGGGCCGAATCGACTGGTGCTACCCGTCATGTGCGCTCGGTTACTCCTCAGTGCAACTCCAACTTGTCCGTGCCGTCAGCTAACCAGCGTTCCCTTAGGGCATCGTTAGGGCCGCGAGCGCATCCGGAGTTGTCTGTCCGGGCACCGGTTGGGGTGGCCTACTCCCTGGTGCCCTGCGCCAGTTCAAGGATGACCCTGGCCTCCGTGCCGTGCGCGAATCGTGCCGTGGGTAGAAGCTCCAGCCGGCCGCCGAGGTGTCGGACCTGTTCAGCCACAACGGCGAGGCCGAGCCCGCTGCCGGTTGTCTCCTGCCCGGCTTCCCGGGCGAACGGAAGAAGCACCTCCTCCGGGGAGGTGATGCCGGGGCCGTCATCGTCGACGCTAATGGTGAGCGTCCGGCCCTCGGTCTGTGAGCCGAGGTGGACGTGCCCGCCGCGAGCGTTGTGCCGGATTGCGTTGTCGAGGAGGTTGCGCAAGATCGAGGTGGCTGCGGCCACGGGCAGAAGCTGGTCCCCGCCGTCGCTCAGGTCTACCTCGAGATCGACGTTCGCTCCATCAGCGAGCGCGAGGAGCTCGCCGATGACATGCCGGGCGGTGGACTCCAGGGTTTGAGGCGGCAGATGCTCGACGCCTCCGGCCTGGGCGTGAGCAAGGTCCAGGAGTTGGCTGATGAGGTGCCTGGAGCGCTCGACCCCACTTCGGAGTTCCGCCAGCCGTGATCGCAGCTGGGCGCTGTCGGGAGCGATCGCGGCGCGCTCGAGTTGCAGGGACATGGCGGTCAGCGGCGTGCGCAGTTCGTGTGCCGCCTTCGCGATGAAGAGCCGCTCGCGCCGGAGCGCGGCCTGGACACGGTCGAACTGGGCGTTGAGCGCCACCAAGAAGCCACGAAGTTCGCTGGGCGCGTGCTCGACTTCCAGTGGGCTGAGGTCCGTGGCTTCCCTGGCGTTCACCTCGCGCGCGAGCCGGTTGACCGGCCCCATGACGCTGCGCACCACCAGGTAGATGGCCAGGATGAGCGCCGGCAGGAGGAGGAGCAACGGGGCAATTGTGGCGACGGCCGTGGCGCGGGCAGTCTCGTCGCGGACCCGGACGGACTGTGACACGACCAGTTGCGAGCCGGTCGAGTTTCGGATGACGAAGAACCGGCGGGGCTCGCCGCCGATCGGCCCGGTGCCGAACCCGTCGGGGGTAGACCTAGGCAGTCCGGACCGCTTGAGGCTGGTCACGTCGATGTCGGAGGCACTATTCGTGAGGGGGATTTCGTCGACCGGCACGGCACCCTTGACGGTTGTTGCTGCTGCTATGGAGGCGACTTGGGCGAGGACGTCGTCCTGGAGGTCGCGCGCCGCCTGCAGCGCCTGGAGGTAGGACCACGCGCCCGCAGCGCCGGCCATCAGGACGATGACCAGGGCGACCAGCATGCTGAGCCGGCGGGTCAATGAACGCCGGCCCATCACTGCTCGGCTCGGGGGACGGTCCAGCCGACGCCGCGGACGTTGCGGACCACGTCGGGCCCTAGCTTCGCGCGGACCCGGTGGATCAGGTACTCGATGGCGTTGCTCTCCACTTCCTTGCCCCACCCGTAGACCCGGTGTTCGAGGTCCTCTCTGGACAAGATGATGCCGGGCCGCGTCATCAGGGCACGGATCACCGCGAACTCCCGGCGCGACAGGGTCACTGGCTGGCCGTCGGCGAGCCATGCCCTGTGGGCGGCCACGTCGAGGCTCACGTGGCCGTTGCTCAGGATCGCGGCGGCGTGGTCGGTGCCGTGACGCCGCAGCACGGCCCGGATACGGGCCATCAGTTCGCCGGGGGCGAACGGCTTGACCAGGTAGTCGTCAGCCCCGAGGTCGAGCCCTGAGATCCGGGACTCGACCTCGGACCGGGCGGTGACGACAATGACGGGGGTGTCGTCCCCCCGCGCCCGCAGCCGCGTGAGGAACCCGGCGCCGTCGAGTTCGGGCAGCCCGAGGTCGAGGAGCACCAGGTCGTAGTCGTGGGTCAGCATGCTGTCCAGGCCCGGCTCGGCACGCCGGACCCAGTCGACGGCGTAGGAGTCGTCCTCCAGCCGGCCGACCAGAGCGGCACCGACCATCGGGTCGTCCTCAACTAGGAGGACCCTCATGGTCGGTGCCGCATCCGTCGCCTCATCTGCTGGTGTATTACTGCTTCGCCTCCAGTGTGCCAATGACAGTCTGCAGGTTGGCGAGCGCGGCAGAGACGTCGGCCTGGGATGGATTGCTCGCACGGATCGCGGTGAGCGCCTTGTCGATCGCGTCGTCCATGGCGTGCCAGTCCCCGGGCGAGGCCGGCTTGATCGCCGCTTCGGCGTTGTCCCAGGCGACCTCGAGGTCCTTGATGCGTTTGAGGCCGGCGGGCATGTCGCCGGCGGCGACCTTTGCGGAAACGTCGTCGACGATCACGGCGAACGGCCTCAGGTCACCCAACGGCGAGGTGGCATCCGTCTCGATCCCGGTCGCTGCCGTGGCCCCGGACGCCGGCACGGAGGCCGGACCTGCCGAGCCCGGTGCGGCCGCGGCCGTGCTGAGCACCGGCCCGAGGACGACCGCGGCCGCCGCGACCACGGCCGCACCAGCGGTCGCCCACGCATAGTCGCGGCGAGGGTGGACGGCCGGGGTCTCGCCCTTGGCGCGGACACCGTGCCGGTTCGCGTTGAGCTGCTCGCGCAACACGATCACGACGATGACCGTGAGGAACAGCACACTGGTCACCCCGGCACCCAGTCCGATGCCGCCGTAGGACGGGTCCTGGGTGAGCAGGTCGCCCAGCGACGCGCCGAGGGGCCTGGTGAGCACGTAGGCGATCCAGAAGGTGAGCACGCTGTTCGCGCCGAGCTTGCGTGCCGCCCAGACAGCGAGGATGAGACCGCCGAAGATCACCACGCCGAGCCGGAAGCCGAGGGAGAGCGCCTCTGTGGCGAGGTCGCCGCCGGCGGTGCCGAGGGCGAAGGTGGTGAGGATCGCGGCCCAGTAGAAGCGTTCACGCTTGGGGGTGTCGATCGCCGTGATCGCCAAGGTGCGTTCCTGCTGCCACCACACCGCGAACATGACCGCGAGCGCCACGGCGAAGACCGCTGTGCTGACGTAGAGGCTCACACCGAGGGTGTCGGTGAAGAAGTCGGTGATCTGGGTGCCAACGATGCTGACCAGGACCACCGTGAGCCAGTACAGCCACGGCACATGCTTGCGGGTCCGCAACTGGGCGACCAACGTGATGGCAAGCAGTGTGATCATGGCCGCGTCGGTGACGGCGGGGCCGAGCCCGACATTCACGGCGAGGAAGTCGGCGAACGTTTCGCCGATGGTTGTCGACAGGATCTTGATCAGCCAGAAGGTGGCGGTCACAGCGGGGACCTTGTTCAGGAAGTCCACTGCCTCCCGCCGGGGCATCGTGATGTCTTGGGTGGAAGTCATGATGACCAGCCAAGAGATGGATCCTTAGCTCCTCATTAGCCCCTGGAAGGTCTGGATCGGCCCTGATCTACTGCCGGAGCGGCTGGTAGAACTGGGACGACCCGCGACCACACCCGAGGAGTCCGATGACGAGAAGCCTGCCTGCCGGGGCCGACCAGTCCAGACGCCGCTTCAACCCCGTGCGGGTGCCCGACCCCTCGGTCGGTTTCTGGGTCACCAAGGCTGCCTCGACTGCACTGGGCGAGGCAGTGTCCGACTTCTCCATCCGGGTAATGCCGCCCGTCCTCGCCGTCCTGCTCGGCTTCGTCTGCTTCCTGGCCGCGCTGGGTTGGCAGTTGCGGCAGCGCCGATATGTGCCGCACGTCTACTGGCTGGCGGTCGCCATGGTCGGGGTGTTCGGCACCATGGCCGCCGACGTCGTCCACGTCGTCCTCGGCCTGCCCTACGCGCTCTCCGCCACCCTGTACGCCATCACACTGGCTGGGGTGTTCGTGGCGTGGTGGCGGATCGAGGGCGACCTGTCCGTGCATGCCGTGACCACTCTCCGCCGAGAGCTGTTCTACTGGGCGGCCGTGGTCACCACGTTCGCGCTGGGGACGGCGCTGGGCGACTTCACCGCTGTCGCCCTCGGCCTGGGCTACCTGCCCTCGATCATCCTGTTCGCCGTCCTGATCCTCGTCCCTGTCGCGGGGTACCGGATTCTGCACTGGAACGGCGTCTTCGCATTCTGGTTCGCCTACGTTCTCACCCGCCCCGTGGGCGCGTCGATCGCGGACTGGCTCGGAAAACCCGTCAACGAAGGAGGCGTCGGCGTCGGATCCGGCTGGGTCTCACTCATCTTCGCGATCACGATGGCGGGCCTCGTCGCGCTCCCGCACCGCCTAACCCGTGCGGAGACGGTCGGCTAACCCTCAGCTAAGTCTCAGACGATCTCCTTGGCGTCTCCTACAGCGCCCTCCCCGGCCTGTGTGGATCCCTGCTCCAAGGCGGTTTCCTGCACCGTGGCGGGCGCGAGAGCTGGGTACCTGTAAGCCGATCCACCGATGAGGAGTTAGGGAGTGTCGACACTCGATCGTCCGCCAGCCAAAGCCGTGCGGCGCCTCCGCCGCTCCGTAGGCCCGCAGGGAACCCTGCTCGCCACCGGAGCGATGGGCGCGGCGGTGTTCGCGCTCCTCATCACCGCGAGCGCCGATGTCTACGAGGGAGTGACGAACACCAGCGGGGTGAGTGGTCTCGACCGTCCGGCACTGGATCTGGCCGTCTCGTTGCGCAGCCCACAGCTCAATAGCGTCGTCACCGCGTTCACCAACCTCGGCAGCACAATCCCCATGATCTTCATCACGGTGACCCTCACAGCGGTCATGTACGTGCACTGGCGGCGCCGATCCATCCTCATCATGATGCTGATTGCTGCGGCCGGTTCTCTTCTCTTCACCGGTGTCGGGAAGAGTGTCGTCGGGCGGGCACGACCACCCTTCGCCCTCGCCGTACCGCCCTACGAGTACGCACCGTCGTTTCCCTCCGGTCACACGCTCAATGCCACAGTCATCACACTCATGCTGGCCTATCTGGCCTGGTGGTTATCCGAAAAGCGCTGGGTGAGGGTCCTGTGCCCCACCCTTGCCGCAGCCTGGTCGCTAGCGATGGGGTTGAGCCGGGTCTACCTCGGCCACCACTGGATCACCGACGTCATGTTCGGATGGCTCTTCGGGCTCGCCTGGCTGGCGCTGCTCATCACAGTCCATCGCATAGTGCTCCGCCTCGATCGGCGCGACCGGCAGATTGCTGAACGCGGCGGCATCCCGGATCAGCCGCCCGAAAAGGCCATCGAGCCCGAAGGTGACCGGCACTCCTCAGGTCGGCACGCACCTGAGTCTGGATAGCCAAGCAACCACTAGTGAATCGCTGGCGACATAAGAGCGCGGCCGGCGCCAAACCGGCCCGAGGGGGGCCCCGACCCGGGAACTATCTCGAAGTCACGCGAACCCAGACAATCCCGACACTGTCTGAACGTTCCTGCACAGCCAGGAATCGGACGTATCCGGGTCGCGAGTTCGTGAACGAGCGCTGGCCGATCCACCGGGCCGCCGAACTTCTACCCGGCTGTGCAGCGCACGGCGAATCCGTTGGTGCGCCGGGTAACGGGCGCTAGCATCAGATCGAGGTGACTATCGACACGACACCCACTGTGTTGTACCAAGGAGGAGTCATGGCTACCGATTGGGCGGCGGACATCAAGAAGTACGCGCCGAACGCTGACGAGCAGGTGATTGCAAAGATCCTGTCCACATACCGGCTCGCCTTGGGTGACCGCGATTCCGCGTTCGTTGCCCTCAGCGACCCCGCCGAGGTGGCGACACTGCGGAAGAACTTCTTGAAGGGCAAGCTCGGCCTCACTCAGGACGACGCCACCCTCGACGCCGCGGTGAAGGATGTCGCAGCCCAGATGAAGGACGACCGCACCAAGAGCCGGGCCACCGTCTACTACCTCCTCGCGGAGAAGTTCAACAAGCTCGACGTGTTCCGCTGAGGAATCCGGACGGACGCTCACCCCGACGCACCTCAACGGCGCGAGCCTCATCAGCCCTGGCCCCGGCGGCATCCGCATGTCGATTCGATGGCTTGCGCCTCCGGCCAGCGTCGCCTCCGCCAAGGGAGCCTGCCAGCCGCAAATTGGGCACGCTAGACATGTGGCGAGGAACTCACGCGAGCACCCGCAACGAGATTCTCGCGGGTTACTTCACCTCGCGGCGCGCTTAGCCCGCACCGAATAGGTTCTGAGCCCTTGACGCTCGCTACATTACGAATCCCGACTTCGGGGACGATGCAACGGCCCGCAGCTTCGAGGACGCCGTCAAGCCCTGCCGCGGCGGTGGAGGCCAGTTGTCGGCCAGCGCTCCGTAACCTACAGCATCTACAGCCTCGTTCGGCAGGTAACCTGCAACCAATCGCAGGAGAACGTAGCGAGTGCCGCACCGGGGCAGCACAAGAAGTACCTCGGGGTCCATGCCTCTTCTTGATACCAACCAGCAGCGGAGTTGATCCTGGAAGGCCGCAATGGCCCAACCTCCGACCTCAAGGGCGTTACAAGATTCCTGCGGTGATTTCCTTCATGTTTGGCTGCCGCAGGCTAGTAGTCCGTGCGCTGGCGCGCACGGCTCGGGAGACGGTGTATTGGCGTACACCCCAACGCGACACACCGCGCTGGCCGCCGAAGCGTCTCGTTAGGGTCCGACTCTCGACTTCTGGCACACCTGCTCCGTAGGCTCCACATCCCAACGAGACACCCCGACAGGTCGAGTGCACCATGCGGATCGGCTACGTTCGCCTTTCCACCGAGGACCAGAATGAGTGTCTGGTGAGACCTGGTGCATGGTGGCTGTCGTGGTCATGGCGGTCTCGTTCTCGATGGGGATCAATCGACCGACGGCGTCTTGGCGTCGGCGGCGGTGGTCGGCGCGTGCGCACCACATCGCGATTGCGATCTGGAGTTGGTCACGGGTGACGGAGGCGTGCCGGTTGAGCTCCTTCTTCTGGAGCAGGGAGAAGGGTTCGATGGCGCCGGCGTCGCAGCGGATACGGGGGCCTCGGTTCTTGTACCGTTTCTGAGTTCTCGTTGGGCAAGCGTGGGGCAGCACTGATCGTTCGGAGATGCCCCAGTCGTTTATCGCACCTAGTCAGAACCAGTTTTCGCGGGCCATTCTCGGGTCTGCTGCACGGATAGGTGACAACTGATCTGCCTAGCCTTCGGGTTGGGCTGGGAGGATGTCCACCGTGTCGAAGAAGCCGTACCCCAAGGAGTTCCGTGACGACGTGGTCCGCGTCGCCAGGAGCCGTGAGCCCGGTGTCGGGCTGGATCAGATCGCCAAGGACTTCGGGATCCACTTCACCACGTTGTACGACTGGTTGAAGAAGGCCGACATCGAGGACGGTGAGCGGCCCGGCACGACTCAGGTTCAGTCGGCGGAGCTGCGGGAGGCGAAGCGGCGGATCCGGCTGCTGGAACAGGAGAACGAGGTCCTGCGCAGGGCCGCGGCGTATCTGTCGCAGGCGAACCTGCCGGGAAAATGATGTACCCGCTCGTCACGGAGCTGGCCGCAGGCGGGATCCCCGTCACGGTCGCGTGCGGGGTGTTGAAGCTCGCCAGGGCGCCGTAAAGCCGCTGGCTGGCCCGCCCGGTCACCGACGCCGAGTGGGTGGAGGCGTACCGGGCGAACGCCCTGTTCGACGCCCACCGTGATGATCCGGAGTTCGGCTATCGGTTCCTGGCCGATGAGGCGCGTGAGGCCGGCCAGTTGATGGCCGAACGAACGGCGTGGCGGATCTGTGCCGACAACGGCTGGTGGTCGAGGTTCGGGAAGAAGCGCGGTCGCAACGGCAAGAAGCCGGGCCCACCGGTCCACGACGACCTGTGCGCCGTCACCGATGAGAAAGGCCGGACCCGGCACGAGTTCACCGCTACGGCACTCAACGAGTTGTGGATCGGGGACATCACCGAGCACTGGACCGGCGAGGGCAAGCTGTACCTGTGCGCGTTCAAGGACGTGTACTCCAACCGGATCGTGGGCTACTCCATCGACTCCCGGATGAAGTCCCGCCTGGCCGTCACTGCGTTGAACAACGCCGTCGCCCGCCGCGTCGGGGTGGCCGGCTGTGTCGTGCACACCGACAGAGGGTCGCAATTTCGGAGCCGGAAGTTCGTCGGCGCACTCCACCGCCATTCCATGGTGGGATCGATGGGCCGGGTCGGCGCCTGCGGAGACAACGCCGCCATGGAATCCTTTTTCTCGCTGCTCCAGAAGAACGTCCTGAACCGGCACGCCTGGGCCACCCGTGACCAGCTCCGGATCGCGATCGTGACCTGGATCGAACGCACCTACCACCGCCGCCGACGCCAAGACGCCCTCGGCCGATTGACCCCAATCGAGTACGAGACCATCATGACCACGTCAGCCGATCAGGCTGCGTGACTAACCACTGTCACCTGATCGTGCAGCAGACCCGCGGTGGGTGGCGCGTCAACTGGATCAGCTCCCGTCCCGTATGGGCCAGACCTGGCCCCTGGCGCGTTTTATTGTACGCATGTCGTGACTAATTGGGTCCGCGCGTATGGGCGGGAACCAGATCAAACCGCGCAGTCCAGGATGGGTGGCGCAGCGACCAAGCGCGAGCAAGCGGGCCGTCGTCGGACCCCGGGGGTTCACAGTGCGGAAGACGCGCAGCCGTCCGGGAATACCATCGCGACTCAGGCGCCGTGCCGCGGTGAGGTCGCCGGTTGTGACGCCATCCGACCCCTGGCCATTTAGGCGGGGAGAAGATTGGTGACGGCCTCCTCGATCTGGCCTTGCACGCCGTGGTTTGTGAGCTGGGTCGTGATGAGCTTGCGGGCGTCGGGGGGGCCACCGCCCGCGCGGCGGGCACCCC
>JAEVYS010000120.1 GCA_023392635.1 Actinomycetes bacterium | reverse complement strand
GCCCGGTGCCAGGTGCGGCGGTCGGGGTCGTCGGTGAGGGCGTCAGCGAGCGCGGCATGGGCACGGCGGCGCTCGACGCTGGTCGCCGCCTGGTAGACCGCAGACCGCACGAGGGGATGGCGCACCGCGACCCGATCCTCGGCGACCGCGAGCAGGCCCGCACGCTCCGCAACGTCCCACGCCTCTCCACCCGCGCCGAGCGAGCGGGCGGCCCGATCGACGACCGCGAGCCGGCCGGTGTCGTCCGCCGCGGCGACCAGCAGCAGGGTCTGGACGCCCGGACTCGCGCGGCGCGCCCGGTCCAGGAACGCGCGCTCCACCCGCGTGGTCAGGGCCACCCGCGCGGGGAGGGGGGACGCACCGCTCAGCTGGTCCGCGCTGAGTTCGGTGGGAAGCTCGAGGAGGGCGAGCGGATTGCCACCGGTCTCGGCCATCAGCCGGCTCACCACGTCCTGCGATGCCGCGATCCCTCGTTGTGCCAGCAAGGTCCTCGCCGCCGCCGCATCGAGGCCGCCGAGCTGCAGAACCGGCAGCGACTCGGGAACGAACGAACCCGTCCCACTCCCGGTCCTCGCCGCGAACACGACCGCTACCCGGTCCTCCTGCAGCTGGCGGGTCGCGAACAGCAGCGCGGTGGCCGACGCCTCGTCCAGCCAGTGGGCGTCATCCACGATGCACAGCACCGGACCGTCCTCCGCGGTCGCCGCGAGGAGGGAGAGCGTCGCCACCCCGACCAGGAACGGCTCGACCGGCACGCCGCCGCCGTCCTCGTACCCGAAGGCCACCCGGAGCGCCCGTGCCTGCGGGCCAGGGAGACGGTCCCAGGTGAGCACCGGGCGCAGCAGCCGGTACAGCGCCGCGAAGGGGAGCGGCGCCTCCGAAGGGACCCCGCTCGTGGTGAGCACGCGGAAGCGGGGAGCCTCCGGGTCCGCGGCGACGTGGGCGGCGAGGTCCTCCAGCAGCGCCGACTTCCCGGCCCCCGGGTCGCCGAGCACCGCCAGCGCGGCGGCACGACCGGCACGGGCGGAGGCGGCGACCCCGGCGAGCCGTGCCCGCTCGACCTCCCGCCCCTGCAGCACGTGGTGAACCTACTGCCTGGTTCGGACCGTGGACAGCGGCTCAACTGCGCAGTGCCGGTCCCGGGAGCCCCGGCCGTCGACCGCGCCCACCGCCTCGACCGGGTCACCGATGACCTGACCTCCGTGGAAGCCGACACCCACGGCTGAGGTCGTCGTCGGGCCGCCAGGCACCGGTCCGGCGTAGCGCGCGACGGGCCGCAGGGAAGAGGCTGGACCCATGAACTGTGACGTCCTGATCGTCGGCGGTGGAGCTGCCGGGCTCTCCGCCGCTCTCGTCCTGTCGCGCGCCCGGAGATCGGTCGTCGTCGTCGACGCCGGTCACCCGCGCAACGCACCCGCTTCCCACATGCAGGGTTTCCTGGGTTCGGACGGGTTGCCCCCCTCCGATCTGCTCGCCGCCGGCCGGCGCGAGGCGACCGGCTACGGCGCCGAGATGGTGGACGCGACCGTCACCGGCATCCGTCGGGCCGACACCGACGGCGGGGCGGCGTTCACCGCCGTCCTGGATCACGGAGGCCCGCTGACGGCGCGACGGCTCCTGGTGACCACGGGATTGGTCGACCGGATGCCGGGCATCCCCGGGCTGCAGGACCGTTGGGGCATCGACGTGCTGCACTGTCCCTACTGCCACGGCTACGAGGTCCGCGACCAACCAGTCGGCGTGCTCGGAGGCAGCAGCGAGGCGATCGCGCACGCGCAGCTGATCCGGCAGTGGTCCGACGACGTCATCTTCTTCTCGCTGGGCAGCGAGCCGGGCGGCGTCGCACGGGAGGGCCTCGAGGCTCGGGGCATCGGTCTGGTCGAGGAACCGATCGAGCGCATCGTGGTGACCGACAACCGCCTCAGGGGAGTCCGACTGGCCAATGGCGAGACCGTGGCGCGCAGCGCCCTGTTCGTTCGTCCCCGGTTCGTGCCCAACTCCGCACTGCTCACCGAACTGGGCTGCACGACGGACGCCTCCGGGTGGGTCGAGGTCGACGCGTCCGGGCGAACCGGTGTGCCCGGAGTCTGGGCGGCCGGAAACGCGGTCAATCCGCGGGCGCAGGTGATCACTGCGGCCGGCGAGGGTTCCACAGCGGCGATCGCCATCAACAACGACCTGGTCGAGGACGAGGTCGCCGCCGCCCTCCGGCGACGCCGGCGCCGCCCCGGGAGTCGTGGCACCGCGGGGGTGTGACTGGCACAGGCCACGCCGCTAGCGTGTGGCCATGCCACTGGGCGCGAAGGTGCGGGTGCCGGAGGCGCGGCGCTCGTCCATCACGCGCACGCGCCTGCCGAATCCGTTCCTTTCCCGTGGCGCCCTGCCGCGCCTCGTGCTGATCGCCGCCCCTCCCGGCTTCGGCAAGACCACCCTGCTCACCCAGTGGCTCGGGGACCTGGGCGGGCCCGAGGGTGGCTGTCAGGTCGCCTGGCTGTCACTCGACGAGTCGGACGCCGAGGAGCGGCAGTTCCTCGCCGACCTGGTCGAGGCACTCGACGTCGCCGGGCAGGTCGCCACCGGCGAGGCCCGGGCCCTTCTCGCGACCGGCGAGCCGCTCGCTGCCGAGCAGGTGGTCGCGAGCATCCTCAACGAACTCGACGTGGCCGCCGGCACGACGGTGATCGCCCTCGACGACCTCCATCGCGCCGCAGGCCCGGGAGTGCACGAAGCCCTGGCATTCCTCATCGAGAACCTGCCGCCGCAGGTCGTCGTGGCCATCACGACCCGGGCCGACCCACCCCTGCCCCTCGCCCGGCTCCGCGCCAGGGGCGAACTTGTCGAGGTCCGGGCCGCAGACCTCCGCTTCACCCCCGAGGAGGCGACCGGCTTCCTGCGGACCGTCATGGGCCTCGAGCTCGACGCCGCCCAGGTCGAAGCACTCGACGCGAAGACGGAGGGCTGGGTGGCCGGCCTCCAGCTCGCCGCCCTGTCGGTGCGCGCACGGGCCGGATCCCCCGAAGCGGTCGACGCGTTCATCCGGGCGTTCGGCGGAAGCCACCGGTTCGTCCTCGACTACCTCGTCGAGGAGGTGCTCGACGCCCAGCCGGCCGGTGCCCGCGACTTCCTCCTTCAGACCTCGGTCCTCGAGCGGATGACCGCCGCCATCTGCGATGCCGTCACCGGGCGCTCGGACGGGCAGTGGCAACTCGAGCAACTGGAGGCGGCGAACGCCTTCGTCACGGCCCTCGATGACGAACGTCGCTGGTTCCGCTACCACCAGCTCTTCGCCGAGGTGCTGCGGGCACGGCTGGTGGCCGAGCAGCCGGATCGACTGCCTGCCCTGCACCGGGCGGCGAGCCGTGCCTACGCAGCGACGGGCCTGCTCGACGACGCGCTGCGCCAGGCCGTTCTCTCCCGTGACGCGGACTGGGCCGCGGACCTCATCGAGTGCGCTCTTCCCATGGTCCGCCACGGGCGCGGCGACCGGTCGCTGGTCGCCTGGATGGCCGGGCTTCCGGACGACCTCGTTCGGCGCCGGCCCGTCCTCGCGACGACGAGGGCGTGGTCGCGGCTCACCGCCGGGGACCTCGCCGGTGCGGCGACGTGGCTCGGGATCGCCGATGCCGCCTCGGCGGGTGGGGTACCCGCGGCGGCTCCGCCGTCCGACCTTCCGGCAGCGCTCGTGGCGATCAGGGACGCCGAGCGCCGGGCCGTGCCCGCGAGCATCGCGATCTACCGCGCCGCGCTGGCCCAGGCCTCCGGCGACGTCGCCGGAACAATTCGGCAGGCCGAGATCGCGGCCGCGGCAGCTCCCGACGACCACTTCGTCCAGGGTGCCGCCGAGGGATTCATCGGGCTCGCCGCGTGGGCCGAGGGCGATCTTCGCCGGGCAGTCCCGACCTTTCGCAGTGCCGTGGCGCACATGGGCGCCGCCGGCAACGTCACGGACCAGCTCGGGTCGACCGTCGTCCTCGCCGACCTCGCGCTGGCGGACGGACGTCCCGACCACGCCCGAACGCTCTTCGAGGATGCGCTCGACGCGGCACGCCGGACACCGGAGGCGGCGACGACGGTCCTCGGCGACCTGCACACGGGACTGGCCGGCGTCCTCACCGAGCTGGACGACCTGGACGCGGCGGCCGGTCATCTCACGGAGGCCTGGGAACTCGGGGAGTCCGCGTCGCTGCAGGAGAACCGGTTCCGGTGGCACCGGGTCCACGCCGGGTTGCTGCGAGCCGCCGGCTCGTACGACGCGGCGCTGGCCGAACTGGACGTTGCCGAAAGCCGCTACCTCCCCGGCTTCTTCCCCGACGTCCGGCCGCTGCCGGCGGTCCGGGCCCGCTGCCTCATCGCCGCCGGACGCGTGGGTGAGGCCCGGCACTGGGCGGACAGCACGGGCGCGCACCGGCTCGATCCCACCCGTTACCTCGACGAGTTCGTCGTACTGACCTACGCCCGCCTGGTGATCGCCGAGCACCCGGCGCGGGCCGACCTCGACGAGGTCCTTGCCCTCATCGGCGCCGTCCAGCGGGCGGCAGAGGCTGCGCGGCGGGCAGGCAGCATCCTCGAGGCGGGGGTCGTCCGCGCCCTGGCTCTGTCTGCGGCCGGGAGCAGGCAGCAGGCGAACGCGGTCCTGCGCGAGGCGCTCCTCGCCGCGGCCAGGTCGGGCCACGCCCGCGTGTTCCTGGACGAGGGTGCGCCGTTGGCGGACCTCCTCCGGGACCAGGCCGGCGCGCCGGGCGGCGGGGAGGCCGCGGCGTGGGCGCGGCGGCTGCTCGAGCGCAACCGGAACGGGTCTCCACAGCCACCGCTGCGCCTCGGCGACGAACCGCTCAGCGACCGGGAACTCGACGTCCTGCGACTGTTCGCCGGTGACCTCAGCGGGCCGGAGATCGCTGCGCGCCTGTACATCTCGATCAACACCCTGCGCACGCACTCCAGGCACATCTTCACCAAGCTGCAGGCGACGACCCGGCGGGCCGCGGTGGCCCGGGCACGGGAGCGAAACCTGCTGTGAGCGCGCGCCCGCGGGTCACCGCGGCAATCACACGATCGTGTGATGTGGCGTCACCAACGCCGGCCGTAGCGTCCCTGGCATGGCCCGGGAACCACTCGGGCAAGGGACAACGCCAGGAGAAACGCCATGACCACCTCGTACCGGATGCTCGGCCGGATCGCCGGCATCAGCCTCGCCACCGCCGGCGCCATCTTCGTCGGCATCCAGATCAATCACCCGGCCCTGACCCTCGACTTCGTCGGCAGCACCGAGTACCTCGCCCGTCAGGCCCTCAAGTCGCTCATGACCGTGCTGACGCTCACGGGGATCACGAGCCTGTGGGCCCGGTACGCCCGCCAGCTCGGGGTGCTCGGGCTGGTCGGGGCTGTGGTGTTCGGCATCGGCTACCTCGCGATGTTCAGCGTCGAAGTGATCGCGGCGACGGTCCTGCCCGTCCTGGCCGAGACGGCGCCGGCCTACGTGCAGGACGTGCTGACCGCGGCGTACGGCGGCGTCCCCGCCGGCGACATCGGCGGCATGCAGTTCCTCAACAACGTCGCCGGCATGGGCTACATGTTCGGTGGTCTCCTGTTCGGCATCGCGCTGTTCCGGGCCGGGGTCGTCATTCGGTGGGCGAGCGCGCTGCTGGCGGTCGCCACGACCAGCACGCTGGCGCTGGCGGTGCTGCCCGACTCCTTCAACCGTCCCTTCGCCGTCCCCACCGGGATCGCGCTGATGGGGCTCGGCTGGTCCGCCTGGCGCCGGTCGATCGCGACGGCGCCCACCAGCGCCTCGGTGCGCGTCGTCGAGGCGACCCGATGACCACCGCCTCCAGGGGCCCGGCCGTATCGCGGCCGGGCTTCCGGTCCGGCCGGGTTCTCGGCGGACTGGCGCTGCTGGCGTCACTCCCGGTCATCTCCGGAACCCTGCGCCTGGTCCAGCTGGCCGGAGGGCCGCAGCTGATGCCCGTCGACCCGCGCTTCGCCGCATCCGCCGTGCCGCTGGTTGCGCACGTCGTCGGTTCCCTGTTGTTCGCGCTCGTCGGCGCCGTGCAGTTCGTCCCCGAACTCCGCCGGCGCGGGCACACCTGGCACCGACGGGCAGGACGAGCGGTCGCCGTGTTCGGGGTGGTCGCGGCCGGGTCGGCCCTGTGGATCACGCTGTTCGCCTCGCGTCGGCCCGGAACCGGCGACCTGTTGTTCGCGCTTCGCCTGGCCTTCGCCTCGGCGATGGTGGCCTGCCTGGCGCTTGGCTTCGCTGCGATCCGTCGCGGGGACGTCACGATGCACCGTGCCTGGATGGTCCGCGCCTACGCCATCGGGATGGCGGCGGGAACGCAGGCGCTCACCGAAGGTGTCAGCAGAGCACTCCTGGGCAGCACCGTCCTGCTCGACGACACCGCCAAGGGCATGGGTTGGATTCTCAACCTCGCGGTCGCCGAGTGGGTCATCCGCCGTTCCGGCCGACGCCACCGAGCCGTCCCCGCCACGAGCGCACGACGATGAACCACGATCCTCGCGCCGGGTACGAGGTACGTGTCGCCGGGCACCTCGACGGCACCTGGACGGGCCGGCTCGGTGACGTGCACCTCCGCTACGACGTGGACGGTTCGACGGTGATCACCGCGATCGGCGCCGACCAGACCCGGCTGCACGGACTCCTCACAGCGCTTCGGGACATCAACGCCGCGCTGCTGTCGGTCACCCCGGTCCCCGGCGGCGGCTGAGGGAGCGGGTCGGCCTACCACGGGTATCGGCGGTTCGAGCCGTCCGCGCCAACTGCCAGGCGCGCGCACCGAGCGTCGCGAGCGTCGCGAGCAGGGCCGCGAGCACCAGGATGAGGGCCGCCGGCCACGCGTACGCCGCACTCGTCCAGGTGACGGCACGGTCGCCGAAGGCATGTCCTGCGATCGCAGGGAAGGCGACGACGAGCCCGAGTACCACCCCGTGGGGCACGAGCCCCGCCACCATGCGGGCCACCCGGAACCTGCGGTGGTGGGAGGCCCTGGTCGCCCAGGCGGCTGAACGCAGCGCTCCGATCACGCCGGCGGCCAGCGCCGCGGCGGTGAGGCACCCGAGCATCAGGTCGAGGGCCGTGGCCGACATCTGGACGCCACTTCTGCGCACCGAAGACCCGGCAACCAGACCGAGGACACCTTCGAAGATCGCGGCCTGGTCGATCGTGTGGGCCGAGCCGCTGTTGAACAACACGACCACGCCGTAGCCCGTATCGGGCAGGATCGTCTGGAACGAACTGAAGGTCAGCAGGTTCCCCGTGTGGCCCACCCGGATCGACCCCTCGGGCGTCCGATGCACCGACCATCCGTAGCCGTAGCCCACCGGGGTGCTGGACGTGTGCATCTGGTGCAGCAGCTCTTCCGAGAGGAGACGGTGCCCCTCGGCCGAGCGGCCGTGGTTGGTCTGCAGGACCAGCCATCGGGCCATGTCGCTGGCCGTGCTCACCACGTCGCCGGCCCCCGCACCGAACTTGTCGGGAAGGCCCACCGCGAAGGCGTGCCCGTACGCCATGACATGTCCCTCGGCGAGACCGGCCACCGGTGCGTTGTCCGTGTACGTGGTGAGGGAGTCCTTCATCCCGGCGGGAGCGAACACACGTTCCCGCAGGTACCGGTCGAAAGGCTGCCCGCTGGCCACCTCAACCAGGCGGGCGGCCACCTCGTAGTTCGGGTTGTGGTAGTTCCACTCGGCCCCCGGGTCGGCGACCAGGGTCGCTGCTCGCAGTCTCGACACCGCCTCCGCAAGCGTCCGCGGCTGGGGGTCTTCGAGCTCGTTGAACGCACGGTCCGCCAGCCCTGAGGTCTGGTTGAGGAGCTGACGCACGGTGATGTCAGTGCCCCTGCTGTCAGCGGGGCGGAACTCCGGGACGTAGGCGGCAACGGTGCGATCAAGGGACAGCCGTCCCGCCTCGACCAGCTGCATCACGGCCAGCGCCGTGATGGACTTGCTCAGTGATGCGATGCGGAACAGCGTCGTTCCCGTGACCGGCGCTCCGCCGGCGTCACGTCCATAACCGCGCACATGGAGCACGTGGTCACCCCTCGTGATCGCCACAGCCGCACCCGGCAGGGACGACGCCCGCAACTCCCTCTCCACGAAGCGATCGACGTCCGACATGTCGACGGACCCCGATGGCTCTGGGGGGACGGGAGCCGCTGCGGCAACGGTGCCTGTGGTCGGGGAAAGGACCACGAGCAGGAGCCCGGCCGCGCCGACCGCACCTCGCAGCGTCCGCCGACGGCGGGGGGTCGAGGGATCGCGTCGTCCCGGAAGGCGCGGGTGGGGGGTGGCTGTCATGGCGACTCCCGGCAGGAAGGGGTTTCGGTGCGTACAGGTTCGGCCCCTGCGCCCGCGCTCACACCGGCAGAATTGCCGGGACCTGAGCCCCTCGGTACGCCCCGCTCTGCCGGCAGGCGATCGGGGCTCGCGGGGTGCCGGACGCGGAGTGCAGCAGTTGGCCACGCTTCCCGTGGCCGTGCGCGCAAGCGAGCAGGATAGAGACGTCGGCGGCCGGCGTGGCCGTCGTGGAGGATCTCCACCCAGGAGGTGGTCGTGTCACCCGGAGCCGGTCGGCGGTTCCCCGCTGCCCAGGTCGACGCCGCCATCGGACGTCTCATGGAGTCCCTGCTGCGCGAACGCCATGCGCACCGGCTTGCGCGCCAGGGATGGTCGCAGGTCCTGCAGACCGGCGACAGCCTGCCTGCCGGCGTCGCCGAGTTCCCTGTGCGGGAAGGCAACCACGTCCAGACCCTCGTCGATGGCCGCGACTGCTTCGCCGCCATGCTCGACGCGATCCGGTCGGCCCGGCGAACCGTCCACGTCGCCGGGTGGCACGCGAACCCCGATTTCCTGCTCACCCGGGCCGTCCCCGGCACCTCTCTCGGCGAAGCTCTCGCGGACGCCGTGGCGGCAGGCTCGAGGGTGCGCGTGCTGCTGTGGGGAGGCGCACCGCTGCCCGTCATGCGCCCGTCCCGAGCGGACGCCCGGCTGGTCCGCGAGGGCTTCGCCCGCCTGCCCGGGGTGAGCGTGGCCCTCGACGATCGCGAGTATCCGCTGCACTGCCACCACGAGAAGCTGCTCATCGTCGACGACGACGTCGCGTTCGTCGGTGGCCTCGACCTGACGGACCTCCAGGCGGACCGGTGGGACACCTCGGCACACCCGCCGAGGGCGTCGCTGGGATGGCACGATGTCGCCGTCCGAATCCGCGGACCGGTCGTGGCGGACGTCGCCGCGCACTTCCGGTCACGGTGGACCGAGGTGACCGGTGAGACCTTGCCCGCTGCCGTGGCCGGACCGCAGGTCGGGCCGCACCGGGCACAGTTCCTGCGGACGATCCCGGAGAACGTCTACCGGTTCCGCGCCAGGGGGGAGTTCTCGATCCTGGCGGAGTACCGTCGGGCGCTCGCCGGCGCCCAGCACTTCGTCTACCTGGAGAACCAGTTCCTCTGGGCGCCGGAGATCGTCGACCTCCTGCAGGAGAAACTGCGGAATCCACCGTCGCCGGAGTTCCGGCTCATCGTCCTGCTGCCGCGTCGGCCCAGCACGGGGCGCGACACGACGCTGGGTCAGTTGTCGCGGCTCGTGGAGGCCGACCAGGAGGGCCGCATGTTGGCCGCGACGCTGCAGTCCGCGGCCGGGAAGGCGCCGGACACCTACGTGCACGCGAAGGTCGGAATCGTCGATGACCGGTGGCTCACCATCGGTTCGGCCAACCTCAACGCCCACTCCCTGTTCAACGACACCGAAGCCAACCTCGTCCTCACCGACCCGGACCTCGTCCGTGCGACGCGCCTCAGGCTGTGGTCGGAACACCTGGGAGACCGAGAGGTCGAGGGCAGCACCGCGGAAGTGTTCGACGACCGCTGGGTACCCGTGGCTCGCGAGCAACTGCGACGGCGCAGATCCGGGCTCCCACCCACCCACCGGCTGTGCGAACTCGAGGGGGTGTCGGCCCGGCGGGACCTCGTCCTCGGCGGCCTGATCGGGCTCCTGGTGGACGGCTGAGCCCGGCGTCTCAGGTCGGGGTGCCGCCGGGTCGGGGCCCCGGATGCCGCAGCCGACGAAGCGAGACCGTCAAGGCGCCCAGGAACAGCACTGCGCCAAGCATCTCGGCTCCCTCCTCGATGGCGCTCTCGGCGGCGTAGAGCAGGTTGTGGAAACCGAACGCCGTGACCACCAGCCCTCCCACCGCCTCCATGCCTGCCGCCGCGCCGACGTAGATGACTCCGGCGAGGCTGAACGCGACCCGGGTCCACAGCGGCTGTGCGATGAGGAAACGCAGGTAGACGATCGCAAACATGACCACGAGCGGCACAGCGATGACGATCCAGGCGAACCTGAGCGCGCCGCCGAGCGACAGCGCCGCGCGAAGCGGCGCCACCACCTGTTCGTGGAGCTGGGCCAGCTCGTCGAGCGAGAGGTAGGCGAAGATCACCGCGAGCCCCCGCCAGTGCCGGTGCCAGCGGTCACCGGAGGCACGCGCTGCCGTTGCCACCCACCAGGCGCGCTGGGCACACAGGAAGAGCAGGATGGTCGAGAACCAGGTGGGAATGTTGGCCTCGAGGTCGTAGTAGAAGAACCGCTCCAGGCTGTCCAGGCCGGGGAAGTCGACCGACAGGCTCCGTAAGACCTGGGTGAGGAAGCCGATCGCGATCAGCCCGACGATCGCAAGGATGAGGTAGCGGGTCCCGTGGCCCGGCAGCGAGACGGCGCCGCGGAAGGACGCCCAGCGGTTCGCGGGGGCACCAGAGGGCGCGCCGACCGGCCGTCCGCCGTCATCGCTCATGGCGGCATCTTCCTGCACAGGTCATCCCCCCTTCACGCTGCGGTACCCGCTCCCGCGACCCAGCATCGCAGAGGTGAGAACTCTGCCACCCCGCGCGAGACCCGGAATACCGAGGGCGCCGCGAACCGAGGCAACCGGTGACATTGCTCGAAAATACCCCGGGGGGTATGCTCGGGACAACCGTGAAGAGAAGTACAACCCTGACGAGAAGGAGTCCATCGAATGTGTAGCGCTGTTACGTGCCGGGTGTGCGGCAAGACGACCTGGAGCGGGTGCGGCCAGCACGTTGCACAGGTCATGGCGCGGGTCCCCGCCGGCCAGTGGTGCGACGGCCATGGCTCGGCTCCCACGGCGAGGGTGACGGCAGGGTCCGGGCTGTTCAAGATCTTCGGTCGGTGAAGCCGCCGGTCGCCGTCGCGAGCAGCTGAAGAAGGGCCGCCGGGGATCCGGCGGCCCTTCTCGCGTCGGCTGCGGCCTCAGATCCGCGCCCAGGTCCGGTAGCCGCCGTCGAGGTTACGCACGCGACGGCCGTGCTGCGCCAGGGTACGCGCGGCGAGATAGCCCCTGAGGCCCACCTGGCAGTGCACGATCACCTCTTCGGCCACCTCATCGATGCGGGCCCGGAGTTCGTCGACCGGGATATTGGTGGCGCCGTCGACCGTGCCACGCGCGAACTCCGCCGGCGTCCGCACGTCGATCAACTGGACGCCCTTGTCGACCTCGGCCTCGACCTCGTGCCACTGGATGGTGTCGACGAGACCGTCGCGCAGGTTCTCGGCGATGAAACCGAGCATGTTCACCGGATCCTTGGCGGAGCTGAACTGCGGCGCGTAGGACAGCTCGAGGTCGCCGAGGTCCGAGGCGGTGAGGCCCGCCCGCATCGCCGTCGCGATGACATCGATGCGCTTGTCCACGCCGGCCCCACCGACGCCCTGGGCGCCGAGGATCGTGTCGGTATCCGCGTCCACGACGAGCTTGAGGCTCATGCTCTCGGCGCCGGGATAGTAGCCGGCGTGGTTGGCCGGATGGGTGTGGATCACGCGAACCGATCGCCCCGCGGCCACCGCCCGCTTCTCCGTCCAGCCGGTCGCGGCGGCGACCATCCCGAACGCGCCGACGATCGCAGTGCCGAGAACCGGTGCCGCCGCCACGGGGCGCCCGGCGATCGCGTCGGCGGCGAGCCGACCGTGCCGGTTGGCCGGTCCGGCCAGCGGCACGAGCGCCTGCCCGCCGGTGAGGGCATCGCGCTTCACCACTGCGTCCCCGACCGCGTAGATCGCCGGGTCGGAGGTTCGCTGGTGCTCGTCCACGAGGATTCCGCCGCGCTCACCGAGTTCCAGGCCGGCCGCCTGGGCGAGGCCGGTCTCAGGACGGACGCCGATCGCCGCGACCACCAGAGTTGCCGGCAGCCGGCCGCCGGTGGAGAGCCCGACGCTGTCCGACCAGATTTCGGTGACGGATGCACCGGTGAGGATCTCGACGCCGTGCCTGCGCAGGTGCTTCTCCACGAGTGCGGCCATTTCCACGTCCAGGGGAGCCAGCAACTGGTCGGCGAGCTCGACGATCGTGACCCTGACCCCTCGCCCGGTGAGGTTCTCGGCCAGCTCGACCCCGATGAAGCCGCCGCCCATGATGACCGCGGTCGGCGCGGGCTGGGCGAGGGCCGCCTCGACCGCCGCGGCCATCGCATCGGTGTCGGCGACATTGCGCAGGGTGAGTGCGCGTTCCGCTCCGGGGATGGGCGGCACGAAGGGCGCCGCGCCAGGGGCGAGGACCAGGGCGTCATACGACTCGTCGTACTCCTCGCCGGTGCACCGGTCGCGGACCCGGACGATCTTGGCGCGGCGGTCGATCGCGAGGGCTTCGGTATCGACGCGGACGTCGATACCGAAGCGGGCACCCAGGCTGGACGGTGTCTGCAGGAGCAGCGCGTTGCGATCGGTGATCGCACGGCCGACGTAGTACGGCAGGCCACAGTTGGCGAACGACACATGTCCGGAGCGCTCGAGGACGACGATCTCCGCCGCCTCGTCCAGGCGCCGAAGCCTCGTCGCTGCGGACATCCCGCCTGCGACCCCTCCGACAATCACTGTCTTCATGCCGTAAGCATATACCCCAGGGGGTATCAACGGCGAGTCGAGTGGCTGCGCCACAGGCGGCGCAAGGCCACCCCGGAGGTAGAGCCTTCAACGCCAGGACCGAAGGATGGTGATCGGGCGCCACCACCGAGCCGGGGACGGTTCCTCTTGCGTCACTGGACGACGCAAAAGGAACCGTCCCCGGTGCGTCAGACGCAAGAGGAACCGTCCCCGGTGCGCCAGACGCGCAGGCCGGTCTCGTAGAGTGACGGGAATGGGCTGGGAGGCACTCGGGCGCTGGGGTCGGGAAGCTGTTCGCCTCGAGCCGCTGACCGGGGGGACAGCGAACGACGTCTGGAGCGTCCGGGTGGACGGACGGCTCGCCGTCGGCCGGCTGGGATCACGCGGGGACGCCGACCTCGCGTGGGAGACGCGACTGCTCGCCCACCTCGACCGGGCCGGCCTGGCGGTGCCCGTGCCGATCCCCACCACCGACGGCCGGCTCTTCGCCGACGGCCTGGTGGTGATGACCTTCATCGAGGGGGTACCGCCCGCGACGCCCGACGACTGGCGGCGGGTGGCCAGCACTCTGGCGGAGCTGCACCGACGGACGCAGGGGTGGCCGCAGCGCCCCGGCTGGCGCTCGTCGGTCGACCTGCTGGCCGTCGATGCCGGGACCCGGATCGACCTCACCAGGATGCCGGCGGAGGGCGTCGCACGGTGCCGCGCCGCCTGGGCGCGCCTGGGCGGGCGTTCGACGAGCGTCGTGCACGGCAACCCGGCCAATCCGGGTAACGTCCGCATGACCCCGTCCGGTGTGGCGCTGCTCGACTGGGACGAGGCGCACGTCGATGTCCCTGCCCTCGACCTCGTGCTCCCCGGTAACGCTGCCGACCTCGGACCGGACGAGCTCGATCGTGCCGGTCAGGCGTCGGCGGCCTGGGAGGCCGCGGTCTGCTGGGGCGACGAGTACGCGGTGCGGCGGCTCGCGGACGTCCGGGCGGTCTGACCGGCTCAGCCCGCGCGCAGCGCCATCTGCTCGGCGATCCAGCGGGCGGTCTCGCGGCTGCAGGCGCCTGGTTCGCTGAAGCTGACCGCGAAGACGCCGGTGATCTCGGTCAGTTGGGGGACGCCCTTGAGTCCGAGGATGGCGTCGGCCTCGGTCGCGTACGCGTCTTCGGGCCCGCCGTCTGCGATCAACCCCACGGGGTCGGCCTCGGCCAGGATGCGTACCAACTCGTCCCGTCCGATCGCCATGGGATGAGCCTACGGTGTGGAGCGGGGGAGCACGGTCAGCACCCGTGCGGTGTGGTCACGGAACTCGTTGATGAAGGTGGTCAGGAAGTCGCGCATCCCTGCGTCGAGGACCTCGCCCTCGGGGCTGAACACCTCCGGGGAGTACTTGATGTAGGCCTCGGGCGCGGTCATCTGCCGTGCGTTGCAGAAGGAGAGGACGGCCCTGAGGGACTGCTGGGCGAGCGCCGTGCCGATCTGGCCCGGAGAGGCGCCGATGACGGCGGCCGGGATGTGGTCGAACGAGTTCTGTCCCCACGGCCGTGACGCCCAGTCGATGGCGTTCTTCAGTGCTCCGGGGATCGACCGGTTGTACTCGGGACTGACGAAGAGCACGGCGTCCATCGAGGCGATGACCTCCTTCAGGGCCCGGCCCTCCGGCGGGTAGTCGGCATCGAAGTCGGGGCTGTACAGGGGCAGGTTCCCGATGGGGATCTCGACGAACTCCAGGTCCTCGGGCGCCAGCCTGATCAAGGCGCCGGCGAGGATCCGGTTGATCGACGTGGAGGACAGGCTGCCCACGAAATAGCCCACCTTGTACGTCTGCATGTCTGGCCGCCTCTGCATCTCGGTTCGGACCGGCAAGGTCTGGCAACTCGTTGCTGCTCTCCGACCCCGCCGGATGTACTGGGGAAGTACCCGTTCTGCAGCAGGAGGAGACGTGAGCAACGAAGCCCCGGTGGTCGACCGTCCGACGGTGCCACCGCTCCCGGAGGCGGCCCGGCCCCTCGTCGAGTTCGTCCCTTCCCGGCGCTTCTTCGTCGGCATCGATTCCGACGGCTGCGCCATGGACGCGATGGACATCAAGCATCAGGAGTGCTTCACCCCGGCCACCATCCGGCACTGGGGGTTGCAGCCGATCTCCACCCTCGCTCGCGAGACGGCGATCTTCGTGAACCTCGGTTCGGTCACCCGTGGCCTGAACCGCTGGCTGGCGCTGCGCCAGGTGCTCGACCTGCTGCGCGATCGTGCCGAGGTCGCCGAGCGGGGCGTCACCGTCCCCGACTACCCGGAACTCACCGACTTCATCGAGTCGTCGTTCCCGCTGTCCGATCTCGGCGTCCGCGCCTGGGCATCCGCCAACCCGTCGCCGGTCGCCGACCGGATGATCGCCTGGAGCGACGCCGTCAACGCGGCCATCGCCGAGACGGTGCACGGTTGCGGGCCCTTCCCCGGCGTCCTCGAGGCCATGCAGGCGATGTACCCGGACGTGGACGAGATGACGGTGTCAGCCACCCCGGTGGAGGCGCTGACGCGGGAATGGTCCGAGCACGGCCTGGCGCAGTACATGCGCGTCATCGCCGGTCAGGAGATGGGCAGCAAGGCCGAGCACGTCCAGTACGCCGCGGCCGGCAAGTACCCGGCCGACCACATCCTGCTGATCGGGGACGCCCCCGGCGACCGGGACGCCGCCGCGAGGGTCGGCTGCCTGTACTTCCCGATCCTGCCCGGCCACGAGAAGGAGTCCTGGCGGCGCTTCACCGCCGAGGCGCTGCCCCGGTTCCTGGCCGGGAAGTTCGCCGGCGCGTACCAGGACTCGCTCATCGCCGAGTTCACCGCGGGCCTGCCCGCGGTCGTGCCCTGGGAGACCGTGTCAGGCACCAGAGCCATCACCATGCCCACCGTGAAGTAGAACCAGACCCAGGAGAACAACCGTGCCCGTCCTCGTCGACCTGACCGCAGCGCCGTACCACCTCGATGACAGCCAGATCGCCTGGGTCGAGGAGACCCTGGCGTCCATGACGCTGGACGAGCAGGTCGGCCAGCTCTTCACCAACCTCTTCCACTTCGGCCGCGACACCTTCTCCGGGGGCAACGACACGGCGGAGGAGATCATCGGCAAGTTCCACATCGGCGCCGCCCGCTACCACGGCGGCTCGTCGGACAAGGTCCAGGAGCTGGTGAACCGGCTCCAGGCCGCCTCGAAGATCCCCCTCCTGGTTGCGGCCAACTGCGACTCCGGCGGCAACGGCGCCATGTCGGACGGCACGTACATCGCGTCCGGCGCCCAGACGGAGGCGTCCGGCTCGACCGAGGTCGCGTACAACGCCGGGTTGGTGTCGGGACGCGAGATGAGGGCCATCGGGGCCAACCTCAACTTCGACCCGTGCGTCGACATCCTGCTGAACTGGCGCAACACGATCGTGAACACCCGCGCGTACGGGACGACTGCCGACGACGTGATCCGCTACACCGTCCCGTTCGTCGAGGGCCAGCGCGAGTCCGGCATCCTGACCTGCATCAAGCACTTCCCCGGCGACGGGAGCGAAGAGCGCGACCAGCACCTGGTGCTCGGGGTCAACGAGCTGGAGCCGCAGGAGTGGGACGACTCGTTCGGACGGGTGTACCGCGCGCACATCGACAACGGCGTCGAGATGGTGATGGCCGGCCACATCGCGCTGCCGCACTACTCCCAGTTGCTCGACCCGTCGCTGGCCGACGCGGACATCCTGCCTGCCACTCTCGCTCCCGAGCTCATTCACGGGCTGCTCAAGACCCGGCTCGGCTTCAACGGCGCGGTGATCACCGACGCGTCCCACATGCTCGGCATGACGTCGGCGATGCGCCGCGAGGACTACGTGCCGGCGGCGATCGCGGCCGGCTGTGACCTGTTCCTGTTCTTCAACGACCTGGCGGAGGACTTCGCCTTCATGAAGGCTGGCGTGGAGAACGGCGTCATCTCGCGGGAGCGGCTCGACGACGCCAACCGCCGCGTCCTCGGGTTGAAGGCCAAGCTCAACCTGCACGTCCGCAAGGCAGAGGGCACCCTGCTCAGAGAGCCGGCGGACCTCGCGGTCGTCGGATGCGAGGAGCACCTGGCGCTGCGCGCCGACGCGGCGGACCGGGGCATCACGCTGGTGAAGAACACGCTCCAGCAGTTGCCGCTCAACCCGGCGAGCCACCGGCGGATCCGGCTCTACTACCTCTCCGGGGAGCAGGACGGCATCATGGGGGGCGGTGGCGACACCGTCGCGGCACTCACCGCCGAACTGGAGGCTCGCGGCTACGAGGTGACGCTCAACGACGGCACATCGCGGGTGAAGGGACCCACCCTCGCCTACCGTGCGCAGGTCGACGCGGCACTGATCGTCGCCGAGGTGATCGGCTACGGCGCCCAGAACAACTACCGCATCCAGTGGAAGACGGCCATGAGCAACGAGTGCCCCTGGTACGTCTGGGAAGTGCCGACCTTCATGGTGTCGTTCAACTTCACCACCCATCTCCACGACGCGACCATGGTGAAGTGCCTGGTCAACGCCTACCACGCCAATCCGGAAAGCATCCGCCAGGTCGTCGACAAGCTGGAGGGCCGGTCCCCGTTCAAGGGCACCCCCAACGACCTGGTCTGGGCCGACAAGTGGCAGGCGCGGCTCTAGGCGTGACGTCCAGCCAGGTTGTGACCTGACGGGCGCGGCCCTTCCGATTGCTGAGCGGGACCGGTGGTGGTCGTACCGGCGGATCCAGCCTGGCGGGGCACCTCATGACGCCGCGCAGCGCGAACTGGTGGCCAGTGGTGATCCACGGTCGGGCGCGCGAGCAGAAGCCGAGCCCGGGGTGGGCCGGAGGATCCCTCAGTTCGCAGGGACGACCTCGGGCGGTCTGCGTGGTTCAGGCGACGGCCAGGGCCTGGAGGGCGCGCGCGTGGTCGAGGACAGCCTCGCGGACGCGGGGATCGGCGGCGAGGTCGGCGCCGAGGAAGCCCAGCACGGAGTCGACGGAGTCTGGCAGGGAGCCCTCGGCGAAGGCCATGACCTCGCCGGCGTTCACGTCCTTGACCGGTGCGCCGGTCCCGCGAAGGTGCAGCACCCAGGCCGCGATGGCACGACAGGCGCCCTCGGCGACCCTCCCTCCGGCGAGCTCCGCCTGCAGCGTGGGAAGGATCCGGACACCGATCTTCAGGGAGCCGTCGGCGGCGATCTGTGCCAGAGCGTGCCGGATGTTGGGGTTGCGGTAACGCTCGAGGAGGGCCCCGCGGTAGGCGGCCAGGTCCTCGGGGGGGAGGGGGATGTGTGCGCAGGCCTCGTCCCACCACTGCTCCACCCACGCCTGGCAACGCGGGTCGGCGATCGCGTCCGCGACCGTCTCGTGACCGAGGATGGTCGCCGCGTACGCCAGCAGGGAGTGCGAGCCGTTGAGGAGCGCGAGCTTGCGGCGCTCGAAGGGCGCCACGTCGTCGACGATCCGTGCGCCGGCGGCCTCCCAGGCCGGGCGGCCGTTGGGGAACGAGCCCTGGATGACCCACTCGCTGAACGGCTCGGTGGGGACGGGAGCCGCGTCGCGCAGACCGGTGGCCGACAGCACGCCGGCCCGGTGCTCATCGGTCGTGGCCGGCGTGATCCGGTCGACCATGGTGGTGCCGAAGGAGACGTGGGAAGCGATCCACTGCGCCAGGGACGGGTCGACGGCCGAGGCCAGGTCGCCCACCACCCGCGCGAGGACCTCGCCGTTGCCGGACAGGTTGTCGCACGACAGGACGGCGAGCGGGCCGGCGCCGGCCGCGCGCCGCGCGTGCAGGCCGGCCACGATGCGCCCCGGGGTCGTGGTGACCGGGGATTCCGGGTCCTTCGTCAGGGCGGCCAGATCGGCGACGACCCCCGGGTCGGCCAGGTCCAGGTGGCCGTCGGGGCCACGCAGGTAGCCGGCCTCGGTGACCGTCAGCGTGACGATCGCCAGCGCGGGGGAGCGGAGGTAGTCGAGGAAGGCGTCATGTTCGCCCGCGGCGTGGACGGCGGTCAGGCTGGAGACCACCTCGTACGCGTCGCCTTCCGGGCCGCGAGTGATGAGGGTGTAGAGCCCACCCTGGGGCCGCAGGGCGTCAGCCATCGCCGCGGAGCGTCCGGTGAAGGCGGCGATGCCCCACTCGGCTGCGTCCGGGGCGTGCTCGGTGTACCAGGCCTGGTGGGCCCGGAAGAAGTTGCCCACGCCCAGGTGGACGATGCGCACCGGCGCGGCGGGTCGGCCGTGGCCGGCGTCCCGCGAGAGCAGGGGGGCGGAGGAGGAACTCATAGTTTGAACGCCTTTCGCGGGTTGCCGGCAACGAGCTCGTTGGCCGCGTCGATCGCCTCGTCGATGGTGAGCCGGTGCTCGCCGACCAGCCGGGCGAGGAAGCCGGCGTCCACGCGCCGGCTGAGGTCGTGCCGGGCGGGGATGGAGAGGAACGCCCGGGTGTCGTCGATGAAGCCGGACGTGCGCCCGAAGCCTGCGGTCTCGGTGACAGCGGCGCGGAACCGCGCCATGGCGTCGGGTGCGTCGATGAACCACCACGGCACTCCCACGTAGACCGAGGGATAGAACCCGGCCAGCGGCGCGAGCTCGCGGGAGTACACGGTCTCGTCGATCGTGAAGAACACGACCTGGAAGTACGCCGAGGTGCCGAACGCGGCCAGCATCGGCTGGACGGCGTTGGTGAACTCCACCTGCATCGGGATGTCGGCACCGATGTCGGCGCCGTACTCCTCGAACCTCCCGGGATGGTGGTTTCGGTGGACGGCCGGGTGCATCGTCATGACCAGGCCGTCGTCGGCCGCCATCCGCGCCTGGGCGAACATGAAGTTCCGGCGCAGGGTGTCGGCCTCCTGCGGGGTGATCCGACCGGTCCGGGCGAGCCGGTAGAGGCGTTCGGCCTCGACGTCGGAGAGGGGCTCCACCCGGGCGTCGCGGTGGGAGTGGTCGGTGGAGACCGCGCCGTGGGCCTTGAAGTACGCACGACGATTCTCCATCGCTGCCACCCAGCCCAGGTAGCTGCCGGTGTCGACGCCGCTGACCTGCCCGAGCCGGTCCACCAGGTCGTTCCAGCGCGGTCCGGCTGCCTCCAGGTAGCGGTCGGGGCGGAACGTCGGCGCCACCTGCCCCGTCCACTCCGGGTCGGCGACCAGGCGTGCATGGGAGGCCAGGTCGTCGCAGGGGTCGTCGGTGGTGGCGAGGAAGTCGATCCCGAACCGCTTGTACAGCGCCCGCGGGCGGAACTCGGGCGTCGCGAGCGAGGCCGCGATCGCGTCGTAGATGTCGTCCGCCGTCTCCCGGGTCGGTACGAGGTCGATCCCGAAGATCTCGACGAGTTCGGACTCGAACCAGAACTTCACCGGGGTGCCCCGGTAGGCGCTCCAGTGCGAGCAGAGCGTCCGGAACGCCTCCCGCGACTGCTCGGGGCCGAAGTCGGCCCGGTGCACGCCGAGTTGGTCCAGCCCGATGCCGTTCGCGTGGAGCAGCCGGGTGACGTAGTGGTCGGGCGTGATCAGCAGCGAGGTCGGGTCGCTGAAGGGCTCGTCGTCGGCCAGCCACTGGGCGGGCACGTGACCGTGCGGGGAGAGGATCGGAAGGTCGCGGACCGTGTCGTAGATCTCGCGGGCGATCGGACGCAGGGTCGCGTCCGCCGGGAGCATGCGGTCGGGGTGCAGGTCGAGTCGAGCCATGCGTCCATCGTTGTCCCGACCGTGCCACCACAGGGACGCGTTGCCGGGAGTTGCCACGCACGGTTGCCGTACGCGCGGGTGCGGAGGATGGTTGGCCCATGAACGGGAATCGGGACGTGGTGGCCGCGCTGGCCACCGACGCGGCTGTGGTCGGAGGGCCGGAGCAGACCTTGGCCACCGCCGAGGTCGAGCGGTTCATCAGCGAGCAGCTGGCCGGCGCCGACCTCGACGGCAAGAGCGTGTGCCTCGTGATCCCGGACGGCACCCGGTCCAGCCCGCTGCCGCTGCTGCTGCGTTGCGTCCATGCCGCGCTCGCCGGCCGGGTCACCCGCCTCACCGCCCTGATCGCGCTGGGCACGCACGTCGAGATGAGCCCCGAGCACCTCGCGCGGCACCTCGGCTACGCCGAGCACGGCCTCGAGGCGACCTATCCGGGGATGACCGTGGCCAACCACGAGTGGTGGAAGCCGGAGACCTTCGTCACCCTGGGGACGATCAGCGCGGAGCGGGTCGGCGAGCTCAGCGGCGGTCTGCTGTCGGTGCCGGCGGAGGTGGCGCTGAACCGCGCGGTGGTCGACCACGACGTGGCCCTCGTCATCGGGCCGGTCTTCCCGCACGAGGTCGTCGGCTTCTCCGGCGGCAACAAGTACTTCTTCCCCGGCATCGCCGGCCAGCAGATCATCGACCTCACCCACTGGGTGGGTGCCCTGATCACGAGTGCCGAGATCATCGGAACGCTGGGCATCACGCCGGTTCGCGCCCTGATCAACGAGGCGGCGGCGATGATCCCGTCCCGCAAGCTCGCCCTGTGCGTGGTCGCGAAGTCCGGCAGCTACGACCTCCACGCCGCCACGTTCGGCACGACCGAGTCGGCCTGGGCAGCGGCGGCGCTCATCTCTGCCAAGACCCACGTCCGCTACCTGGACGCGCCCGTCAAGCGGGTCGTCTCCCTGATCCCTGAGAAGTACGAGGACATCTGGACCGCGGCGAAGGGCTTCTACAAGCTCGAGCCGGTCGTCGCCGATGGTGGTGAGGTGATCCTCTACGCGCCGCACGTCACCGAGATCTCCTTCGTCCACAAGGAGATCTACGAGATCGGCTACCACTGCCGTGACTACTTCGTGAAGCAGTGGGACACGTTCTCGGGCATCCACTGGGGCGTGCTCGCGCACAGCACCCACCTGCGCGGGGCCGGCACGTACGACGAGGTGGACGGGGAGCGCTGCCGGGTGAACGTGACCCTGGTGAGCGCGATCGGGGAGGAACGGGTGCGTCGCGCGAACCTGGGCCACCTCGCCGTGGAGGACTTCGACCTGGCCGCCTACGAGGCCGATCCGGACACCCTGGTGGTGCCCAACGCGGGGGAGACCCTCTTCCGCCTGCGCTGAGCGGTCGACCCGCGGACTTTCAGCTGCGTCGGGACGACCAGCGCCTCACCGCCCCCGTGCCTGGCCCCCTTGATGATCGCGACCACGTTGTTGACCGCGGTGATGCCCATCTGTCGCGTGGGTGCGGCCACGGTCGTCAGCGTCGGCAGCACCAGCTGGGACGTGAGGATGTTGTCGAAGCCGATGATGCTCACCTGCTCCGGCACCTTCACCCCCGCCCTGATGAAGCAGTGCATCACCCCGATGGCCATCAGGTCGTTGTAGGCGATCACCGCAGTCGGCGGGTTCTCCAGCATCACGCGGCCGGCCGCCAGACCACCCTCGAAGGTCGGCTGGAACGGGCCGACGCGCTGGCTGTGGATGCCGCTGGCTGTGCCGTGGTCGCGCAGGGTCCGGAAGCGGACGCCGTCCGCCCACGAGGCCTCGGGGCCGGCGACGTAGACCACCGATTCGTGGCCGAGTTCCCGGAGCAGGTCGACGGCCGCCCGCATCCCGCCCACGTTGTCGGTGATCACGCTGGGTACGTCACGCAGTTCGCGGTTGAGCACCACCATCGGTCGTTGCTTGGCGATGGTGCGCAGCGCCGAGTCCGGCATCCGCGAGCTGCCGATCACGAAACCCTCGACGACCGGGACCAGCCGCTCCAGCGCGAGCCGCTCGCGCACGCCCGACTCGCGGCAGTCCGCCAGCAGGATCTCGTAGCCGGCCTCGGTGGCTGCGAGCTGCGCACCGCGGATCAGCTGGGAGTAGAAGGGGTTGGCGACGTCGGAGACCATGAGCCCGACCAGACGGGTCTGCGACGCGGACAGGGCCTGGCCGATGGGGTTCGCGCGGTATCCGAGCTGCTCGGCGACCTGCCGGATGCGTGCCGCGGTCTCGGCGTTCACCCGTCCGGGCCTGGCGAAGGTCCGGCTCACGGTCGAGGGCGCCACCCCTGCCGCGGCAGCCACGTCATAGATCGTGACCGGTCGGTGCGACTCCTCCGCCACTCCTTGCGACTGCTCCGTCACGCGCCCAGCCTAACCCGCGGACCTCGCCGGCGGACGGGAAGGCCCCGGTCCTGCGTTCGTTGAGTCCGTCCCACGGGAGCAACCTGCGGCAACTCGTTGAACCGGCGTGGTGCCGGCTGGTTGATTGGTACCGAACCTGAAGCCCAGCATCGAGGAGACCACCGATGACCAGCCCTGACCTCCCCCCGTCCGCCACTGCAGACATCGGCGTCGTCGGTCTGGCGGTGATGGGCAGCAACCTCGCCCGCAACTTCGCCCGCCACGGCTACACCGTCGCCCTGTTCAACCGGACGACGTCGCGGACGTCCAGCCTCGTGGCCGCGTACGGCAGCGAGGGGAAGTTCGTCCCCTCGACCACCGTGGTGGACTTCGTCGCCAGCCTCAAGCGCCCCCGCCGGGTCATCCTGATGGTCCAGGCCGGAGCCGGCACCGACGCCGCGATCCAGTCGCTGCTGCCGCACCTGGAGGCCGGGGACATCGTGGTGGACGGCGGCAACGCGCACTTCCCCGACACGATCCGCCGGGAAGGCGAGTTGCGGGGGCTCGGCGTGCACTTCGTCGGTGCCGGCATCTCCGGCGGTGAGGAGGGCGCCCTGAACGGGCCGGCCATCATGCCGGGCGGGCCGGCGGAGTCCTACGCTGCGCTCGGCCCCATCCTGGAGACGATCGCCGCCCAGGTGGACGGGGTGCCGTGCTGCACCCACGTCGGACCGGACGGCGCGGGCCACTTCGTGAAGATGGTGCACAACGGCATCGAGTACGCCGACATGCAGCTCATCGGCGAGGCCTACGACCTGCTGCGCCAGGGCCTCGGTGCCGGCGCGTCCGAGATCGGCGACATCTTCGCCGACTGGAACACCGGTGACCTGGAGTCGTTCCTGATCGAGATCACCGCGGAAACGCTCCACCAGGTGGATGCGCGGACGGGCAAGGCCTTCGTGGACATCGTCGTGGACGAGGCGGGCCAGAAGGGCACCGGCCGCTGGACGGTGCAGAACGCGCTCGACCTCGGCGTCCCCGTGACCGGCATCGCCGAGGCGACCTTCGCGCGAGCCCTGTCGAGCTCGCTGCCTCAGCGCGATGCGGCCAGGCGGGTCCTGCCGGCCGAGGCCGGCGAGCTCGTGGTCGCCGACCGGGAGGGCTTCATCGAGGACGTGCGCTCCGCGTTGTACGCCTCGAAGGTGGTCGCCTACTCGCAGGGCTTCGACCAGATCGCCGCGGCCAGCGCCGCCTACGGCTGGAACATCGACCGTGGTGCCATGGCCCGCATCTGGCGCGGAGGCTGCATCATCAGGGCACGTTTCCTCAACCGGATCACCGAGGCCTACGAGCGCGACCCGGAACTGCCGCTGCTGCTGGCCGACCCGTACTTCGCGGCGGCGATCACGGCCGGCTTGCCTGCCTGGCGCCGGGTGGTGGCCCAGGCGGCCGCGGCGGGCATGCCGGCGCCGGCCTTCGCGTCGTCGCTGGCGTACTACGACGGCTTGCGTGCCGAGCGCAGTTCCGCGGCGCTGATCCAGGCGCAGCGAGACCTGTTCGGCGCCCACACGTATCGCCGCGTCGACCTGCCGGGCACCTTCCACACCCTGTGGTCGGGTGACCGCACCGAGATCGAGATCCCCCCGCTGGAACCGGCGGGTGCCTAGAGTTCCTCGCCGGCGGGGAGGATGCCTGACTGCCGGTACACCTCGCGCAGGACGCGAAGGGGAGCGATGCCGGCGTCCGGGCCGATCCAGAACGGCTCCGGGGCGCGGAGCCCGGCATGGAAGTCGTCGATCAGCAGGGCGTGGCCGCGCCCCCAGTAGGAGCGCTCGCCGCCCGCCTGCGCATCGGTCGCCAGGAGGGTGGTCCGCGCTCCCGTGACAAGGGCGGCCTCGCCGCCGCCGAGCCGCAGGGTGCCGTCGCGCCCGGTGACCTCGAGCTCCACGTCATCGTTGCGGACGTGGGTGTTGGTGGCGAAGAAGGTCGAGCGGACACCGTGGGGGTGTTCGAGCACGATCGTGGCGGTGTCCTCCACCTCGACGGAGGCGGGCAGCGCGAGCGTGTCGGCCCGTCCGCGGACGCTGACCGGTTCGCCCAACAACCACAGCAGCAGGTCGAGGGTGTGGATCGCCTGGTTGATCAGCACGCCGCCGCCTGCCTCGGCCCAGCGCCCCCGCCAGGGCGCAGCCGCGTAGTAGGCGGGGGTCCGCGTCCACCAGACGGCTGCCCGCGCGCCCAGGACCGGGCCGATGCGGCCCGCGGCCAGGGCATCGCGCAGGGCGATCGACGTGGGGTTGTAGCGGTTCTGGAACACCACGCCGACCTTCGACGAGGACAGGGCCGCGGCCGAGCGGAGTCGCTGGGCGGAGGCGACGGTGTGCCCGACCGGCTTCTCGGTCAGCACCGCCGCGCCGGCTGCGAGCGCCAGCAGGGCGACCGCGACGTGCTGGGAGTGCGGAGTCGTGACGTGCACCACGTCGGGGCGGAGCACCTCGAGCAGTTCCCGGACCTCTGTGAAGCCGGGGACGCCCCACCGCCCGGCGGCATCCGCCGCGCGCACAGCGTCGACGTCGCAGACGGCGACGAGCCGGATCCGGGGGTTGTCCGCGATCGCGTCCAGGTGCAGCGCCGAGATGTCGCCGAGACCCACCACCGCCGTGCGGGTCTCAGGCATACGCGATGCCCTCCTCGTCGAGCATGCGGGTGAACGCAGCGTGGGCGCGGCGCCAGTTGTCGGGGCCGGAGAACCCGCCCAGCGAGTGCCCGAACCCGAGGTGCGGTTCCAGGGAGGCGAATCCGTCGAAGCCGTCGCGCGCGAACGCACGGACCGTCTCGCGGAACTCCCCGTCCCCCTCGCCGGCCGGTACCACGGTGCCGTCGGCGAGGGCGTCCTTGACCTGAAGGTACTCGACGTAGGGAGACAGCCCGGCGTAGCCCTCGGTGAAGGGTCGCACGCCGCACTGAACGAAGTTGGCGTTGTCCCAGGTCAGCCGCAGCGCCGGGCTGTCCACCGCCTGGACGAGGTCGAGGCAGCGGCGGGGGATGTCGCCGAAGATCTCCTTCTCGTTCTCGTGGATCAGGGTGACGCCGGAGCCCTCCGCGACCGCGGCGAGTTCGCCCAACCGCGCGACGACCTCGTCGCGGTAGTCGTCGGGCGCGGCGCCGTCGGGCATGAAGTAGGAGAACATCCTGAGGAACGGGGCTTCGAAGGAGCGGGCGACCTCCAGCGCGTGCTTCAGGCGCTCCACGTGTGGCGCGTTGTCCTCGGTGACGGGGATCTTGCCGATGGGTGACCCGATGCTCGACACCGCCAGGCCGGCGTCGCCGAGGGTGCGGCGGACCCGCGCCAGCTGGTCGACGTCGAGGTCGAGGATGTTCACGTCCCAGACGGACCTGAGCTCGACGAATCGCAGTCCCAGGTCGGTGGCCAGGGCCACCTGCTCAGCCAGGTCGGGGGAGATCTCGTCAATGAATCCGGACAGTTGCCACATGTCCACATTGCAGTCCACCCCCGGCGGGCTGGCAACCGGCGCCGACAACCGGTGGCAACAACTGGCGTCGGCCTGTGGGGACCGGCCTAGCGTGAGGGCCACATCCACCGACGAAGGGGACCGACCCATGGCTGAGCGACGCGTACGACTGGGCATCATCGGGCTGGGCGCCCAGGGCGGCTACTACGCCGGGTTCCTGGCCGCCGGGCGCGTACCCAACACGGTACTGGCCGCGATCTGCGACACCGACGAGGCCAAGCGCGGGATCGCCGAGGATTACGGCGTCCCGTTCTACACCGACCATCTCGCCCTGCTCGACAGCGGCGACGTCGACGCCGTGGTCACCACCGTGCCGCACTACCTGCATCCCAGAATGGGTATCGACGCGCTGAGCCGCGGCGTCCATGTCCTGGTGGAGAAGCCGGCCGGGGTCTACACCGCGCAGGTGCGCGAGCTGCTGGACCTCGCCGCGTCGAAACCCGAGCTCACCACCGCGATCATGTTCAACCAGCGGACGAACCCCCTCTACACCGATCTCCGGGAGCTCGTCGCCGGGGGCAGCCTCGGTGCGTTGCGACACACCAGCTGGATCATCACCACCTGGTGGCGCCCCCAGGGCTACTACGACCAGAGTGACTGGCGCGCCACCTGGGGCGGCGAGGGCGGGGGGGTCCTGGTGAACCAGGCACCTCACCAACTCGACCTGTGGCAGTGGATCTGCGGCATCCCGTCGTCGGTCTTCGCCAAGCTCGCCTTCGGCTTCCGGCGCGACATCGCGGTCGAGGACGAGGTCACCGCCGTCGTGGACTTCGGCGAAGGGGCCACCGGGACGTTCATCACCTGCACGCATGACCTGCCGGGCACCGACCGCCTGGAGATCCTGCTGGATGCGGGCAAGATCGTGGTGGAGGACTCGAAGAAGGTCACCGTCACCGTGCTGAGCGCGTCGGAGCAGGAGCTGAGCCGGGGCATGGACATGTCGGATGTGATGCGGATCTTCTCCGGCGGCGCCGACACCTCCGAACTGATGACCACCACCACGAAGACGTACGAATCGAGCTGGGGCGACCAGCACCCGGCGGTGATCGAGAACTTCTCCGCACACATCCTGGACGGCACGCCGCTCATCGCGCCGGTCGGGGACGGCATCCACGGCGTGCGGCTGGCCAATGCCATCCACCTCTCGGGGTGGACCGGCCAGGAGGTCTCGATCCCCGAACTCGACGAGGACCGGTACCTGCACGAGCTCAACCGCCGCATCGCCGAGGAAGGCAAGTTCGCGACGAGGGAGGAGCACTGACATGGCGCAGATCGGCGTGCAGCTGATGATGCTGAAGGACAGGATCGCCACGGAGGGCATGCGGCCGGTGCTGGCGAAGGTCGCCGACCTCGGCTACACCTGCGTGGAGGTCTCCCAGGTGCCGACCGACGCCGCGAACGTCGCTGCGCTGGACGCGGCTCGTGGCGAGTACGGACTGGCGGTCGCCGCGCTCTCCGTGGGCCTGAAGAAGGGTCCGACCACCACCGGCGACGCCCTCGACAGCGACTTCTCGAAGGTCGTCGCGGACTGCCGCCGGCTCGACTGCCGCTACCTGCGGATCGGGATGATGCCCTTCGACGCGATGGTCAGCCGGGACGCGGTCATCGCGTTCGCCGAGGACGCGGAGTCCGCCGCTCGTCGGCTCGCCGGCGAGGGGATCACCCTGGCGTACCACAACCACCACGTCGACTTCTCCAAGCACGACGGGGAGACGCTGTTCGACATCGTGCGGCGCGTGTCGCCGTCCCTGCACTTCGAGATCGACGTGCACTGGGTGCAGCGCGGCGGGCGCAATCCTGTGGACGTGCTCGCCGAGTTCGCCGGGGTGGTCGAACTGGTCCACCTCAAGGACTACCGGGTGGCGACGCTGCCCCCGTCGGGGCTGGCGCTGCTCGAGGCGGGTGATTTCGCCGGCTTCATGCAGGCGTTCACCGGGCTCGTCCAGTTCGCCGAGGTGGGTGCCGGAACCATCGACTTCGCGAAGGTCATTCCCCAGGCGATCGCCAGCGGCGCGGAGTACCTGCTCGTCGAGCAGGACGATCTCTACGGGCGGGATCCCTGGGACTGCCTCGCCGACTCCCGGGCCCACCTGCGCTCACTGGGATACTGACCCGGGGCCCATCCGGGTCGCCGGCCCGGGATGCCGACCTCAGGTGTCGGCGTCGTGGTCGCCGCGCACCCAGCTGATGTAGCGCTCTGCGGAGCGGGCCACGGCGGCCCGGGCGTCGGTCCGCACCACCCTGTTGAAGTTGTCGTAGAGACGATCGAACGCCAGCTCGCCGACGGCTGCGCTGACGCGCGCCACAACGGCCGCCGACAGCGGGATCTGGTTCGGGTAGGAGCGCAGGAAGGTGACCCAGCCCTCGGCGGGCACGGCAGCGATGGTGTCACCGCTGAGCAGCACCCCCCGACCCCCGGCGCCGGCCGACCAGACCGCCACTGCGCTGCCGGGGAAGTGGCCGCCCGGCTGGCTCGCAGAGATCCCCGGCAGCACCTCGAACGGCTCGTTCCAGGAACGGAGCTCCGGCCCCTCCCTGCGCACCCAGGCACGGTCCTTGGCGCTGACCCACACCGGGGCGCCGAACGCACGGGCCCATTCGCGCTGGGCCCCGTACATGTGGGGGTGGCTCGCCATGATCGCCGCCACGCCGCCGAGATCGCGGATGGTGGCGACCCCTGCCTCGTCGAGGTAGCCGGGCACGTCCCACAACAGGTTGCCGCCGGGCGTGCGCACGAGCAGTGCGGTCTGGCCGATGTCGGCCTTCGGGACGGCGGTCACCCCGTACAGGTCGGGTTCGAGTTCGAGGACCTCGAGGTGGCAGCCTTCGGCCCTGCGTTCAGCGGACGTCGTCCAGCGTTGCCCGCCCGGCGGCAGGTACTGGCGCTCGTCGGCGCAGATGGCGCACAGGTCGGTGTCCAGGTCGTTCTCGACGCCACACGTGGCACAACTGCGCCAGGTCTCCATCTCCGGAGTCTATGAACCGCGCCTGCCGGTCGGCCAGTGGGGAACGCCCCCGCCCGGCGACGAGGTCGGCCCCTCAGTGGCCGAGGTAGCGCCCGGGACGGTGGTTGAGGGCGAGCACGATGTTGAGGACCACCGCGCCGGCGGCCGAGAGCAGGACGATGCCGAGCGGGACCACCGGAACGGAGGCGAGGATCACTGCGACGTCCATGGCGAGCTGGACGTAGCCGGCCCGCCAGCCGACACGCTCCTGCAGGATCAGGGCGAGCGTGTTCAACCCGCCGAGGCTGGAGCGGTGGCGGAACACCATCAGCATGCCGACGCCGGCGAGCAGGTTGCCGACCAGGGTCGCGTACACCGGGTTCAGCTCGACCCGGGGGACCATCAGCGGGTGGACAGAGGCGAAGCCGGAGACCAGCGCGATGGAGGCAAGGGTGCGCAGCGAGAAGTCCCAGCCCTTGGCCCGGATCGCGAGCACGAAGAACGGCAGGTTGACGAGGAAGAACAACACTCCGAACGACCAGCCGGTGGTGTAGCTCAGCAGCAGTGACAGGCCTGCGGTGCCGCCCGTGACCGCGTGCGCCGTCTTCAACAGGTAGAGGCCGAGGGAGGCCACGAAGGTGCCCGTGGCCAGGCCGAAGACATCCTCGACCACGCTGTGCCGCAGGGCCGTGGGCAGCAACGGGTCGATGGGGCGGGCGCTCATGGCCGCCGCTCGAACCCGGCAAGGACCTGCAGTACCCGGTCGTTGCTGGCCGGATCGGCGAGGGTCACCCGGACACCGTCACCGGGGTAGCCCCGCACCATGATCCCGGCGTCCTCGAAGGCGGCCACCAGCCTTTCGCGCTCGGCGTCCGCGGTACGCAGCCAGATGAAGTTCGCTGAGCCCTCGGGCACCGCCCAGCCCCGCTCGCGTGCCGCCGCCTCGACCCTGGGTCGCTCCCCGATCACGGTCGCCACCCTGGCCGCCACCTCGTCCTCGGCCTCCAGCGCAGCGATGGCGGCCGCCTCGGCCACGCTGCTGACGGAGAACGGGATCTGCGTGCGACGCAGCCCCTCGGCGATCTCCGGGGGCGCGATCGCGTACCCCACCCGCAAGCCGGCGAGACCGTGGGCCTTGGAGAAGGTCCGCAGCAGGCAGACGTTGGAATGCCTCCGGTAGACGGCGAGCGTGTCGGGGCAGGGGTTCATGAACTCCCGGTACGCCTCGTCCACCACCACCAGCACGCTCGTGGGGACCTTCTCCAGGAACGCCTCGAGCTCGTCCACGCTCAGAGCGGTACCGGTCGGGTTGTTCGGCGAACACAGCAACACGACCCGGGTGCGCGCGGTGACCGCTGCCGCCATCGCGGCCAGGTCGTGCCGGTCGTCGGCGGTCAGCGGGACGCGGACGGCGTGCGCACCCGCGATCTGGCACAGGATCGGATAGGCCTCGAACGAACGCCACGCGAAGACGACCTCGTCGCCGGCATCGCACAGCGCGGCGACCAGCTGCGAGAGCACTCCCACGCTGCCGGGCCCGACCGCGACATCCTCGACCTCGACACCGTTGCGTTCGGCGATCCGCCGTCGCAGGGCGCTCGTGGCCATGTCGGGGTAACGGTTGACCCTTCCAGCCGCGACGGCGATCGCTTCCAGCGCCGCCGGGAGAGGGGGGAAGTGGCTCTCGTTCGACGCCAGCGCCGCGACGTTCTCGCCGATCGCCTTGCGCCCTGCGACGTAAGGGGGCAGGCCGGCGACGGCGGCCCGCAGGCGGGGGAGCGGTGTGGAGTTCATGTGGCCGTGCCTCTCGTGTCGTGGCCCATGGTGGAGGGTGGCCAACGTCCTGCGCAACCAGGGATGATCGACGTGCGCATTGTGCTTCCGCAAGAGACGATATTCAGAGCAGAATGCTCAACATGAGTGCCATCGACCCCTTGGACGCCCGGATCCTCCTGGCGCTCGACGACGACCCCGACGCCACCGTCCTCGCCATCGCCCGCGCCCTCGGCGTGGCTCGCAACACCGTGCAGGCACGGCTGCGCCGCCTCTCCCGGGCGTCGGTGCTGCGCGACTTCGGCCAGCGGGTCCGTCCCGCCGCCCTGGGCTACCCGTTGGTGGCGTTCGTCTCGCTGGAGATCAGCCAGTCCAGCGGGGACGAGGCCGCTGCGGGGCTCATCGCCCTTCCCGAGGTGATCGAGATCCACTCCACGACCGGTGACGCCGACATGCTGGTGAAGGTGGTCGCCCGCGACACTGCGGACCTGTACCGGGTCACCAACGCCATGCTGACCATTCCAGGGGTGCAGCGCAGCAGCACGGCGATCTCGCTCGCCGAGCTGCTGCCCACGCGGATCCGCTCGCTGCTCCAGGCCGCTGCCGGGCAATCGGAGCGGTGATGGCCTCCGACCTGACGCCGCACTTCCTCGCCTTCGCCGGCACTACTCGCCGCCGGGCGCCCCTCTATTCCCGGTTGAGCGCCGGGTTGGCCGGCCTGCCGCTGCTCGACGAGCTCTACACCGACGCGCCGGCGCAGGCCCGCATGCCCGTGATGCTGTTCGGTGCGGTCCACTACCTGCTGCTTGCTGATCCGCAGGTGCCACTGGCCCGGTTCTACCCCAACCTCGGCGGCACCGACGACGGCGACCCGCTGCCGGCGTTCCTCGACTTCTGCGCCGCGCACGCGGGCGACCTCCGGCACCTGATCGCCACCCGGCTGCCGCAGACCAACGAGGTGGGGCGCTCCGCCCTGCTGCTGGCCGGGCTCGGGCAACTGGAGCCGGGGCCGGTCGGACTGCTCGACGTCGGTGCCAGCGCAGGGCTCAACCTGCTGCTTGACCGGTTCGCGTACGCCGACGGTGCCGGCAACCGGCTGGGCGAGTCCACCGTGCTCATCGACTGTGAGGTGCGTGGACGCCGTCCGGGCGGGACCGGCGGGCACGGTCTGGCCGACCGGATGCCGGCGCTCGGCGCGCGCCTCGGGCTGGACACGACGCCGGTCGACCTCGCGGACGCCGACGCGACGCGTTGGGTGGAGGCCTGCGTGTGGCCAGATCAGGCCGACCGGTTCGAGAGGCTACGCCGTGCGGTCGCCCTTCACGCCGCCCACCCGGTCGAGGTGCGGCGCGGTGACGCGGTGGACGGTCTCGAGGCCGCGCTGCGTGCCCTGGCCACCGATCATCCGGTGGTGGCCACGTCCTGGGTTCTCTCCTACCTCCCGGCCGCGAGTCAGGCCGACTTCGTCGCCGTGCTCGACGGCTGGGGCGCCACGCACCGGATCTCCTGGGTGTGGGTGGAGGCGCCGAACCTGGTCTCTGCGCTACCCGTGGAAGCGGCCCTGGCCAACGATCCCGGCACCCTGCTCGGGCTGAGCACCTGGCGCGACGGCGTCCGGACCGACCGGTTGCTCGCGCGCTGCCACCCGCATGGCTACTGGCTGCGGTGGCTGTAGGAGTTCGTTTCACACCCGGGGCGAAGGGGTACCGGAAAACGACCTCGAGCGAAGGAGCTGCCTTGTCCACCACCACCGGAACCGGTATCGCCCTGCTGGTGATCGGCGCCATTCTCGGCTTCGCCGTGCGCGACGCGATCCCCGGCGTCAACCTCGTCCTCGTCGGCTGGATCTGCATGGGCGCAGGCCTGCTCGCCGTCATCCTCGGCCTGGTGACCAACGCCCAGGCCACCCGCCGCACCCACGTCGTGGAGCACCGCTCCGACGACATCTGATCCCGCCGCCGGACCGAATTGGGGACGGTTCCCAATCTGGTCCAGGTTCGGTCAGCCCTCGCCGCCGTTGCGGCGCAGCACCTCACTGAGACGCTCGGCCGCGGCGATCACCGCGGGGGCGTGCAGGCGCCCCGGCTGGCGGGACAGCCGCTCGATCGGGCCGGAGACGCTGACCGCGGCGATGACCTTGCCGCTGGGGGAGCGGACGGGGGCAGACACCGACGCCACGCCCGGCTCGCGTTCGGCCACCGACTGCGCCCAGCCGCGACGCCGGACGGTGGCGAGGGCCACGGCGGAGAAGGACGAGTTCTGGAGCCCGCGCTGGATGCGCTCGGGGTCCTCCCAGGCCAGCAGTACCTGGGCCGCCGAGCCGGCGCCCATGGTGAGTTGGGTGCCGACCGGGATGGTGTCGCGGAGGCCGGACGGGCGCTCGGCGGCGGCCGCGCAGACCCGCATGTCGCCCTGCCGCCGGAACAACTGGGCGGATTCTCCGGTAATGTCACGCAGTCGGGAGAGCACCGGGCCGGCCGTGGCCAGCAGGCGGTCCTCGCCCGCAGCTGAGGCCAGTTCGGTCAGGCGCGGACCGAGCACGAAGCGTCCCTGGAGGTCGCGGCTGACCAGCCGGTGGTGTTCCAGCGCGACGGCGAGGCGATGCGCGGTCGGGCGCGCGAGACCGGTGGCGGTGACCAGTCCGGCGAGGGTGGTCGGGCCTTGCTCGAGGGCGGTGAGTACGAGTGCCGCCTTGTCGAGGACGCCGACGCCGCTTGAGTTGTCCATAGGATAAGACTGCCGTCTCGCATCATGATATGCAAGCTGTTAGTGTGATCTGGCTACCTGAAGCCCACAGCTGCATCGAGGGAGGTCCGATGGGCAAGACCCTGAGCGACAAGGTCTGGGACAACCATGTCGTCCGCACCGCCGAAGGCGAGCCTGACCTGCTCTATATCGACCTGCACCTCGTGCACGAGGTCACCAGCCCACAGGCGTTCGACGGGCTCCGTCTGGCCGGCCGGTCCGTGCGTCGGACCGACCTCACGATGGCCACGGAGGACCACAACACGCCGACCCTGAACATCCTCGCGCCGATCGCCGACCCGGTGTCGAAGCTGCAGGTGGACACCTTGCGCGCCAACGCGGCGGAGTTCGGCGTGCGCATCCACAGCCTGGGTGACAAGGACCAGGGCGTGGTGCACATCATCGGTCCCCAGCTCGGCCTCACCCAGCCCGGCCTCACCGTGGTGTGCGGTGACTCCCACACGTCCACGCACGGCGCGTTCGGCGCGCTCGCCTTCGGCATCGGCACCTCCGAGGTCGAGCACGTCCTCGCCACCCAGACGCTCACGCAGGCGCGCCCGAAGACCATGGCCGTCAACGTCAACGGCCCGCTGCCCGAGGGCGTCACCGCGAAGGACATCGTGCTGGCGCTGATCGCGAAGGTGGGCACCGGCGGTGGCCAGGGCTACGTCGTGGAGTACCGCGGGTCAACGATCGAGAACCTCTCCATGGAGGGGCGCATGACGATCTGCAACATGAGCATCGAGTGGGGCGCGAAGGCCGGGATGATGGCACCGGACGAGACCACCTTCGCCTACCTGAAGGGACGCCCGCACGCGCCCTCGGGCGAGGACTGGGACGCTGCGGTGGCCTACTGGCGCACCCTCTACACCGATCCGGACGCCACCTTCGACCGCGAGGTCGACATCGACGCCACCCAACTGAGCCCGTTCGTGACCTGGGGCACCAATCCGGGCCAGGGCGTGCCGCTGGGTGCGGCCGTGCCGAACCCGGCCGACTTCGCCGACCCGGTGGACCGCTCGGCAGCCGAGCGCGCACTCGACTACATGGACCTGCGGGCGGGCACGCCGATGCGCGACATCAGGGTGGACACCGTCTTCCTCGGTTCCTGCACCAACGGCCGCATCGAGGACCTGCGCCTGGCCGCGTCCGTGATCAAGGGGCGAAAGGTCGCCGAGGGCGTCCGGATGCTCGTCGTCCCCGGCTCGGCCAGGGTTCGACTGCAGGCCATGGCCGAGGGGCTGGACAAGGTGTTCACCGACGCCGGCGCGGAGTGGCGCGAGGCCGGCTGCTCGATGTGCCTGGGCATGAACCCCGACCAGCTGGCCCCCGGTGAGCGCAGCGCGTCCACCTCCAACCGCAACTTCGAGGGCCGCCAGGGCAAGGGCGGACGCACCCACCTGGTGTCGCCTCCGGTTGCGGCGGCGACCGCCGTGCGTGGCACCCTCAGCTCCCCGGCCGACCTGTAAGGAAGCAGCGATGGACAAGTTCAGCTCCCACACCGGCGTCGCGGTCCCGTTGCGCCGCAGCAACGTCGACACCGACCAGATCATCCCGGCGGTCTACCTCAAGCGGGTCACCCGCACCGGGTTCGAGGACGGCCTGTTCGCCGCGTGGCGCAACGACCCCGACTTCGTGCTCAACCAGCCGGCGTACGCGTCGGGTTCGATCCTCGTCGCCGGTCCCGACTTCGGCACCGGTTCCTCGCGCGAGCACGCCGTGTGGGCTCTGCAGAACTACGGGTTCAAGGTGGTCATCGGGTCGCGGTTCGGCGACATCTTCCGCGGCAACTCCGGCAAGGCCGGCCTGGTGGTCGCCAGCGTCGACCAGGACGTGGTCGAGGCGCTGTGGGAGATCGCGGAGAGCGAGCCCGGCATCAGCTTCACCGTCGACCTGCGCCACCGGACCGTGGAGGCGTCGGACCGGGTGTTCGCCTTCCAGATCGACGACTACACCCGCCACCGCCTCCTCGAAGGCCTGGACGACATCGGCCTCACGCTCCAGCACGCGGACGAGATCGCGGCCTACGAGGCGCAGCGGCCGTCGTGGCTGCCCCGCACCCTGCCGGCGAGGACCGCCGGCTGACGACAGGCCGGCGGCGCGAGGCCGGGCCAGAGGACGCCGGGGGGGAAGTCCGCGGGTCGCTCCCCGTCGCGTGGGATGATCCGGACGTGACCTCGACGTCCGGCAGAGCTCGGCTCCCCCTGCGGGTGGCCAACCCGTCCCCGGTCCAGCCCGCCTACCGGCGGCTGGTCCGTGTGGGTGGGTGGCTGCTCCGCCACCTGACCGACCAGGACTGGGGCCCGGCGGACTCCCTGCCGAAGACCGGCGGCGTCCTCGTGGTCGCCAACCACATCTCGAACTTCGACCCGCCTGTGCTGGCCCATTTCCTGGTGTGGAACGGACGCTGGCCCCGCGCCCTCGGCAAGAGCGAGATCTGGAGGGTGCCCGTGCTGGGCCGGCTGGCCCGCGCCTGCGGTCAGATCCCGGTCGAGCGCAACACCGAACGCGCCCGCGACTCCCTCGTCCACGCCAGGGAGGCGATCGAGGCGGGCGAGTGCGTGCTGATCTATCCCGAGGGCACCCGCACCGCCGATCCCGACCTCTGGCCGATGACCGCCCGTCCCGGCGCGGCACTCCTGGCCCTGGAGACCGGCTGCCCGGTGGTCCCACTCGGCCAGTGGGGTGCGCAGGACGTGATGCCGGGGAGGAAGCTGACCTGGCCGCGGTTGTTCCCGCGCAAGACGATGGTGTTCCGGCTCGGTGACCCGGTGGACCTCTCCGACCTCGTCGGGCGCACCGACACCGCCGCCGTGCACGAGGCGACCACGCGCATCATGGACGCGATCACAACCCTGGTCGCGGGCATCCGGGGTCTCGAACCCCCTGCCGGCCGCTTCGACGTGCGCGTCGGGCGGCGGGTGCCGCCGCCGCCCGCCCGATGATCCTCGTGGTTCGTCCCTCACCACTCGTCAAGACTCCGCGCTTCGCGGGCGCTGCCGCGCCCGCGGCGCTTGTCGTCTAGGGTGGTCGGCGATTCGCCACCTGGAGGTTCGATGCCCAACCACCCCGCCCGCACCCGAGTAGCACTGCTCTTCGGCGGGGTGAGTTCGGAGCACGAGATCAGCTGCCTCACCGCCGGTGGCGTGGCGCGCGCGATGGACCCGGAGCGGTTCGAGGTGATCGGCATCGGCATCACCACCGACGGGGGCTGGGTGCGCATCGGCTTCGACGAGCTGACCGCCTACGAGGTCGCCGACGGCAGGACGCTGCCGCACGTCGCGTCCGACCGTGAGCAGGCCGTCCTGCTGGCCGGCCCGACCGGCCCGGAGGTGGCCACCCGCGTCGGCGACCGGTTGTGCGACGTCACCGGCATCGACGTCGCATTCGCGCTGCTGCACGGGCCGTGGGGCGAGGACGGCACGGTGCAGGGCATGTTCGAGATGCTGGGCGTCCGCTACGTCGGGGCCGGCGTGGCGGCGAGCGCGATCGGCATGGACAAGGACCTGATGAAGCGGGCGATGGCCGCCGCCGGCCTGCCGGTGGGGCCCTGGGTGGCCATCACCCCTTCGGAGTGGCGCGCCGACCGGCAGCGCTGCCTGGAGCGGGTCCGGGCCTCCCTCACCTTCCCGGTCTTCGTCAAGCCGGCCCGGGGCGGCTCCAGCATCGGGATCGTGAAGGTCGACGAGCCGTCCCGCCTGGAGGCGGCGGTCCTGGAGGCGCGACGCTACGACCCGAAGGTGGTCGTCGAGCAGGGCTTCGTCGCTGCCCGGGAGATCGAGCTCGCCGTGATCGAGGACCTCGACGGCCCGCCGCGGGTCTCGCTGCCCGGCGAGATCACGATGCACACCGCTGATGCGTTCTACGACTTCGACGCCAAGTACCTGCCGGAGGAGCAGGTCACCCTGGACGTGCCGGCCAGGGTGTCGCCGGAACTCCTCTCCGCATGCCAGGAGCTGGCCGGGCGGACGTTCTCCGCCATGGCCGTGGAGGGGCTGGCCCGGGTCGACCTCTTCGTCGACGCCGACGGTGTGCCCTGGGTCAACGAGCTCAACACCATGCCGGGCTTCACCCGCACCTCGATGTTCCCGATGCTGTGGGCTGCCAGCGGGCTCGACTACCCGGAGGTGATCGCGACCCTCGTCGACCTCGCCCTGACTCGTCCGATGGGCCTGCGGTGACGATCGGTGAGGTCGGCGAGTTCGCACTGATCGGCCGGCTCACCTCCGGGCTCGGCGCGGGGAGCCCGGTGGTGCTCGGGATCGGCGACGACTGCGCGGTGCTGCGCCTGGCCGGCGACCTGGCGGTGTCGACCGACACGATGGTCGAGGACGTGCACTTCCGGCGCACCTGGTCGAGCGGCAACGACGTGGGACGCAAGGCCGTGGCCTCCTGTGTCGCCGACGCGGAGGCGATGGGTGCAGTCCCGGTAGGGCTGGTCATGAGCCTTGCCGCCCCCGCCTCCACGCCCGTGGAGTGGGCCGACGAGTTCGCCGCCGGCGTGCGCGAGGAGTGCGGGGCCGCCGGCGTCCACCTCGTCGGGGGTGACACCACGTCGGCGGCACAGATCGTGGTCACCGCCACCGTTCTGGCCGACCTCAGCGGGTTCCCCCCGTTGACCCGGGCGGGTGCCCGGCCCGGGCAGGTGCTGGCGATGACCGGACGGCTGGGCTGGGCGGCGGCGGGCGTCGCGGTGCTCGCGCGCGGGTTCCGCTCGCCCCGGGCGGTCGTGCTGGCGCACCGGGTGCCGGAGGTCCCCTACGGGCAGGGCCGGGTGGCGGCCGAGGCGGGAGCGAGCGCCCTCATCGACATCTCCGACGGCCTGCTCGCCGACCTGGGACACGTGGCGCGGGCGTCCGGTGTACGGCTCGACGTGGACACCTCCTGCTTCGAGGTGGCCGAGCCGCAGAAGGCCGTGGCGGCCGCGATCGGTGGCGGCGACCCGCTGGTCTTCCAGCTCACCGGCGGGGACGACCACGCCCTCGTCGGAGCGTTCGAGCCCGCCCGGGTGCCGGACGGCTGGCGCGTGATCGGTCGGGTCCTGCCCGGTGAGCCGTCCGTTCTCGTCGACGGCGCCGCGTGGGACGGACCGCCCGGCGGCTGGCAGCACTTCTCCTGACCCCGTCCCCCGCGAAGCCGTGAGGTGCCGGTCGACGTCGACGGACAACGCACAGCTTGTCGGGGGACCGGCGTGGGGAGCCGGGTTTGTCGGGGCGATCGCCTACCCTTCGTTCCATGGCGACCCGCGCGTCTTCCCCTTCGCGGAGCCGCAGCAGCGCGACCTCGCGCCCTGGCGTCTCCCGGAGCACTGGAAGCAAGAAACCCGCAGCCCGCAGTTCCGCGCGCCGCAAGCCGCAGCAGTCCGGCGTCGCGCGCATGATGTCCGGGATCGGCCGCGGCATCGCCGTGACCTGGCGTGCGCTGGCAACGATGGTCGGCTCGGCCGCCCGCGCGGTCCCTCCGACCGTCCGCGACCTCGCGCCCGAGCGTCGCCATGACGGCAGCGGCCTCGCCCTGATCCTGATCGGCCTGCTGATCGCCGGCGAGTTCTGGATCGGCCTGCCCGGCTCGGCCGGCAACGGCGTGCAGCTCGTCGTCGCGACGATCTTCGGCTCGTTCTCCTACGCCGTCCCGGTGCTGTGCTTCGGCATGGCCTGGCGCACGCTGCGTCACCCCGAGCGACACGGTCCCGCCGGACGGCAGTTCGTCGGCTGGGCGTCCGCGCTGTTCGGCGTCCTCGGCCTGATCCACATCTCCAAGGGCAACCCGAGGGGCGCCCAGCAGGCGCTCGTCCGCGACGCCGGCGGCTTCCTCGGCTTCCTGTCCGGTTCGGCCGGCGTCCAGTTCCTCACTGTCTGGCTGGCGGTCCCCGTGCTGGTGATCCTGGCCGTGTTCGGCGTCCTGGTGATCGCCGGCATTCCCGCCAGCGAGCTCGGTGCGCGGCTCGCGGCCCTGCGGGAGCGGTTCCGCCGCCCCCCGGGGCCCGAGATCGAGTACGGCGCTCAGCACCGCGCCTACGACACGCCGCTGGTCGACGAGCCCGAGGACGAACCAGACCCCGACGAGGAGCTGACCGTGGCGGTCGCCGTGCCTCCGGCCAGGCCGGGCGCGAAGCCGGTCCCGCCGCTGGAGGCCCCGGTGATCTCGGCCGGTCCGCTGCGCGCCGAGCAGCCCCCGATCTCCGGCGACCTGGTCTACACCCTGCCCGATCCCGCGATCCTGAAGCCGGGCACCGTCCCGAAGGCACGGAGCCAGGCGAACGACTCCGTCGTGCAGAGCCTCACCGAGGTCCTGCGCCAGTTCGAGATCGACGCGACCGTCACCGGCTACACCCGCGGCCCGACCGTCACCCGGTACGAGGTCGAGCTCGGCAACGCCGTGAAGGTCGAGAAGGTCACCGCTCTGGGCAAGAACATCGCCTACGCCGTCGCGTCCGCCGACGTGCGGATCCTGTCCCCGATCCCCGGGAAGTCGGCGATCGGCATCGAGATCCCGAACGCCGACAAGGAGATCGTGTCCCTCGGTGACGTGCTGCGCTCGACCCGCGCGCGCAACGACCACCATCCGATGACCGTCGGCCTGGGCAAGGACGTCGAGGGCGGCTACGTGGTGGCCAACATGGCCAAGATGCCGCACCTGCTGGTGGCCGGCGCGACCGGTTCGGGCAAGTCGAGCTTCGTGAACTCGATGATCACCTCGATCCTGATGCGCGCCACGCCGGACGAGGTGCGCATGATGCTGGTCGACCCCAAGCGGGTGGAGCTGACGCACTACGAGGGCATCCCGCACCTGGTCACGCCGATCATCACCAACCCCAAGAAGGCCGCTGAGGCGCTGCAGTGGGTGGTGCGCGAGATGGACGCCCGCTACGACGACCTGGCCGCGTTCGGGTTCCGCCACGTGGACGACTTCAACAAGGCCGTCCGCGGCAACCAGGTCAAGCTGCCGCCGGGTTCGGAGCGGGTCCTCGCGCCGTACCCGTACCTGCTGGTGATCGTCGACGAGCTCGCCGACCTCATGATGGTCGCCCCGCGCGACGTCGAGGACTCGATCGTGCGCATCACGCAGCTCGCCCGTGCCGCCGGCATCCACCTCGTCCTCGCCACGCAGCGTCCGTCCACCGACGTGGTGACCGGCCTGATCAAGGCCAATGTGCCCTCACGGCTGGCGTTCGCGACCAGCTCGATGACCGACTCCCGCGTCATCCTGGACACTCCTGGCGCGGAGAAGCTGGTCGGGCAGGGGGACGGGCTGTTCCTGCCGATGGGCCAGAGCAAGCCGTTGCGCGTCCAGGGCGCCTGGGTGACCGAGGCCGAGATCCGGGCCGTGGTCAAGCAGGTCTCGGAGCAGCTCGGCCCGCAGTACCGCGAGGACGTCGCCGCTCCGGCCGACTCCGGCCGCGCGGTCGCCGAGGACATCGGCGACGACCTCGAACTGGTCCTCGAGGCCGCCCAGCTCGTGGTGAACCTGCAGCTCGGGTCGACGTCTATGCTGCAGCGCAAGCTCCGGGTCGGCTTCGCCAAGGCCGGTCGACTCATGGACATCCTCGAGACGAGGGGAGTGGTGGGACCGTCGGAGGGCTCGAAGCCCCGCGAGGTGCTCGTCAAGCCGGACGACCTGGATGAGGTGCTCGCGGCGCTGCGCGCCGGGTGAGGTAGCGTGGCGCGGGTGAGTCCCACGCCGGTGCACCTGATCAGCCTCGGCTGCGCGCGCAACGAGGTCGACTCCGAGGAACTCGCCGGACGGCTGGCCGCGGGCGGCTTCAGCCTGGTCGAGGACCCGGACGAGGCCGCCGCGATCGTGGTCAACACCTGCGGCTTCATCGATGCGGCCAAGAAGGACTCGATCGACACCCTCCTGGATGCCGCCGACCGCAAGGGCAACGGGACCACCAGGGCGGTCGTGGCGGTGGGCTGCATGGCCGAGCGGTACGGACGCGAGCTGGCCGAGTCGCTGCCCGAGGCCGACGCGGTGCTCGGCTTCGACGACTACCCCGACATCGCCGGACGCCTGGAGTGGATCCTCGCCGGCGGCCACGCCGAGGCGCACACCCCGCGGGACCGCCGCACGCTGTTGCCGGTGAGCCCCGTGTCGCGCCCGGCGCGGTCGGCCGACGTCACCATCCCCGGGCACGGCTGGATTCCGCGCCACCGGCTCGCGAAGGGCCCGACCGCGCCGCTGAAGATCGCCTCCGGCTGTGACCGCCGCTGCGCCTTCTGCGCGATCCCGGCGTTCCGCGGCTCCTACCTGTCCCGGCCGATCCCCGAGGTGCTGGACGAGGCCCGCTGGCTCGTGACCCAGGGCGTGCGGGAGGTGGTGCTGGTCAGCGAGAACTCCAGCGCGTACGGCAAGGACCTGGGAGTGGGGCTGGACCACCTGCTGCGGGAGCTGGACGGCGTGGACGGCCTCGACTGGATCCGCGTGTCCTACCTCCAGCCCGCCGAAGTGAGGCCCGCCCTGCTGGACGCGATGCTCGGGCTCGACCGGGTGCTGCCGTACTTCGACCTGCCGTTCCAGCACGCGTCGGGGCCGGTGCTGCGGCGCATGCGTCGTTTCGGTGACGCCGACGCGTTCCTCGACCTGATCGGCCGCATCCGTGCCGCACGGCCCGACGCCGGCATCCGCAGCAATGTGATCACCGGCTTCCCCGGCGAGACCGAGGCGGACGTGCAGGTGCTCGCGGGCTTCCTCTCCGAGGCCCGGCTGGATGCGGTCGGGGTCTTCGGCTACTCCGACGAGGAGGGCACCGAGGGGGCCACCCTCCCCGACAAGGTGGAGCCGGAACTGATCGACGAACGTGTGGACCTGCTCGCCGGGCTGGTCGACGAGGTGTCCGCGCAGCGGGCGGCTGACCGCATCGGGGAGCGCGTCCAGGTCCTGCTGGAGTCGTTCGGCGACGACGGCGAGCCGTGGGGGCGGGCCGTCCACCAGGGTCCCGAGACCGACGGGGGCACTAGGGTGGAGGGTGGTCACGTGGTCCCCGGCGCACTCGTCCGGGGTAGGGTCCTCGCCAGCGACGGGGTGGATCTGGTCGTGGAGGTGGAGGGTCGATGACGCAGCACGTCGAGCACGCGAGAGTGGGCATCCCCCCGTGGCTTCCCAACGCACTCACGGTGCTGAGGCTGGTGCTCGTTCCGGTGTTCGTCGTGCTGCTGTTCCTGCACCCGACCGACATCAGCTGGCGGCTGGGCGCCACGCTCGCCTTCGGCGTCGCGATCCTCACCGACCTCTTCGACGGCAAGCTCGCGCGCCGCTACAACCTGGTCAGCGACTTCGGCAAGATCTGGGACCCGATCGCCGACAAGGCCCTCACCGGTGCCGCGTTCATCTCGCTCAGCATCCTCGGGGAGCTGTGGTGGTGGGTCACGATCGTCATCCTGCTCCGGGAGTGGGGCATCACCTGGATGCGGGTGGCCATGCTCAAGTACGAGGTGATGGCAGCCGCTGCCGGCGGCAAGATCAAGACCCTGCTCCAGGCGATCGCCCTGCTCATGTTCCTGCCCTACCCGATCCAGTTGACCGTGCAGTTCGCGCCCTTCTGGGGCTGGCTGGCGTGGCTGGTGATGGGTGCGGCGTTCGTCCTCACCGCGGTGACCGGCCTGATGTACGTGCGCGACGCCCTCCGCCTGCGGGCAGAGGCGATCAGGGCGAAGAGTGGACGCTCCTGAGGCCTCCGCCGCCCTCGTCGTCGCCGCCCTGGCCGCCCGTGGCCAGACCCTGGCGACGGCCGAGTCACTCACCGGCGGGCTGATCGGGGCGACGATCACGGCCGTCCCCGGCGCCTCGGCCGCCTACCGCGGCGGGGTGGTCGCCTACGCCACCGACCTCAAGCACTCGCTCGCCGGCGTCCCGACCGATGTCCTGCGCACGTTCGGGCCCGTGGCGGAGGCCACGGCCATCGCCCTGGCTCAGGGCGTTCGCGGGCTCACCGGCGCAGACTGGGCGCTGGCCGCCACGGGCGTCGCCGGGCCGGACCCGCAGGACGGGCACCAGCCCGGTGAGGTCTGGGTGGGCCTGGCCGGACCCGACGGCCCTCCGGTCGCGGTCCGCCACCGGTTCGACGGCGATCGGGGGACGGTCAGGCAGGCCACGGTGGCCGCGGCGCTCGCGCTGCTGGCCACCTCGCTCGGCCTGCGCGGGGGGCCGGGGAACAAACCGGGGACCGCGTGGCGTTGAGTCACCGTCGATCAACCCCGGGCAGGACAGGTAGAGTCGAGGCCATGATCCAGGATGTGCGCGAGCGCCCGCTGCTGATGCGGGAACTGCTCGGTGAGTCGCTGCGCGAGCTGCGCACGTCCTCGAACCTGACGTTGCGCGAGGTCTCAGGGAAGGCCCGGGTGAGCCTGGGCTACCTTTCCGAGATCGAGCGGGGGCAGAAGGAAGCCTCCTCCGAACTGCTGAACGCGATCTGCGGGGCGCTCGACGTTCCGCTGTCGAACGTGCTGCGCCAGGTGTCGGACAAGATTGACGGCCACGCCGGCATCACGCAGTTCCCGCTGCGCAGCCCGCACATCGCCGCGGCCTGAGGAACACGTGCGCGAGGCCGACCTGCGCGCGCGGCTGGAGACCCACCTCGGCCCCGCCTACTCCCTGATGTGGGCCGACACGGTGGTCCTGGCCGCACTGGACCACCGGACCGTCAGCCAGGCGCTCGCCGGCGGCGTGCCGTGCAAGCGGATCTGGCTCGCCGCGTGGGAAGCCCTCGAACTGCCTGCCCGCGAGCGCTGACGCTCCCCGCGTGTCGGGGTTCATATCGAACACCTGTTCGGCTAGCCTGTGGACAGTGCCCCGCGCGGGCCGAAGCTTTCCACATCCTCGCCAGCGCCTGACCGGTTGTCAGTGGCGGTGCCTAGGGTGATGGCGATGGAGACGACAGTCCGGAGGAAAGGACGCGGCAGATGGCGGTAGCGGACCGGGAGAAGGCGCTCGCAGCGGCACTCGCCCAGATCGAGAAGCAGCACGGCAAGGGCTCGGTGATGCGGCTGGGTGACGAGACCAGGCAACCGATCGAGGTGATCCCCACGGGGTCGATCGCACTCGACGTGGCGCTCGGCATCGGAGGCCTGCCCCGAGGCAGGGTGGTCGAGATCTACGGCCCGGAATCCAGTGGCAAGACCACCGTCGCGCTGCACGCGATCGCGAACGCGCAGGCCGCCGGCGGCATCTGCGCCTTCATCGACGCCGAGCACGCACTCGACCCCGACTACGCGGCCAAGCTGGGCGTCGATACCGACGCGTTGCTGGTCAGCCAGCCCGACAACGGCGAGCAGGCGCTCGAGATCGCTGACACCCTGGTGCGCTCGGGCGCCCTCGCGCTGATCGTGATCGACTCCGTCGCGGCGCTGACGCCCCGGGCGGAGATCGAGGGCGAGATGGGCGACAGCCACGTCGGCCTGCAGGCTCGCCTGATGAGCCAGGCGCTGCGCAAGATGACCGGGGCACTGTCCGGCTCGAACACCACGGCGATCTTCATCAACCAGCTGCGCGAGAAGATCGGCGTCATGTTCGGTTCGCCGGAGACCACCACCGGTGGCCGCGCGCTGAAGTTCTACTCCTCGGTGCGGCTCGACGTACGTCGCATCGAGACCCTCAAGGACGGCTCCGAGATGGTGGGCAACCGCACTCGCGTGAAGGTCGTCAAGAACAAGGTGGCGCCGCCGTTCAAGCAGGCGGAGTTCGACATCATCTACGGCCAGGGGATCAGCCGTGAAGGCAGCCTGATCGATCTGGGCGTCGACTGCGGCATCATCCGCAAGGCCGGCGCGTGGTTCACCTACGAGGCCGACCAGCTCGGCCAGGGCAAGGAGAACGCCCGCACGTTCCTCAGGGCCAATCCCGAGGTGGCGGCGGAGATCGAGCGGCGCATCCTCACCCAGCTCGGTGTGGGCGCGCACGCGGAGGTCCCTGACGGTATCGACCCCATCACCGGCGAGGTGGAGTTCTGACCTGATGCGCGCGGAGCCGGCCGACGAGGACGACACGGCCGACGGTGACCCCGTCGCGGTCGCGCGGGAGATCGCCCTGCGCCAGCTGACCGTGCGCGCCCGTAGCCGCGCGGAGCTGGGGCGGGCCCTGGCGCGCAAGAACGTGCCGTCGGACGCCGCGCGCGAGGTGCTCGACCGGCTGGAGGACGTCGGCCTGATCGACGACGCGACGTTCGCGCGTGACTGGCTGGAGGCCGGCGCCCGGCGGCAGAAGAGCCGGCGCGCGCTGTTGCAGGAGCTTTCCGAGAAGGGCGTCGACCGGGACGTGATCGACGCGGCGGTCGCAGAGCTCGACGGTGATCGGGACTACGCCGTCGCGCGTGGCCTCGCCGAACGCAAGGCCGGCTCGCTCGCCGGCCTCGACCCGCAGGTCCGCTACCGCAGGCTCGCCGGAGCACTCGCCCGGCGGGGTTTCTCCGCCTCGGTGGTCGCCCAGGTCACCCGGGAGGTGCTGGCCGACCTGCCTGACCTTGCGGAATGACCGGCGCGGCCTTACCCTGCGCTTGGGTGCGTCCGCGGACCCATTCCTGAGCGACTGACTGACCATCACTGGGGACTGAACCCCGCGATACCTTGAGGCTCGGCACGGCCGGGCCTGATTTGCCGTCCGCCGTGGCCGTCGGACGGCTCTGCTCGCAGCAGGACTGGGCCCCTCGGCGTCCCCACGGACCGCTCGAGGAGGACGCCATGGATCAGATCGTCGTGCTGACAGTCCTCGTGGGCGTCCTCGTCGTGGTCACCATCGGCGTCGTCGTGCTCCTGGTGGTCCTGCTGCGGGGCGGAACCGCGCAACGCGGCGGACGACGCCGCCCCGGGCCCCCCCGTGATGCCCGGGAGGCACGCCGGGGGATGACTGCTCCGAACCCGCCGGCCCACGCCGTCGTCCCGGCAGCCGTCGAGGAGGAACTGCGCAGCCGGCGCCAGGCCGCCGATCGCCGCGAGGAGTTGCTGGCCGAGCGTGAGGACCGGCTGAACCGGTACCTGGAGGAGATGCACAACCGGGAGGCCCATCTCGACCAGATCGCCGCGGGCCTCGACCGCAGGGAGGCCCACCTCGAGGAGGCCGAGGCCCTGCAGGTCGAGGCCCTCGCCACCGCCGCGGGACTGAGCGCGGAGCAGGCCCGGCTCGAACTGATGGCCCACGTCGAGAAGGACGCCCGGTTGCATGCCGCCCAGCTGACGCGGGAGATCGAGTCGGAGGCCAAGCGCACCGCTGACGCCACCGCCCGCCGGATCATCGTGACCAGCATGCAGCGGCTCGCCGCCGAGCAGACCACCGAGTCGGTGGTCGCCAGCGTCCCACTGCCGGGCGACGAGATGAAAGGACGCATCATCGGCCGCGAGGGGCGCAACATCCGGGCCTTCGAGCAGATCACCGGCGTGAACGTGCTCATCGACGACACCCCGGAGAGCGTGCTGCTCTCCTGCTTCGACCCGGTGCGCCGGGAGACCGCGCGGCTCACCCTCACCGAGCTCGTCGCGGACGGACGCATCCATCCGGCGCGCATCGAGGAGGTGCACGAGCGGAGCAAGCGCCGGGTGGACGAGCTGTGCATCCGCGCCGCCGAGGACGCCCTGATCGAGATGGGCATCACCGACCTCGCGCCGGGCCTGCTGCCCGTGCTCGGCGCCCTGCAGTACCGCACCTCCTACGGCCAGAACGTTCTCAAGCACCTGATCGAGTGCGGCCACATCGCTGCGCTGCTGGCCGGGGAGCTCGGGCTCGACATCGACACCTGCCGTCGTGCCGCCTTCCTCCACGACATCGGCAAGGCCCTCACCCACGAGGCCGAGGGCTCCCACGCCAAGGTCGGTGCCGACCTGGCCCGCCGCCACGGCGAGCACCCCGACATCGTCCACGCCATCGAGGCGCACCACAACGAGGTCGAGCCCCGCACCGTCGAGGCCGTCCTCACCCAGGCGGCGGACGCGATCAGCGGCAGCCGGCCCGGGGCCCGCCGGGAGAGCCTCGAGATGTACGTCAAGCGCCTCCAGCGGCTCGAGGACATCGCCAAGGAGCACCCGGGCGTCGACAAGGTGTTCGCCATGCAGGCCGGTCGCGAGATCCGCGTGATGGTGACCCCGGAGCTGGTCAACGATGTCCAGTCGGCCGCGATCGCCCGCGACATCGCCAAGCGGGTGGAGGAGGAGCTGACGTACCCCGGCAGCATCAAGGTGACCGTGGTGCGGGAGTCGCGCGCGGTGGCGCTGGCGAAGTGAGTCGCGGGCGCGCACGGGACGGCAGGTAAAGTACCTCGTCATGCGTACCTTCGAGGTGGTCACCTACGGCTGCCAGATGAACGTCCACGACTCCGAACGGATCGCCGGCGTCCTGCTCGACGCCGGCTACGCCGCGGCCGAGCCCGGCGCCCGGGCCGACGTGGTGGTGTTCAACACCTGCGCGGTGCGCGAGAACGCCGACAACCGGCTGTACGGCAACCTCGGGCACCTCGCCCCGGTCAAGCTGGCCCACGAAGGCATGCAGATCGCCGTCGGCGGCTGCATGGCCCAGAAGGACCGCCAGCTCGTGGTGGAGAAGGCGCCGTGGGTGGACGTGGTCTTCGGCACCAACAACCTCGGCTCGCTGCCGGTCCTGCTCGAACGCGCCCGCGTGCAGCACGAGGCCCAGGTGGAGATCCTGGAGTCGCTGGAGCGCTTCCCGTCCACGCTGCCCACACGCCGTGACTCCGCCTACGCCGCGTGGGTCTCCATCAGTGTCGGCTGCAACAACACCTGCACCTTCTGCATCGTCCCGGCGCTCCGCGGCAAGGAGAGCGACCGCCGGCCGGGCGACGTGCTCGCCGAGATCAGGGCCCTGGTCGATGAGGGCGTGCAGGAGATCACGCTGCTCGGCCAGAACGTCAACACCTACGGCGTCGAGTTCGGGGACCGCGGGGCCTTCGCGAAGCTCCTGCGGGCCTGTGGCGGGATCGAGGGCCTCGAGCGGGTGAGGTTCACGTCGCCGCATCCGGCCGCGTTCACCGACGACGTGATCGCCGCCATGGCGGAGACGCCCAACGTGATGCCGTCGCTGCACATGCCGCTGCAGTCGGGTTCGGACCGTGTGCTGAAGGCCATGCGGCGCTCGTACCGCAGCGAGAGGTTCCTGGGGATCCTCGACCGGGTCCGCGCCGCGATTCCGCACGCGGCGATCACCACCGACATCATCGTCGGCTTCCCGGGCGAGACCGAGGAGGACTTCCAGGCGACCCTCGACGTCGTGCGCGATTCCCGGTTCTCCGCCGCATTCACGTTCCAGTACTCGATCCGTCCCGGGACCCCCGCGGCGACCATGCCCGACCAGGTACCCAAGGAGGTCGTGCGGGAGCGCTACGAGCGCCTGGTCGACCTGGTGGGCGAGGTGGCCTGGGCCGAGAACCGCACGCTCGAGGGACAGACCGTCGAGGTGCTGTTCGCCGACGGCGAGGGACGCAAGGACGCGGCCACCCATCGCATGTCCGGCCGGGCGAGGGACAACCGGCTCGTGCACGTGCGGGTGCCGGAGGAACCGGGCCTGCGCCCACGACCGGGAGACATCGCCCAGGTGAGGGTCAGCCATGCCGCTCCGCACCACCTGAACGCCGACGGCGGGCTGGTCGGCCTGCGCCGTACGCGCGGGGGCGACGCCTGGGAGGCCCGCACCGCTGCCCCGGCCGCCCCAGCCGCCGGCACCAACCTCGGCCTGCCGAAGCTGGTGCGGGCGTAGCACCCGGCTCCGAAGACGGGCCGAGGGGCCGGCCACTCGGGCCGACCCCTCGGGTCCTTCGGTCGTTGTGCGGGAAAGGGCTCCCGCGCCAGATCAGCGGATCGGGTTCAACGGGCGGTGCCCCCCAGTTGTTCCTTGAGGAAATCCTGGGCCTGATCCACCTGGGCCGCGTGCTGGCCGCCGGTCTTCTCGTCCACGAAGTCACCGACCGTGTCGATGCCCTGTGAGACTTCAGCTTCGTGGCCGGCCACGGCACCCTTGATCTGTTCAACGATATCCATGCGACCTCCTTTCTGCTCCCGGCGCCAGGGCCGTCCTGGCTGCGACTTCCATTGTGTGCCCGCCACCGCGCCCTGCCAAGCACCCCGTCGCAGGACTTGAGACAATGCACGACGTGTCCCTCCCGGTCCTCGCCCTGAACGGACCCACGGCCAGCGGCAAGACCGCGGTCGCCGTGGAGCTCGCGCACCGCCTCGCGGCGTCGCGGATCGGGACGGAAGTGGTCAACGCCGATTCGATGCTGGTCTACCGGGGCATGGACATCGGCACCGCCAAGCCCACCCTCGCCGAGCGTGGGGGCGTCCCGCACCACCTGATCGACATCCTGGACGTCACGCAGGCCGCCAGCGTCGCCGACTTCCAGGCCCTGGCCAGGGCTGCGATCGCGGACTGCCGTGCCCGGGGCGTGGTGCCGCTGCTCGTGGGTGGCTCGGCGCTCTACGTCCACGCGATCCTCGACGACCTCGCATTCCCCGGGACCGACCCGGCCGTCCGCTCGCGCCTGGAGGAGGAACTCTCAGCAGTGGGGGCTGCGGCGATGCACGCCCGGCTGGCCGCTCTGGCCCCGGAGGTGGCGGCAGGGATCCTGCCGGGCAATGCGCGCCGCACCGTCCGGGCGCTCGAGGTGCTCGAGCTCACCGGCAGCTTCACCTCGACGCTGCCCGGGTGGGCCTACGCGCTGGACGACGTGCTGCAGTTCGGGCTCGACGTGCCACGGGACGTCCTGGACGAGCGGATCGAGAGCAGGGTGCACCGGATGTGGGACGAGGGGCTGGTCGAGGAGGTGGAGGGACTGGTCGGGCTCGGCCTCAGGGAGGGGCGGACGGCCTCGCGTGCCCTGGGCTATCGCCAGGTCCTCGCGTTCCTCGACGGCGAGCTGACCGACGACGAGTCCCGCGCCGCCACCATCACCGGCACCCGCAGGTTCGCGCGCAAGCAGCTGGGCTGGTTCCGCCGCGATCCACGGATCGAGTGGCTGCCCGCCGGGCCGGGGGCGGCGGCAGCGATGGCGTCGGTGGTGGAAGGTATCGTGCACGGTGGATAGGAGGCTGGCTGTGCACATCGAGTTCGCCAAGGGGCACGGCACCCGCAACGACTTCGTCCTCTTCGCCGACCCCGACAACCTGTTCGACCTCACCGCCGGCCAGGTCGCGTTCCTGTGCGACCGGCGCGGGGGGATCGGAGCCGACGGCGTCCTCCGCGCGGTGCGGGCCGAGAGCGTCCCCGGAGCGGGCGCCCCGGCGGGCACCTGGTTCATGGACTACCGCAACGCCGACGGCTCGATCGCCGAGATGTGCGGCAACGGCCTGCGGGTCTTCCTCCGCTACCTTGACGAGGAGGGCCTGGTCACCGGCACCGACGTCGACGTGCTGACCCGAGCCGGCCTCCGGAAGGGCACCTTCCTGCCCGATGGACGGATCGCGGTCACCATGGGTGCCGTCCGCTTCGGCACGCCGGTCACCGTCGGCGTCGGGGAGTCCCGGTGGTCGGCCACGTCGGTCGACGTCGGCAACCCGCACGCGGTCGCCGTGCTCACCTCCGCCGAGGAACTGGACGCGCTCGAGCTCGGCCGCCCGCCGGCCTGGGAACCGTCCGGCGCCTTCCCCGATGGCGTCAACGTCGAGTTCGTGGTCCGGGAGGGGCCGGGCCGTATCCGGCTGCGCGTGCACGAGCGCGGCGTCGGCGAGACGAGTTCGTGCGGCACCGGGGTGGTGGCTGCCGCGGCGGCCATGCACGACTTTGACCACTACACCGTCGAGGTGCCGGGTGGCACGCTTGAGGTGGACCTCGCGGGCGAGGAGGCCGTGCTCACCGGGCCGGCCGTGATCGTCGCCCGCGGAACCTGCACTCTTCCGAATTGAGACCATGACCTACCTGCCCTACGAGCCCGACACCGAAGACCTCGATCCCGACGGCGACCAGTTCGACCTGGCCGACCGCATCTCGTTGCGCCGTGTCGCCGGCATGTCCACCCAGCTGGCTGACATCACGGAGGTCGAATACCGCGAGCTCCAGCTCGAGCGGGTGGTCCTGGTGAGCGTGTGGACGACCGGCAGCGAAGTCGACGCCGACAATGCCATGGCCGAACTGAAGCTGCTCGCCGAGACGGCCGGCTCGCAGGTCCTCGAAGGCCTCGTCCAGCGCCGTAGCACGCCCGACCCGGCGACGTTCATCGGCCGCGGCAAGGTGGACGAGGTGCGGCAGGTCGTGGTGGCGACCGGGGCGGACACCGTGATCTGCGACGGCGAGCTCGAGCCCGCACAGCTGCGCAACCTGGAGGACAGGGTCGGCGTCAAGGTGATCGACCGCACCGCCCTCATCCTCGACATCTTCGCCCAGCACGCGAAGAGTTCGGAGGGCAAGGCGCAGGTGGAACTCGCCCAGTTGCAGTACCTGCGGCAGCGCCTGCGCGGCTGGGGCGGCAACCTCTCCCGTCAGGCGGGCGGACGGGCGGCTGCGGGCGCCGGCATCGGCGGGCGCGGGCCGGGGGAGACCAAGATCGAGACCGACCGGCGCCGCATCAAGACGCGGATCGCGATCCTGCGGCGCCGGTTGCGCGATCTGGAGTCCGTCCGCGACACCAAGCGCGCCCAGCGCACGCGCAACCAGGTGCCCAGCCTGGCCATCGTCGGCTACACCAACGCCGGCAAGAGTTCCCTGCTCAACCGGCTGACCGGTGCCGGCGTGCTCGTGGAGGACGCGCTGTTCGCCACCCTCGATCCGACCACGCGGCGGACCGAGACCGCGGACGGCCGGGTGTTCACCCTCACCGACACGGTCGGGTTCATCCGCCACCTGCCGCACGACCTGGTGGAGGCCTTCCGCTCCACCCTAGAGGAGTCGGTCTCCGCCGACCTGCTGGTGCATGTCGTCGACGGTTCGGATCCCGACCCCTTCGGCCAGATCGCCGCGGTGCGCACGGTGTTGGGCGAGATCGGCGCCGCGGCCGTGGCCGAGCAGCTGGTGGTGAACAAGGTGGACGCCGCGGACCCCGACGCGCTGCTGGCGCTACGTGGCCGCTACCCGGACGCGGTGTTCGTCTCGGCGCGCACCGGGGCCGGCATCGCCGAGCTGCGCGAACGTCTCGAGGAGCGCCTGCCCCGACCCGAGGTCGAGGTGCGCGCCCTGGTGCCGTACGACCGGGGAGACCTGATCAACAAGATCCACCTCACCGGCGAGTTCGTGAGCAGCGAGCACACCGAGCACGGCACCCGCGTGGTCGCACGGGTGAACCCCGACCTCGCCGGAGAGCTCGCCCGCTACGCCGCAGATGCCTGAGGACGCGCTGGCCGGAGGCATCCTCACCGCTGCGGTGGCCGGCATCGGCGGGCACGAGCGCCCCGGCCAGGACACCATGGCCGCCGAGGTGAGCCGGACGCTGGAGAGCGGAGAGCACCTGCTCGTCCAGGCCGGGACCGGTACCGGCAAGTCGCTGGGCTACCTCGCGCCCGCGCTGGCCAGCCTGGTGGAGCACCCCGAGTCGCGGATCGTGATCGCCACCGCGACGCTCGCCCTGCAGGCGCAGCTCGGCGGCAAGGACATCCCCGCCGCCGTGGCCGCCTGCGAGCAGGTCACCGGGCAGACCATCACCTCCGCTGTGCTGAAGGGGCGCAGCAACTACGCGTGCCTCCTGCGTGTCCGCGACGGGCAGGGTGCCGAGCAGGAGGCGCTGCTGCCCGAGCCGGGGGAGGCCACCGGCCTGGGCGCGGAGGTCGTGGCGCTGCGGCGCTGGGCGGAGGAGGAGGCGGAAGCCGGCCGTCTCGCCGACCGTGACGACGCGCCTGCCCACACGCCTCTGGCGTGGGCGCAGGTGTCGGTGCCGGTCCGTGAATGCCTCGGGGCACAGCGCTGCCCTTACGGTGCCGACTGCCTGGTGGAGAAGTCCCGGGAGCGCGCGCGGGCGAGCCAACTGGTCGTGACCAACCACGCGTTGCTCGCCGTGGACGCCCTCCATGGGGGCACGGCGCTGCCCGACTACGACGGGCTCGTGATCGACGAGGCCCACGAACTCGTCAGCCGGGTCACCGGCGCCGCGTCGGTCGAGCTCAGCCCGTCGCTGGTGGAACGGGTGGCCCGGCGTTGCCTCGCCTGGCTCACCGACGAGGTGGGCCTGGCCTTCCTCGACGCCGGGGACTCGCTGCAGCTGGGCCTGGATGCCGGGGGCGTCGGGCGGGTCACCGACCCGGCGTCCGAGATCGTCGACGCGCTGCGGACGGTGCGGATCGCCGCCCGCGCCGTGATCAGCGGGCTGGCCGGCGGCAAGGACGAGGAGACCGACCGCAGGCAGGCGCAGGCAGCCGCGCAGGAGGTCTTCGACATCGCCGAACGCATGGCGAAGCTCGACGAGTCCGACGTGGTGTGGGTGTCGGAGTCGGAGCGGTTCGGGCGCCAGGTCAACTGCGCCCCGCTGTCGGTCGCCGGCCTGCTGCGCAGCCAGGTCTTCGACAGCCATCCGGTCGTGCTCACTTCGGCCACCCTGAAGATCGGTGGAGACTTCCGTTCCGTGGCCGCCTCCCTCGGCCTGGCCGGCGAGGACGCGGCGCCCTGGCGCGGCATCGACGTCGGGTCGCCCTTCGACTACCGCCGGCAGGGCATCCTCTACGTGGCGCGGCACCTGCCGCCGCCCAGCCGCGACGGCATCACGCCCGAGGTCCTGGCCGAGGTGGCCGAGCTCCTCTGGGCCGCCGACGGCCGCACGTTGGGCCTGTTCGCGTCCCAGCGGGCCGCAGAGGCGGCCGCACGCTACTGCCGCGAGCACGTGCCGGAGCGTCTGGTGCTGTGCCAGGGGGACGCGCACCTGACCCGGCTCACCACGGAGTTCGTCGAGGACCCCGAAGCCTCGCTGTTCGGCACGCTCTCGCTGTGGCAGGGCATCGATGTGCCCGGCGACACCTGCCGGCTCGTCGTGATCGACAAGATCCCGTTCCCACGGCCGGACGACCCGCTGATGCAGGCCAGGCAGCAGGCGGTCTCGGAAGCCGGCGGCAACGGCTTCATGGCGGTGGCGGCGACCCACGCCGGGCTGCTCCTGGCCCAGGGGTCGGGACGCCTGATCCGCACGCTCACCGACCGAGGTGTGGTCGCGGTGCTCGATCCCCGGCTGGTCACCGCGCGCTATGGGAGCTTCCTCAAGGCGTCGATGCCCGACTTCTGGATGACCACCGACCGTGAGACCGCCATCGCCGCGCTCCGACGGCTCGGGGAGGCCTCCTAGGCCTGCCTGTGCGCGGGCGCTCAGGACCCGAGGAGCTCCTCGAGCCTCCCCGCGCTGCCACCGGGGACCTCGACCACCTTGGTGCGACTCGTGGCACCCGCTACCAGCGTGACGGCCCCGGCAGGAACCTCGAAGGCCTCGGCGACCGCCTTGAGCGCCGCCCGCGTGGCGCGGCCGTCCACCGCCGGCGCCTGGACGGCGACGACGAGGGCACCATCGCCGTAGCGACCGCCGACCCTCGTCCGACCCGCCCCGGGCTTCACCCGGATCTCGACGCGAATGGCTAGACCCGCCGCAGGACCGCCACGACCTTGCCGAGGATCGACGCGGAGTTGCCGTCGATCGGCTCGTAGGCCGGGTTGTGGGGGAGGAGCCACACCTGGCCCGGCGTGCGCTTGAACGTCTTCACCGTGGCCTCGTCGCCCAGGAGTGCTGCCACGATGTCGCCGTTCACCGCGTCCGGTTGCTGCCTGACGACCACGTAGTCGCCGTCGCAGATGGCCGCGTCGATCATCGAGTCGCCCTTGACCTCCAGGAGGAACAAGGTGCCCTCGCCGACCAGCTGGCGCGGCAGGGCGAACACGTCCTCCACGGCCTGCTCGGCGAGGATCGGGCCGCCGGCAGCGATCCGTCCCAGGATCGGGACCTCCACCGATCGTGCGGCAGGAGCGGGCAGGTCGGGCTCGACGAACCGGACGGGCGCGACCTCCTCAGGCACCGACATCGAGTCGGGCAGCCGGACCTCCAGGGCCCGGGGCCGGTGCGGGTCGCGGAAGATGAAGCCCTTGGCCTGCAGCACCTTGAGCTGGTGCGCCGCCGAGGACGAGGACGCCAGGCCGGCCCGGTCAGCGATCTCGCGGATGCTCGGGGGGTAGCCCCGGCTGAGCAGGTCGTCACGGATGATCTCGAGGATGCGGCGCTGACGTGCGGTCAGGCCCTCGGCATCGGCGGGCCCGTCGGGCAGGTGGCTCACCTTCGTTCCCAACTGGCGGGCGATGTCTTCCTTGCGCGGTCGGCCCCGCTTGCGGGCCGGGGGTTCTGCCTTGCTTGCCATGGCAGCACGCTAGCGAGCGCCGCGGACGGAATCAAACACATGTTCGAGCGTGTCGCGGGTGCGGACGCCGACGGCCCGGCGAGGGCGGTGTCAGAGGCGGGTGTGAGGCTGGTTCCACGCCCGACACGCGGGCGAACGATTGTTCGAATTGCTTGATTGCGAACACGCGTTCGTATACAAAGGGTATCGAACATCTGTTCGAGCACGAAGGAGATGCCATGAGCGCCCTGCTGGTCGACGACCTGTACGTTCCGGTCCCCACCCGCCCGCAGCCCGGGCGCTGGAAGCATGTCGACGGCTCGCCCAAGGCCCGTCCCCAGGCGGGAGCTTTGCCCGGCGGTCGACCGCTCGGCGTCGCCGCGCCGCAGGTGCGTCGCCTCGCTGCGGCGGAACGTCCGGAGGTTTCGCCTGCGAGGCCGACGGCCGGCTGGCACCTCACCGACCGCGGAATCGCCGTCGTCGTCGTCTTCTTCCTCGCGGTCGTCGCGACGGCGGCCGTGGTGCTCCTCGGCAGCTTCCTCGCGGTGAGCGACGCTCCGTTGAGCGGTTCGCCCGCGCACGAGTTCGGTTCCGTGGTGGGGGCTGTCCGGGGCTGAGCCGCCCCGGCGCACGGACGCCGACCGGGCGGGGGGCCGGTCGGCGTCCGCAATTCGGTCCCTTTCGCGACACGCGAAACGCGCGGCCTTGCCAGACGACCTCCTCAGGCATAACCTCTATATGTAGTAGTTACAGCGTTGTGGTTCCTCCACAGATTGTGGTCACAGCACACAAGTTATCCACAGCATCGTCCACTGCGCCGTCCACTGGCCACCCTCCGGCCGCCGTCCACGAAAGGAGTCGGGAAGTGCACTGCCCCTTCTGCCGTCACACCGATACCCGTGTCCTGGACAGCCGGGTGGCCGAGGACGGCACCAGCATCCGCCGCCGGCGCCAGTGCCCCCAGTGCGAGCGGCGGTTCACCACGCTCGAGCAGATGCAGCTGGTGGTCGTGAAGCGCTCCGGCGTCGTCGAGCCGTTCTCCCGCGAGAAGGTCATCACCGGCGTCGCGAAGGCCTGCAAGGGCCGCCCCGTGTCCGAGGCCGACCTGGCTCGGCTGGGACAGCGGGTGGAGGAGACCCTGCGGGCCAGCGGCCAGGCGGAGATTCCGGCCGACGATGTCGGCCTGGCGATCCTCGGCCCGCTCAGTGAGCTCGACTCCGTGGCGTACCTGCGGTTCGCCTCTGTCTACAAGCACTACGACTCGGTCGATGACTTCGAGGCCGAGATCGAGAGCCTGCGCCGCGCGGCGCTCGTCTCGCACTGAAGTCCCTCTCCACCCTCCACAGATATCGAAAGGCAGCCCAACCATGACCGAGACCCAGAAGGCCACCCCGCGGGCGGGGAGGAAGTCGCCGGGACTGAAGATCAACCGGGTGTTCACCACCGCCGGTGTGCACCCCTACGACCAGGTCACCTGGGAGCTGCGCGATGTGGTGCAGACCAACTGGAAGACCGGCGAGCACGTCTTCGAGCAGCGCGGGGTGGAGTTCCCGACCTTCTGGAGCCTGAACGCTTCGACGATCGTCACGACCAAGTACTTCCGCGGCGCCCTCGGCACCCCGCAGCGCGAGGCCAGCCTGAAGACCCTGATCGACCGCGTGGTGCGCACCTACCGCAAGGCGGGCGAGGAGTACGGCTACTTCGCCGGCGGCGAGGACGCCGAGATCTTCGAGCACGAGCTCACCTGGATGCTGCTGAACCAGTACTTCAGCTTCAACTCCCCGGTCTGGTTCAACGTGGGCACCCTGAGCCCCCAGCAGGTCAGCGCCTGCTTCATCCTCAGCGTCGACGACTCGATGGACTCGATCCTGAACTGGTACAAGGAGGAGGGGTTCATCTTCAAGGGCGGCTCCGGCGCCGGCCTCAACCTGTCCCGCATCCGGTCGAGCAAGGAACTCCTCTCCTCGGGCGGCACCGCCTCCGGACCGGTCTCCTTCATGCGGGGCGCGGACGCATCCGCCGGCACCATCAAGTCCGGCGGCGCCACCCGTCGCGCGGCCAAGATGGTCGTCCTCGACGTCGACCACCCCGACATCTATGAGTTCGTGGAGACCAAGGCGCGCGAGGAGGACAAGATCCGGGCGCTGCGCGACGCCGGTTTCGACATGGACCTCGGCGGCAAGGACATCGTCAGCGTCCAGTACCAGAACGCCAACAACTCCGTCCGGGTGAGCGACGAGTTCATGCGCGCCGTGGAGGAGGGCACCGAGTTCGGCCTTCGCGCACGGATGACCGGCGAGGTCATCGAGACGGTGGACGCCCGCGACCTGTTCGGCAAGATCTCCCAGGCCGCCTGGGAGTGCGCCGACCCGGGCCTGCAGTACGACGACACGATCAACGCCTGGCACACCAATCCCGAGACCGGCCGGATCACCGCGTCCAACCCGTGCTCGGAGTACATGAGCCTGGACAACAGCTCCTGCAACCTGGCCAGCCTCAACCTGCTCAAGTTCCTGCGCGAGGACGACACCTTCGACGTCGAACTGTTCACCAAGGCCGTCGAGCTGATCATCACCGCGATGGACATCTCGATCTGCTTCGCCGATTTCCCGACCGAGTCGATCGGCGAGACCACCCGCAACTTCCGCCAGCTCGGCATCGGCTACGCCAACCTCGGCGCCCTGCTGATGGCCGTGGGCAAGGGCTACGACTCCGAGGGTGGGCGTGCGCTCGCCGCGTCCATCACGTCGCTGATGACCGGCGCCTCCTACCGGCGCTCCGCGGAACTCGCTGCGGTGGTCGGGCCCTACAACGGGTACGCCCGCAACGCGGACGCCCATCAGCGGGTGATGCGCAAGCACCAGGCCGCCAACGACGACGCCCGCACGTTCGACGGTCTCGACAAGCCGATCCACGCGGCGGCGGCGGCGGAATGGGCACAGGTGGTCAGCCTGGGCCAGAAGTTCGGCTTCCGCAACGCACAGGCCTCCGTCCTCGCGCCGACCGGCACCATCGGCTTCATGATGGACTGCGACACCACCGGCATCGAGCCGGACTTCTCGCTGGTCAAGTTCAAGAAGCTGGTCGGCGGCGGCTCCATGCAGATCGTCAACCAGACCATCCCGCGGGCGCTGAAGCGGCTCGGCTACACCGAGGAGACCGCCGAGGCGATCGTCGACTACATCTCGACCAACGGTCATGTGGTGAACGCTCCCGGCCTGAAGCCGGAGCACTACGAGGTGTTCGACACCGCGATGGGCCAGCGCTCGATCAAGCCCATGGGCCATGTGCGGATGATGGCAGCGGTGCAGCCGTTCCTCTCCGGCGCGATCAGCAAGACGGTCAACCTGCCGGAGAGTGCGACGGTCGAGGAGATCGCCGACGTGTACCTGCAGGGCTGGAAGCTCGGCCTGAAGGCCCTCGCGGTGTACCGCGACAACTGCAAGGTCGGCCAGCCGCTGAGTGACGGCAAGAAGGCGGAGGGGAAGGCGGAGGCCAGGCCCGAGCCGGAGGTGCGGGTGGAGTACCGCCCGCGACGCAACCGCCTGCCGAAGTCGCGGATCAGCCGCACCACCTCGTTCTCGGTGGCCGGCGCGGAGGGCTACATGACCTCCGGCCAGTACGACAACGGCAACCTGGGCGAGGTGTTCCTGAAGCTCGGCAAGCAGGGTTCGACGCTCGCCGGCGTGATGGACGCGTTCTCGATCGCGGTCTCCATCGGCCTCCAGTACGGCGTGCCGCTGGAGCAGTTCGTCCAGAAGTTCACCAACCTGAAGTTCGAGCCGGCGGGCATGACCGACGACCCGGACGTGCGGATGGCGCAGTCGATCATGGACTACATCTTCCGCAGGCTGGCGCTGGACTACCTGTCCTTCGACGAGCGGGCGGAGCTCGGCATCCACACCGCGGCGGAGCGCGCGCGGTACGTGGAGACCGGCAAGTACCTGTCGGAGGAGGACGAGGCCGAGCTGATCGAGTCGGAGTCGCTCAAGAACGACGCCGGTGACGAGATCCACGTGCACGCCGACGGGCCCAACCAGCCGGCGCTGGTGGAGATGACCGCCCACTCGACGGCGGAGGTGCTGGAGAAGCTGTCCGGGCTGAGTGTCGACGCTCCGCTGTGCCTGACCTGTGGCACCAAGATGCGTCGCTCGGGTTCCTGCTACATCTGCGAGGGCTGCGGGTCCACCAGCGGTTGCAGCTGACCGACCCTCGCAAGCTGTGAGTTGGGCGTTGATGTCACGGCTCAACTCACAGCTTGTGGCAATTCCGGGGCCGGGACTGGGCGAGCCTGCGCCCGGGTAAGGGGAGTTTCCACAGCAGATCGACCAGGGAGCAGGCATGAGTGAGAGGTCCGAGGTCCAGAACCTGAGCGAGCCAACGGTGGCCAGTGAGCCGCTCGATGCCACCCCCGACGCGGCGGCCGCGGGCCAGGTGCAGCACGGCGAGCCGAAGAACTACCCGGAGGACGTCGACTCCGACGACGACGGCGCCGGCGTCACGGCGAACGACTCAGCCGACTGACTGCAGCCCTCGGGGCCGCCCGTCTAGGACTGGTCCGTCGGCAGCGTCGCCGTGAAGGCCACCCAGGTCGTCGCGGGCGGCTGGTCGGCCTCGGCGGGTGTCGTGGTGGCCGGCTTCCCCGGCGTGACCGGGCGGACCGGCTCGCCCATCGCTGCCTTCAGTGCCTGCGCGATCGCATTGCCGGCAGCGGGATCGAACTTCCGAATCTCTGCCATGGGACGAAGAATAGATGATCCCGGAGCGGGCGCCGGGGGAGAACTCCCGGAAGCCCTCCCGGTCGAGGCCGCGGTTCAGGCCACGGTGCGGTCATCGGACTGCGGGGCAGCCGTGTCCCTGCGGAGCCTCAGCTGCGACAGGACGTAGCCGACGATCGCGAGCACGACGACCACCCCTCCGCCGATGCCGAGCGCGGGCGAGACCGCGTACAGCCGTCCGAACAGGTCGACACCCACCGAGCCGAGGGTGGCGTAGAGGAAGGCCCAGGCCAGCGACCCGATCGTCACCGCGGGCAGGTAGTGGCGAAGCTTCATCCCGGTCACGCCGGCGGCCAGGTTCGCCACCGTCTGGAAGCCGATCGTGAGGAACGACAGGGCCACCACGGGAGCGCCGAAGCGGTCGATCCGGTCGGCGGCCCGCACGTAGCCGGGGGAGTCGAGCAACCTCCCCACCCGCGTGCGGTGCGCGCCCGCCGAACCAAGCCGGCCCAGCCAGTAGGTGCCGTTGGCCCGGAGCATGACGATGACGAACAGGGCAGCCACCAGCACGGGGAACGGCAGGTTCCAGCTCGTGGGATCCATGGGGCCTTCCGTGGACGCGAAACGGCAGGCCGCCAGTCTAGGGCGCCGTGCGCCGCGTGGCCCTGTGGAGCAGCAGCGCACCGGCGGCGAAGACGATGATCGCGAGCGACGAGGCGGGCTCGGACGGATGCAACACCGCCCCCAGCTGCCAGATCGCCCAGGTGCCGATGGCGAACAACGCGTAGCCGGCCTCGGCGGCGCCGGGCGGCGGCAGCCCCGGCCCGGAGCGGGGGATGAAGCGCACCTCCACGCGAGCGACGAGTGGCACGAGCACGGCCACCACGACCAGTACCACGACCACCAGCAGGAGGGGGTTCATGAGGAACGGGGCGGCCGGCGGCACCAGCAGCGACAGCCCGACCAGCAGGCCGGCCGAGACCACGATCGCCGGAATGTGCCACAGGTAGGCGGTGAGCAGCAGCGCGTTGGCGAGCCGGACGAGCCGGGACGTCCGCTCACCCGGCCGGGACGCGAGCCCGGCCCGCTCCAGCAGGCCCAGAGCGCACGCCTGGATCAGCCCCAGGGCCACGATCGCCAGCGTGGGGGGCAGCAGGTTGGCCACGAGCACGTCCGCCCAGGCCACTGCTGCCGGCGGATAGTGGAACCAGGCCACCAGCACCACGATCGCCAGGGCTGACGCACCGATCACCGCTGCCAGCCGGCCCGCCGTCCAGCCGCGGAACCACCCGCGGTGGTAGGCGATGCCCCACTGGTGCGCGAGCGGCCACGCGAACGCGAGGTTCACCCACTGGCGGCTGAGGTCTCCGCTGGTCCGGGCGGCCACGTCCACGACGACCACGCCGAGCAGCAGGGGGAGCATCACCCATCCGCCGAACCGGTCGTGCAACCACACGGCCAGCGGTGCCGCCGCCAGGAGGAGTTCGTACACGACGGCGAACCAGAGCAGTTGGGCGAACTGCCGGCTCAGCGCCGCGGCCCCCGGCTGGCCGGCCCACATCGCGACCGTGCCGGCGAGCGTGAACACGATCAGGAACAGCGACATCGGCCCCAGCAGCCGGCTGCCCCGCCGGGTGAGGAACGCCGCGTACGGCGCCCGCGACGCCCGCCAGGTGTCGACGACCACCGCGTTGGCATAGCCGGCGGCCACGAAGAACACGGGAATGATCGTCGCCACCCAGCTGATCGCCCAGAACACCGGGCCCGGGGCCCACGGGACCACGCGCACCGAGCCGTCGACCAGCAACACCTGCCACAGCAGGGCGTGGAACACCACGACGACCAGCATCGATCCCACCCGGGCAAGGTCGATCAGGTGGTTGCGTTCGGGCACCGGTTCATCGTAAGCACTCCTATGCTGGGCGCCGTGCAGGCGGCCCTGAGTGGATACCTCACCATCTGGTCGGTGATCGGGGTCGGCTGGCTGGTGGCGCACTTCCGCGTCCTGAACGAGCAGCACCGCCGCATGCTCAGCCGGCTGGCATTCACGATCGCCTCGCCCGCGCTGCTGTTCACCCTCGTCGCGAGGGCAGACCTGAGCCACCTGTTCAGTGCCACCCTCCTGGTGTCCGCGCTGGCGATCATCCTCGGTGGCTTCGTGTTCCTGCTCGCCGCCCGCCTGCTGTTCGGTCGTGGCGACCTCGCCGGACGGGTGGTCGGTGCCCTCTGCTCGATCTACACCAACGCCGGCAACCTCGGACTGCCCGTGGCCGCGTACGTGCTCGGCGACATGACCTGGATGGCGCCGATCATGCTGATCCAGGTCGGGATCCTGCAGCCGGCAGCGATGGCGCTGCTGGACCTGGCCGCCGCCCGCACCGAGGGACGCCGCCTCACCTGGTCGCGGTACCTGACCCTGCCGTTCCGCAACCCGATCACCGTCGGTACCCTGCTCGGGCTCGCGGTCAATGCGCTGCACGTCCCGATCCCTGAGTTGCTGTGGCAGCCGGTCACCATGGTGGGCCAGGTCGCGGTGCCCGCCATGCTCATCGCCTTCGGCATCTCGCTGCGGCTCGACCCGCTGCCCGGACGCGGGCCGCACGTCGCCGAGCTGGCCATGGTGACGCCGATCAAGGTGCTGGTGCACCCGGCCATCGCCTTCGCCCTTGGCGCGTGGGTGTTCCACCTCCGCCTGACCGACCTGCTGGCCGTCACGGTGATCGCCGCCCTGCCCACGGCCCAGAACATCTACCTCATCGCCAGCCGCTACCACGTGCGCACCCTGCTCGCCCGGGACGCGATCTTCGTCTCCACGCTGGCCTCGATCCCGGTGATCGTGGCGGCGTCCACCTGGCTGCGGTGAGCCGGACGCCGAAGAAGCGTGGGCGGACTTCGGCGGTTCCCTCGTCGCTACCGGGCGGAAAGAGCTAACATTCGCGCGATGGACACCGGCCACTTCACCCGTTTGTCGGGGGACGAATGCCGTCACCTGGTGCGTGGACACAGTGTCGGCAGGGTGTGCTGGCTGTCCGCCGAGGGCATCCAGGTGCTCCCGGTCACCTATGCGGTCTCCGGCGAGGTGATCCTCTTCCGCGTCGATCCCGACTCCGTGCTCAGCGAACTCGCAGGGCGGGTGCGGGTCGCCTTCGAGGTCGACGACATCGACGTCCCGACCGCGACGGGCTGGAGCGTGCTGGTTCGCGGCGAGGCCACGTCCCGCACTCCCGACGACGACGACCACCTGCCCGTCCCGTGGGCGCCGGGGAACCGGTCGCTAACAGTGGCCATCACACCGCTCGCGTATTCGGGCCGCGCCGTCTCGGCCGACCTTCCGAGGAGTTGACATGCTCGTTCCCTACGCGGGTCCTGCCCGGGTCGTCGTCGGCTTCGACGGCTCGGAGGACTCGCACCAGGCCCTGACCTACGGCATCACGGAGGCGAAGGAACGCGACGCCGAGCTCGTGCTCGTGCACGCCGTGGACGACACGGTCCTGAACAGCGCCTGGGGAGTGGTCTTCGATCCCGAGGAGATCAAGCAGGGCGCGGCCGACATGCTTGCCAAGGCCGTCGCCGAGGCGGTCGCGGCCGGCCTGCCGCACAACCGGGTCCGCACCGACGTCGTGCTGGGCAATCCGGCGGCGGCCCTCACCCGGCTCAGCGACCAGGCATCCCTGGTGGTGGTGGGACGCCGGTCCAGCGCCGCCGGCGAGCGCATGTTCATCGGCTCGACCTCGGTGGGCGTGGTGGGAGCCGCGCACTGCCCGGTCATCGTGGTCTCGGAGAACGACATCGTCCACGAGCAGCGCACCGGCTTGATCGGCGTGGCGGTCGACACGACCGCGCGCGGCGCGGTGGCGCTGGAATGGGCGCTCACCGAGTGCCGCGACCATGGCGGGAAGGTCGTCGTGATCAGCGTGTGCCGGGCGCCGCAAGGACGCTGGTTCATCGGCGGACGCCCCACCCCTGAGCAGGAGCAGGCGGCCGTCGATGTGACGCGGGCCCGGATGAGTGACATGGTCTCGGAGATCGCCGAGGACTTCGCCGACGTCGACGTCACCCTCGAAGTGGAGTACGGCAACCCGCTGGACATCCTCACCGCTCGCACCGAGGAACTCGACCTGCTGGTGCTCGAGGTCCACGCGTCCTTCCCGACCTACTCCGTGGGCGGCCTCATCCGGGGCCTGATGACCCACGGCCGCTGCCCGATCGGCGTGATCCGGCCGAAGGCGAGCCACGGCTCCTGACTAATATGGGTCGGCTATGACCGCTGACCAGCCGATGCTCGCCTTCGACGAGGCGCTGCCGATCAGCGCCCACGTGGACGAGATCCGCGCCGCGCTGCTCGAGCACCAGGTGCTGGTCGTCGCCGGCGAGACCGGCTCCGGCAAGACCACCCAGCTGCCGAAGATCTGCCTGCTGGCCGGACGCCGGAGCATCGGCCACACGCAGCCGCGCCGGATCGCCGCCCGCAGCGTCGCCACCCGGATGGCGGAGGAGCTGGGTGAAGAGCTCGGCGAGACCGTTGGCTTCCAGGTGCGGTTCTCCAGCAAGCGCAGCCGACAGACCCGGGTCAAGGTCATGACCGACGGCATCCTGCTCGCGGAGATCTCGCACGACCGTGACCTGCGCCGCTACGACACGATCATCATCGACGAGGCTCACGAGCGCAGCCTCAACATCGACTTCCTGCTCGGTTACCTGAAGCAGCTCCTGCCGCGCCGTCCGGATCTCAAGGTGATCATCACCTCCGCCACCATCGACACCGCGCGGTTCGCGACCCACTTCGACGAAGCCCCCGTGGTCGAGGTGTCGGGCCGTACGTATCCGGTGGAGGTCCGCTACCGGCCCGTGGCCGGGTCGGCGGAGGACCGCGATCGCGACCAGGTGGACGCCATCTGCGACGCCGTCACGGAGCTCAGCTCACGGCTCGACGGCGACATCCTGGTGTTCCTGTCCGGGGAACGCGAGATCCGCGACGCCGCGGACGCGATCAACGCCCTTCCGCTCCGCTTCACCGAGGTCGTCCCGCTCTATGCCCGGCTGTCCGCCGCCGAGCAGCACCGCGTGTTCGCCCCGCACACCGGCCGTCGCATCGTCCTGGCCACGAATGTGGCCGAAACGTCCCTCACCGTGCCGGGCATCCGCTACGTCATCGACCCCGGCTTCGCCCGGATCTCGCGGTACTCGGCGCGCACCAAGGTGCAGCGCCTCCCCATCGAGCCGATCTCGCAGGCGTCGGCCAACCAACGGGCGGGGCGTTGTGGCCGGCTCGGGCCCGGCGTCTGCATCCGCCTGTACAGCGAGGAGGACTTCGCCTCCCGTCCCGAGTTCACCCAGCCGGAGATCCTGCGCACCAACCTCGCCTCGGTGATCCTGCAGATGGCGGACGCGGGGCTGGGCGACATCACCCGGTTCCCGTTCGTCGAGCCGCCGGACTCCGGGCAGGTCCGTGACGGGCTCCGCCTCCTCACCGAGCTGGGCGCGATCGACCTCGGCTCGGCCGGACCGGGCAAGAGCCGGACGCCGCACGGCACCGTCCGTCTCACCCGGGTCGGGCGCACGCTCGCCCGGCTGCCGGTCGACCCCCGGCTGGGCCGGATGCTGGTCGAGGCGGAACGGCAGGGCTGCCTGCGGGAGGTGCTGCCGATCGTGGCCGGCATCGCCATCCCCGACGTGCGCGAGCGCCCGTCGGAGGAGACGGCGAAGGCCGACGCCGCCCACAAGCGCTTCTGGGCACCGCTGGACGGGGCGGCCGAGCCGACTCCCGACGGCTCCGACATCGCGGCGCTGTGGCGGTTGTGGAACTACCTGCGCGAACAGCGCCGCGCCCTGTCGGGCAACGCCTTCCGGCGGATGTGCCGCGCCGAGTACCTCAACTTCCTGCGCGTGCGCGAGTGGCAGGACCTGCACACGCAGCTGCGGGAGGCGTGCACCGAACTCGGGCTGCACCGCAACGACGTCCCCGCCGGCCTGGATCGCGTGCACACCGCGGTGCTGTCCGGGCTGCTCTCCCACGTCGGGTTGATCGACCTGGCCAGCCAGGCCAAGCCGGCCCGGGGCCGACGGCGTGGGCCGGCGGAGTACCTGGGAGCCCGGGGCGCGCGATTCGCGATCAACCCGGGCTCGAGCGCCGCGGCGACCAACCCGCCGCTGGTGATGGCCGTCGAACTGGTGGAGACCACGCGACTCTGGGCCCGCACGGTCGCCCCGATCGAGGCGGCCTGGGTCGAGGCGGTCGGTGGCCACCTCCTGAAGCACTCGTACTCCGAACCGCACTGGTCGGCCAGGGGCGGACAGTGCGTCGCCTACGAACGGGTCACGCTCCTCGGCGTCCCGATCATCGCCGAGCGCCCGGTGAGCTATGCCCGGATCGACCCCGTGGTCGCCCGTGAGGTGTTCATCACTTCCGCGCTCGTCGAGGGCCAGTGGCAGACACGGCACCACTTCTGGGCCCGCAACCAGGCCGTCCGCGCCGAGGCCGAGCAGCTCGCCGACCGGAATCGCCGCCGCGACCTGCTGCTCGACGACGCCTCGATCGCCGCCTTCTACGACGCGCGCATCCCGGCCGACGTGGCGAGCGTCGCCTCCTTCGACCGCTGGTGGCGCGAGGCGCGCCGCCGCGACGAGCACCTGCTGGACCTCACCCTCGCCGACCTGGTCGCCCCGGAGGCGGAGTTGCACGCGGGCGACTATCCCGACCGGTGGACGGCGGCCGGCCAGGAGCTCGACGTCGACTACGCCTTCGACCCGGGCAGCGGTCACGACGGGGTGACGGTCACGGTGCCGTTGGCCGTGCTCACCCGGCTGGGGCCGGCGCCCTTCACCTGGCAGGTGCCGGGGCTGCGCGCCGACGTGGCCACGGAGCTGATCCGCACCCTGCCGAAGGCCCTGCGCACCCGGCTCGTGCCCGCGCCGGACACGGCACGACGGGCCCTGGCGTGGCTCGAGGACCACCCGGGGCCGGCCGACGAGCCGCTGTGGGCCGCGCTGGGCCGGGCCGTCCTCGCGTTGACCGGCGTCCAGGTGCCGCTGGAGGCGTGGCAGCCCGACGTCGTGCCCGACCACCTACGGGTGCGCTTCCGGGTGGTCGCCGAGGACGCCCGCCCGGTGGTGGGACGCGACCTCGTGGCGCTGGCTGACCAGCTGGCACCGCGGGTGGAGAAGACGCTCAACACCGCGGCGAGCCACCTCACGCACGCCGGGGCGACGTCCTGGGACTTCGGCACGCTCCCGCGACGGATCGAGGAGCCCATGCCGGGGTTCCCGGCCCTGGTCGACCGCGTCAGCAGGGTGGGCGTCCAGGTGTTCGCCGAGGAAGCTGCGGCGGTCCGCTCCCACCGTGATGGGCTGCGGCGCCTGATCGTCCTCACCACCGTCGACCCCACCCGCTGGGTGGTGTCGAGGATGGCGAACGCCACCAAGCTCGCCCTGGCGACCTCTCCCTACTCCGACGTTCCGTCCCTGCTCGCCGACGCGCGGCTCAAGGCCACCGGCGAACTGGCCGATGCTGTCGGCGGCCTGTGGGACGTGCGGGATGCCGACAGCTTCGAGCGACTGGCGACCAGCGTGCGAGCGGAGGCGGCAGCGTCCATGCAGGACGCCGTGACACGGACCGGCGAGATCCTGCAGTTGGCGGGGGAGGTGCGGCGCAAGCTCTCCGCGGCGCCCGCCCCGACCAGGGAGGATGCCACCGAGCAGCTGGACGGCCTGGTGTACCGCGGCTTCATCGCAGCGACACCGTCGGACGCCTGGCGACGGCTGCCGACCTATGTGAAGGCGATCTCGCGGCGGCTCGATGCGAGCCTGACCAACCCCCGCCACGAGGCCGAGGGCCGGCTCGTCATCGGGGAACTGGAGGAGGAGTACGCCCGGCTGTGCGCCCGGTACCCGGCCGGCCCGCTGCCGGCGCCGGTGGCGCAGGTGGGCTGGCTGCTGGAAGAGCTGCGGGTGGGGCTGTTCGCCCAGGCGATGGGGACGGCCGTGCCGGTGTCGGCCAAGCGGGTGCGGACGGCGATGGCCGCTGCGGCGTCCTCGAGCTGATTGCCCTGCGGCGCGGCCCCGGCATCAGTGCGGGGCCGCGCGGTGTGGGTCGGCCGTTTCCTGGAGGGGGATGGAACGGCTCTCCCACGGCTACCGCCGGCGAGGTGGCTCAGACGCTCGCGAGGTGGAGGCGGTGCTGCAGCCGGCGGGTAAGGGTGCCGGGCAGGGTGGAACGGCGCTCAGCCTTTTCGAGGCTGGGACGGATGGCGGACTGGCGGGCGAACTCGAGTTCCTCGATGAGCCGCTGCTGGTCCCGGTCGATCACGGGGTAGCTCAACATGGGGAAATTCTCTCAACTATGTTTATTCGCCACAAGCTGAGTATTCCGAACGATCATTCGTACATACCGTATTGTTGAGGCGTGCTCGACCTCAACCGATTGCGCATCCTCCGGGCCGTGGTATCGAGCGGTTCCGTGAACGACACGGCCCGCCGACTGGGCCTCACCCCGTCCACCGTCAGCCAGCACGTCCACACCCTCGAGCGGGAGGTCGGCTTTCCCCTCGTGGAACGGGTCGGACGAGGGATCCAACCCACGGCGGCCGCCATCGAACTGGCCAAGGCGAGCAGCGAAGCCCTCCAGGCCATGGCCAAACTGGACGCCCGGGCGCGGGACCTCCGTGAGGGGGCAACCGACAAGCTCACCATGCGCACCTTCGCCTCGGCCGCCTACACCTGGGTGCCTGCCGTGGCGCGCACCCTGCGCCAGGAGTTCCCGGGCCTGACGCTGGAGCTGTCGATCAACGAGACCGACAGCGCAGAGGACGCCGGCAAGGCGGACATCGAGGTGCACACCGAGGTGCCGTCGGACCATCCGCGGGTGCCGCCGTCCTACCGGCGCGTCGAACTGGGCATCGACGAGTTCCTGGTCGCCCTGCCGCACGACCACCCGTTGGCCGAGGCCGGCACGATGGACCTGGCCGAGTTCAGCGAGGACGACTGGGTGCAGTACGACTTCCGCGACGACCTCGCCACCCGCCTGTCCACCGACGCCTGCGCCGGCGCGGGCTTCACCCCACGCTTCGTGGCCCGGGCCCAGGACCACGTCACCGGCCTCGCGTTCGTCGCCGCCGGAGTCGGCATCGCCCTGGTGCCGGGCCTGGCCCTGGGCTGGTCGGGGTTCGAGGTGGCCTACGTCCGTCCGACCAACCCCACGCCGTATCGGCGGATCGTGGCCCTGGTGCGCGACAGCGCCCGCTCGAACCCGGCGGCCTCCCGCACGATCGAGCTGCTCGCCGAGCTGGGCGCACGCCTCAACGAGTTCTCGCCGTCCGGCGTCGCGGGCCACTCCCACCCCTTGTCCTGAGCCCGGCGCGGCTCGTCAGCCCACAGCGCAATGCCGGGGCTGGGCGGGTACCCGGGGGTACAGTGGCCGCGTGCTCGATCCGCGGTTGCTCTACACCTTCAACCCCGAACTGTGGGAGTCGGTTCGGGGCACGAGGCCTGCCCTGATCCACCTGCTCGACGGCTACATCGATGCCGGCTCGGTCAGCCACAGCGCAGGTCGTTACCTGCTCGAGGTGTGTGACCACGACGTGCTGGTCGAGTTCGACCACGACCAGCTCCACGACTACCGCTCGCGTCGTCCCCAGATGGTGTTCGACACCAACCACTGGGTGTCCATGACCGACTACTCGCTCGTCATCCACCGGCTCTTCGACGCCAAGGGCAAGCCGTTCCTGCTGTTCACCGGCCCGGAGCCCGACACGCAGTGGAACCGGGCGTCCGCGGCCGTCCTCGGCATCGCCGAACGCCTCGGGGTCTCCCGGTTGATGACCGTGGCCGGTGTCCCGATGGCGGTCCCGCACACTCGTCCCACCCTGGTGACGGCTCATGCCACCGACCCGGAAACCGTGACCGGCAATCCCATGTGGATCGATCGCGTCCAGCTGCCCGGCAGCTTCTCCCATGTGCTGGAGTACCGGGCCGGGCAGGCCGGGATGCTCGCCCAGGGGTTCGTCGCGCACGTCCCGCACTACCTGGCCCAGACGGCCTTCCCGCAGGCCACTGATGCGGTGCTGCGCCGGATGGCCGCTGCCGCCGGCCTCGACCTGCCGATGGACGAGCTGGCCGAGCGCATCGCTGCCAACCTCAGCAGCATCGAGTCCGAGACGGCGGAGGATGCGGACTTCCCGGCCGTCGTGCAGGCCCTGGAGGAGCAGTACGACCGGCTCAGCGACAGCGGTGCGGCCTCCGTGCCGAGCGCGGAGGAGATCGGCGCAGCCGTCGAGCAGTTCCTCGCCGAACAGGATCCGCCCACCGACTTCCGGCGCTAGCCGTGCCGGAGTCCGTCGACGAACTGATCGGGATCCTCGACCTGGAGCAGACCGGCGAGGCCACGTTCAACGGCCAGGACGCCGGTTCCGCACGCCAGCGCGTGTTCGGCGGTCAGGTGCTGGCGCAGGCACTGTCCGCCGGCTACCGCACCGTCCCGGGCGGGCGGGTGGCCCACTCCCTGGGCGCCTACTTCCTGCGCGCCGGCGTGGCCGGCACACCGATCCGTTACGCGGTGGAAAGGACCAGGGACGGGGCGAACTTCTCCGCGCGGCGGGTGGTGGCGGACCAGAGTGGACGGGTCATCTTCACGATGGTGGCGTCCTACCACGAGCTCGAGCCGGGCCTCGACCACGCCGACTCCACGCCCGTCGGGGTGCCGGCGCCCGAGGACTGCCCGCCCCTGTCCGAGGTCCTCGGGGCGCGGTCGCACCGGGCCGCGGAGGCCTGGCGCCAGGAGTGGGGCGCCCTGGAGACCCGGTTCGCCTCCGACACCTCGACACTCGAGCCCCACAGCGAGCGCGACGCGGCCATGAAGGTGTGGGTGCGGGCGGAGAGCACGCTTCCCGACGACCCGCAGCTGCACCAGGCCGTGCTCGCCTACCTCAGTGACCTCACCCTGCTCGCCGTGAGTACCGTGTCGCACCCGGTGGAGTTCGGCGGGCCGAACATGCAGGTGGCCTCGATCGACCACTCCATGTGGTTCCACCGGCCGGCGCGCGCCGACGAGTGGCTGCTCTACGACCAGGTCTCGCCGTCTGCGTCGGCGGGCCTCGGGTTCAGCTTCGGCCGGCTCTTCTCCGGCGGCCGCCTGGCGGCCTCGTGCGCGCAGGAGGGCCTGATCCGGCTCCTCGGCCCCACCGCCACCCCACGAGCGGTGACGTAGGGGCGATGTCCGCGGTTCACCGACGGCGTGCGACCGAGCGGGGGACCCAAAAGCCCCAGGCCGCGACCTGGGGCTTCCGGGGAACGGTTCGACGACGGGCCGGAGCTCAGGCGGCCTCGGAGTCTCCCCGCAGCTTCGAGATGGCGTGGCGCTCGATCTGGCGGACGCGTTCGGCGGTGATTCCCCAGATCGCGGCGATGTCGGCGAGCTTCGCCTGGCGGCCGTCGAGCAGGCCGTAGCGGCGACGAACCACGTCGGCGGAACGCTCGTCGAGGCTGGAGAGCATGGCGTCCAGGCGGGCGCGGTCCTCGGCGTCCAGGACGACCTCGTCGGGGCCGGGCGACATCTCGCGGGCGAGCAGGTCGCCGAGCGCGGTGTCGCCGTCCTCCTCGACAGGGGCATCAAGGCTGACATGGTCACGGGAGAGGCGCAGCAGGTCGATGACCTGCTCCTCGGGGACGCCGAGCTCGTTGGCGATCTCGATGAGCTCGGGCTCGCGGCCGAAGCGGCGCTCGAGGGTTCGGCGCACAGCCGAGACCTGGTTGACCTGCTCGGCGACATGGACGGGGAGCCGCACGATGCGTCCCTGCTGGGCGATGCCGCGGGAGATCGACTGGCGCACCCACCAGGTGGCGTACGTGGAGAACTTGAAGCCCTTGGTGTAGTCGAACTTCTCGACCGCACGGATCAACCCGGTGTTGCCTTCCTGAACGAGGTCGAGCAGGGGCATCTGTGCGCGGCCGTACTTGCGGGCGACGGAGACGACGAGGCGCAGGTTCGCGGTGATGAAGCGCTGCATGGCGGCCTCACCCTCGTCGGCGATCGCCTGCAGTTCGTCCCTGGTCGCGTCGACGTGACGCATCGAGACCTCGGAGTCTTCGAGGGTGCCGTCGAGAATCGCCTGGGCGTAACGGCCGGCCTCGATCAGCTTGGCCAGCTGAACCTCTTCTTCCGCCGTCAGCAGCGGAGTCCTGGCGATGCCGTCGAGGTAGAGTCCAACCGCGTCCTTGCCGTCGATGCCGTCGGTGCTGCGGATCCGGTGTGCGGTAGCAATCACGTGCTTCCCTTTCGCTCGTCATCAGTACAACGTGCGACGGGTGCCGTTTTCTGCCCTGAACACCCCTGACCATCCCCGGAGAGCAGCCGTAGGGGTCAGATTCAGACCGCAGTCGTACGTAACCCCTTACCCAGGGCCCTCCTGCGGCTCACCTTCCGGACGAGGCGTGGTGGCGTCGATCATCCAGGCTAGCTCGAAGGCTGCATCACGCCAGGCGGAGTACCGCCCCGAGCTGCCGCCGTGACCCGCGTTGAGCTCGGTTCGCAGCAGGATCGGACGGGTCGAACCCGACTCGGCCCGCAGCCGGGCGACCCACTTCGCCGGCTCGGTGACCTCGACCCGGGTGTCGTTCAGGCTGGCGGTGACCAGGATCGCCGGGTACTGCCCTGCCCGGACGTTCTCGTAGGGGGAGTAGCTGCGCATCCGGGCGTACGCCTGGGGGTCGTGCAGCGGGTCCCCCCACTCATCCCACTCGCTCACGGTCAGCGGCAGCTCGGGATCGAGGATCGTGGTCAGGGCGTCCACGAACGGTACGGCCGCATGGACGGCGGCGAACGCCTCCGGGGCCAGATTCACCGCCGCACCGATCAACAGCCCTCCCGCGCTGCCGCCTTCGGCCACCAGGCGGTCGACCGAGGTGAACCGCTGTTCCACGAGGTACCGGGCACAGGCGATGAAGTCGGTGAACGTGTTCTGCTTGGCGGCCAGCTTCCCGCCCTCGTACCAGGCGCGCCCGAGCTCGCCGCCGCCCCGTACGTGGGCCACCGCGTACACGTAGCCGCGGTCGAGCAGGCTGAGCCGGGCGATCGAGAAGGTGGGCGGGATGCTGATCTCGTACGCGCCGTAGCCGTACAACAGGCACCCCGCCGAACCGTCGAGGGGCGTGTCTCGCCGATAGACCAGGGACAAGGGGACCCGGGTGCCGTCCGGAGCCGTCGCCCACTCCCTGCGCTGCACGTAGTCGCCGGGGACGTACGGGCCGTGCTCGGGGTGGTCCAGCACGGGGCGCTGGCGCAGCAGCGTGCGCGAACCGTCGACCAGGGAGTACTCGATCACCTGGTCCGGAGTGACCATCGACTGGTAGTGCAGGCGGATGCGGTCGGTGTCGGCCTCGTCGCCGTCGTCGGCGTCCACCTGGTAGAGGGGCTCGTCGAAGGCGAGCGGTTCCTCCGGGCCGACGTCCCCGTCGTCGTTCCGGTACCGCAGGGCCACGAGCTGCAGGCCCTCACGTCGCAGGCTGAGCACCAGCACGCGGTCGTAGGCCGTGACGCCCAGCAGCCGCACCCCCGGCTCACCGGCGCGCAGGGTCCGCCACTGGTCGGCGGAGGTCGCCGACAGCGGAGCCTCGGCGAGCGCGAAGTCGGGAGCGCCGTCGTTGTGGACGATGAACAGTCGGTCGCGGGCGATCTCGACGTCGTACTCCACGTCGTCGCGTCGCGGGGCGACCGAGCGCAGGGTGGCCGCGGGATCGGTGGTGTCGAGCAGCCACACCTCGGTGCTGGTCTTGCTCGCCGCAGCCAGCTGGACCCACCGATGGTCGCGGGAACTGTCCACGCCGAGCCAGAACCGCTCGTCGGCCTCGGTGTGCAGCAGGTCGTCCCCGGTCTCGCCCAACCGGTGGCGCCACAGCGTGTCCGGACGCCAGGCGTCATCCACGGTGAGGTAGCAGAACGCACCGTTGCCGGACCAGCAGCCGCCGGCGGCCACCTCCTCGACCTCGTCGGGGAGCAGGTCGCCGGTGAGCAGGTCGACGAAGTAGAGGTGGTACCGCTCATCGCCCTCGGTGTCGATCGAGTACGCGGCGCGGCGGCCGTCCGGGGAGACGTCGAAGCACCCGAGGGCGAAGAAGTCGTGGCCCTCAGCGAGCGCCTGGCTGTCCAGGAGGAGCTGTTCGCCCGCGGGAGTCCCCGCTGCGGGATCAGGCAGCGTGTTCCGACCCGCCGCCGGGCACCGGTGGTAGCTGGGGTAGTCCAGCCCCTCGGTGGTGCGTGCGTAGTACCAGAACTCGCCCAGGCCCTCGTGGCGTGCGAACTCCGGCACGCTGAGGTCGGTCTGCTTGGTCCGCGCCGAGATGTCGGCGAAGAGTTCCTCACGCAGCGCGGCCAAAGGTGCGGTGACCACCCCCGTCCACGCGTTCTCCGCCTTCAGGTAGTCCAGGAATTCCGGGTCGTCCTTGTGCCGCATCCAGGCGTACGGATCGACGAAGGTGTCGCCGTGGTGGACGCGCGACTCGGGACGGCGGGGTGCGACCGGCGGCTGGCTGGGTACAGGCATGGCGTCAGCGTAGACACCCCGCGCCCCCCGTCCCGACTTGGGACTTTGGTCGATGCGTGGCACACTGGACCGAGCGAAGTATTGACAACACCCGGTTGTTGTGCGCCCTTGAACGATCTGTTGAGAGGTAAGCCCCGTGTCTCCACGTTCCCGTGCCGCCGCCGTTTCTTCCACTGACGAGGTCAGCCCCGAGGCCCCAAGGACCCGCACCCGCAAGGCTGCCGACTCGCCGGTGAAGGCGGTGCCGAACCCGGCGCCCGCCTCTCCGGTGACGCCCGACGAGGACGCCGAGCCGGACACCCTCGAGGACGTGGACACCGACCTCGAGGTCGACCTCGAAGAGGTCACCGTGGAAGAGGTCCTCGAGCCGACGAACCTCAACAACGTGAAGTTCGAGCGTGAGGGCGACGACGTCGTGCTCACCGTCGGTGGCCAGAAGCGCACCCTCGACGACGTCGACGAGTCCGACTTCGAGCCCGCCGAGGCCGCGAAGACCGAGCAGGAGCTCACCGAGGACCAGGGCTTCAGCCTGTCCGACGCCGACGACGCCGACGAGCCCGAGCAGCAGGTGATGGCTGCCGGCGCCACGGCCGACCCGGTGAAGGACTACCTCAAGCAGATCGGGAAGGTCGCCCTGCTGAACGCCGAGCAGGAGGTGCAGCTGGCCAAGCGCATCGAGGCCGGGCTGTTCGCAGAGGAGACCGTCAACGAGGGCACCGTGCCGGGCGACCACGACGACCTGGAATGGATCGCCGAGGACGGGCGCCGCGCCAAGAACCACCTGCTGGAGGCCAACCTGCGCCTGGTGGTGTCGCTGGCCAAGCGCTACACGGGCCGCGGCATGCTCTTCCTCGACCTGATCCAGGAGGGCAACCTGGGCCTGATCCGTGCGGTCGAGAAGTTCGACTACACCAAGGGCTACAAATTCTCGACGTACGCGACGTGGTGGATCAAGCAGGCCATCACCCGTGCCATGGCCGACCAGGCGCGCACGATCCGCATCCCGGTGCACATGGTCGAGGTCATCAACAAGCTCGCGCGGGTCCAGCGCCAGATGCTGCAGGACCTCGGCCGGGAGCCGACGCCGGAGGAGCTCGCCAAGGAACTCGACATGACCCCCGAGAAGGTGGTCGAGGTCCAGAAGTACGGCCGAGAGCCCATCTCCCTGCACACCCCGCTGGGGGAGGACGGCGACTCCGAGTTCGGCGACCTGATCGAGGACTCCGAGGCCGTGGTGCCGGCCGAGGCGGTGAACTTCACGCTGCTGCAGGAGCAGCTGCACGACGTGCTGGACACGCTCAGCGAGCGCGAGGCCGGCGTGGTCAGCATGCGCTTCGGGCTCACCGACGGACAGCCCAAGACGCTCGACGAGATCGGCAAGGTCTACGGCGTGACGCGGGAGCGGATCCGCCAGATCGAGTCCAAGACGATGAGCAAGCTGCGCCACCCGTCCCGCTCCCAGGTGCTCCGGGACTACCTGGACTGATCCCGGAACGGTCTGCCGGGTCGTAATTCTGAGGTCCGCGCCGGACGTAGCCAACCCGTGAGCGGGCCCGCTACGTTCGGTGGATGGGAGCCCAGGCAGCCGAGCCGCCGCTGACGGACGGACGTCCGGTCGTGGCGCTCGCCGGGGTCAACAAGCACTTCGGGACGCTGCACGTCCTGAAGGACATCAGCCTCGACGTCGGCAAGGGAGAGGTCGTCGTGGTGCTGGGCCCGTCCGGCTCCGGCAAGTCGACCCTGTGCCGCGCGATCAACCGCCTGGAGACCATCGACTCCGGCACCATCAGGATCGACGGCGTGCCGCTCCCCGAGGAGGGCAGGGCGCTGGCGAGCCTGCGTGCCGACGTCGGCATGGTCTTCCAGTCCTTCAACCTGTTCGCCCACAAGACCGTCCTCGAGAACGTGACCCTCGGCCCGATCAAGGTACGCGGCCTCACGCAGACCGACGCGGAGAAGAAGGCGATGGACCTGCTCGACCGGGTCGGTGTGGCCGACCAGGCCGCCAAGTACCCCGCCCAGCTGTCCGGCGGCCAGCAGCAGCGCGTGGCGATCGCCCGCGCGCTGGCGATGGACCCCAAGCTGATGCTGTTCGACGAGCCCACGTCCGCGCTCGACCCGGAGATGATCAACGAGGTCCTGGACGTGATGGTCGCCCTCGCCGGGGCCGGCATGACCATGATCGTGGTGACCCACGAGATGGGCTTCGCCCGCAGGGCCGCCGACCGGGTGGTGTTCATGGCGGCCGGCCAGGTCGTCGAGGAGAACACTCCCGAACGGTTCTTCACCGACCCGCAGACCGACCGAGCCAAGGACTTCCTGAGCAAGATCCTCACGCACTGACCAGCGACCACGACCGTTGCCTGCTTACGAAGAGAACCCTTACGAAGGAGGAGAGATGACGCTAGGAAAGCCTCTCGGGGCGATCGGTGCCATCGTGGCACTGGCCATGGGCCTGACCGCCTGCGCCGGCAACCCCGCCGGCGGGGACCCCGGCAGTGGCGGCAAGGTGATCATCGGGATCAAGTTCGACCAGCCCGGGCTCGGGCTCAAGAACGGCGACAACTTCGAGGGGTTCGACGTCGAGGTCGCCCGCTACGTCGCCAAGGAACTGGGCTACACCGCGGTCGAGTTCAAGGAGTCACCCTCGGCACAGCGCGAGACGCTCCTCCAGAGCGACCAGGTCAAGATGATCTTCGCCACCTACTCGATCACCGACGACCGCAAGAAGAAGGTCTCGTTCGGCGGCCCGTACTTCATCGCCGGGCAGGACCTGCTGGTGAGCTCCGCCAACACCGACATCACCGGCCCGGAGACCCTCAACGGGAAGAAGCTGTGCTCGGTGGTGGGATCGACCTCGGCCAAGAAGATCAAGGACACGATCGCCAACCAGGTGCAGCTCCAGGAGTACGACACCTACTCCAAGTGCGTCGAGGCACTCGCCTCGGGCAGCATCGACGCGGTCACCACGGACAACGTGATCCTCGCCGGGTTCGCCGCGCAGAGCCAGTACGCAGGCAAGCTGAAGGTGGTCGGCAAGCCGTTCAGCACCGAGCGCTACGGCGTCGGCATCAAGCAGGGCGACACCAAGCTGTGCACCGCGATCAACAACGCGCTGGCGAAGATGGTGTCGGACGGCTCCTGGAAGAAGGCGCTGGACGACACGGTGGGGAAGTCGGGCTTCACTCCGGACGCGGCCACGAACCCGCCCAAGGCGGACCCCTGCTGAACCGATGGCCGGCATCGGCACGCTGCTCCGCGAGTACGACGTCCTCGGGGCGTTCTGGGTCACCGTCCAGCTCGCGCTGTGGAGCGCGGCCGGCGCCCTGCTCCTCGGCACGGTGGTCGCGGTGTGCCGGGTGTCACCGGTCGCCGTGCTGCAGGGCGTCGGCGCGGCGTTCGTCACCCTGGTGCGCAACACCCCGCTGACGCTGATCGTGGCGCTGTGCTCGCTGGGGATCGCCAACACCCTCAAGGTCAACCTCGCCCCGGCGGACTCACCGACGTTCATCGTCGACAACGGGTTCCGCTGGGGCGTGGTGGCCCTGGCGGTGTACCACGCGTCGTTCGTGGCCGAAGCGGTGCGCAGCGGCATCAACACCGTTCCCGCCGGGCAGGCGGAGGCCGCCCGCTCGATCGGGCTCGGCTTCGGAGCCACCCTGCGGCACGTCGTGCTGCCGCAGGCCTTCCGTGGCGCGATCGCACCGTTGGGGAACACCGTGATCGCGCTCACCAAGAACACCACGGTGGTGGCCACCGTCGGGGTGGGGGAGGCGGCCTACCTGATGCGCAACATGATCGAGTTCAACCCGTCCCTGCTGTTCGTCATCTTCATCGTGCTCGCGGCCGGGTTCGTGCTGCTCACCCTTCCGGTGGGCCTGTTGTTCACCTGGCTCTCGAACCGGCTGGCGGTTCACCGGTGAGCACGCCGAGCGTGCTGTTCGACGCTCCCGGACCGCGGGCGCGCCTGCGTCATCGCGTGGCCGCTGTGGCCGGCGGCGTCGTCGTGCTCGGGCTGCTGGCGTTCGTCATCGTTCGCCTCGCCGATCCCGCGAACAACCAGCTGACGGCGGCGAAGTGGCTGCCGTTCGTGACGCCCTCGGCATGGACGTCGTACCTGCTGCCCGGACTGCTGGGCACCCTGATCGCTGCCGTCATCTCCGTGGTGCTGTCGATCGTGTTCGGGCTGCTGCTCGGCATCGGACGGCTGGTGCAGCACCGCTGGATCCGCTGGGCGTGCGGGGCGTTCGTGGAGTTCTTCCGGTCGGTGCCGGTCCTGATGATGATGCTGTTCGCCTATTACGCCGGACTGTTCGTGCTGCGCATCTCCGGCTCGCTGCTGCCGCTGTTCGGCGTGGTGGTGGGGCTCACCGTCTACAACTCGTGCGTGCTCGCCGAGCTCGTGCGCTCCGGCGTGAACTCCCTGCCTGCCGGGCAGCGCGAGTCGGGGCTGGCGATCGGGCTGACGCCGCTGCAGGTCCTCACCACGATCCTGCTGCCGCAGGCGGTCGCGGCGATGCTGCCGTCGATGGTGAGCCAACTGGTGGTCATCCTCAAGGACTCCGCTCTCGGGTCGATGATCGCCTACCTTGAGCTGCTCCGCTCCGGCACCTACCTCGCCACGGCGTACGCGAACCTCATTCCCACCCTGATCGTGCTGGCCGCCCTGTACATCGCCATCAACTCCGGCCTCACCCGGTTGGCGGCCTCGGTCGAGCGTCGCCTCCGGCAGGGACCGCGAGCGATCGCGACCCGTGGGGTCACCGCGGGCTTCGTCCCGGACCCTGCGGCCGAGCCGGACGTGCCCGAGTCCATCCTGCACCGGCCCGATGAGCGTCCGGGGCGCCATCGCGAGCGGTAGCCGGCTGTCGCGATCCGGCCACGGATCCGTCCGGATGTGTCGCCCGGGGCGGGTGGGACGGCGCGAGCGGCGGAATGGCGACACCGACGAGTGGCCGACGGGCTACGCCGGCGTGAAGCCGTGCACCCGGCCGAGGAAGGCGAGGGCATGTTCTGCGGTCGCGATGATGCTCTCGGAGCGGCGGAACCCGTGACCCTCCTCGTCGAACCACACCAGTTCCACCGGCAGGCCGCGTGCCCGGACCGCCGCGGCCATCGCCTCGGCCTGGGAGGGCGGAACGACACGATCGAGGCGGCCCTGGAGGATCAGCATCGGGCACGACAGACGGTCGAGGTGGTGGATGGGGGAGCGCTCGAGGTAGGTGGCACGCCCCTGGGGATAGGGCGCCACCAACCGGTCGGTGTAGCGCGACTCGAACTTGTGCGTGTCCTTCGCGAGTGTCTCGAGGTCGCCGATGCCGTACAGGCTGATCCCGGCGGCGAACACGTCGCTGCTGGTCAGGGCGGCGAGCGTGGTGTAGCCGCCCGCGGAGCCTCCGCGGATGCTCAGGCGCTCGCCGTCGGCCATGCCCGCGGCGACCAGGGCCCGCGCACCGTCGACGCAGTCGCGCACGTCGCTGACTCCCCAGGCCCCGTCGAGACGCTCGCGGTAGGCGCGGCCCGCACCCGAGGAACCCGAGTAGTTGACGTCCAGGATGCCGATACCCCGCGACGTCCAGAACTGGGTTGTCAGCCGGAAGTCGGGCCCCGAGTGTGCGGTCGGACCGCCGTGGCTCCACACCTGGACGGGCGGCAGTTCGTCCTCCGGGGCTCGGTAGCCGGGGTTGGACGGCGGGTAGTACCAGCCCTGCACCGGGCCGTCCGGGGAGTCCCACGTCACCGAGCGCGCGAGGGACACCAGGCCCCGGGGAAGGGCGACCTCGGCCGCCCGCTGCAGGACGGAGCTGTCACCGTCGGCCAGATCGACCAGGTGCAGCTCCGCCGGGCGATCGGCATAGCCGAACCACACCACGACGCGGTCACCCCGTCCGGACAGCTCACAGCCGACGGGTTCGCCGGCGAACTCCCGCAGGGATCGGTCGGAGGGGTCGAGGACACCGAAGTGCCCGGTCCAGTCGCGGATCCACGTGCAGGCGATCCGGCCGTCGGACAGGATGCTGTACGGGGGCGGGTCGGGGGTCCACATCGGGCCGCAGAAGTCGAACGGGTGGTCGTGCAGGGCGTGTGAGCTCGTCCCGTCCCAGAGCTCGAAGTTCCAGAACCCCGAGGCGTCGCTGAGGTAGACCAGCGAATCACCGGCCCAGGCGGGGTGCAGCACGCTGGTGCGGGGGCCGCCCGCCACCTTGCGCGCGGTCGTGGGCGTGGCCAGCTCCGCGACCCACAGCTCGGTCGCCTCCCACGGCATGTCCGGCAGCCGCCACTGGACCCAGGCGAGCAGGCCGTCCTCCCGCAGGGCGGGGCTGGCGTAGAAGTCGGCGCCGGCGGCGAGCGTACGGCCGCCGGCCGGATTGTCGGCGTCCAGGTCGAGGGCCACCAGGCGCTGTTCGCAGGCCAGGTCGCTGGTGGTGTGGTCCTCACAGACCGCGAGCAGGAGACGACGGCCCGGGTCGAGGGTGAGGCAGCCGTACCGCAGGCTTCCGCCCGGGGCGAGGCGACGATGCTCGCCGTCCTCGATCACCCATAGGTCGCCCGAGGGATGGTCGGAGTAGGCGACGATCCCGCCGGCTACCGTCCACGCCCCGCCGCCGTACTCGTTGATGGCGTTGCGGACGCTGTGGTCGGGGGCCAGCTCGCGGCGCGAGCCGTCCGGATCCTGCACCCACAGGGCCACCCGGCCGCCCTGCTGCGGGTAGGACTCGGTCCAGTAGACGCGGTCACGGTCGACGAGCCCGTGTCCGAGGCCGACGGTGGCTGCGGCGAGGTCTGCGGCCGAGATCGGAGATGCCCAGGAACCGTACGGCGCCGTGATCATGCGGTGAGCCTCGCCAGTTCCGCGGCGAACGCGTCGTGGAGTCGCGACGAGAACAGGACGAACCGCACGCGCTCGATGCCGGCGCGCGGATGCGCGGCGACGGCGGTCACAGCCACCCGGGCGGCAGTCTCGGCGTCCCACCCGTAGACGCCGGCGCCCACGGCGGGGAAGGCGACCGTTCGCGCGCCCAGTTCGACGGCCACGTCGAGCGAGCGCGTGTAGCACGAGGCCAGCAGCCTCTCGTCGGTCTGGCCGGCGTTCCGGTTGGGGCCGACCGTATGGACCACCCACCGCGCCGGCAAGGCGCCGGCCTCGGTGGCGACCGCCTCCCCGACAGGCAGCCCGTGCGGCCACTGCTCGGCCCGCACCTTCCGGCAGGCCGCGAGCAGGGCGGGCCCGGCGGCCGCGTGCAGGGCGCCGTCCACTCCGCCGCCGCCCAGCAGGCGGGAGTTGGCGGCGTTGACGAGGACGTCCGCCCGCTCGGTGGTCAGGTCACCCAGGACCGCGTCGATGCTCATGCGTGGAGTATCCCAACCGCTCCGCACAAACGCGAAGGGCTCCGGGAGAACCCGGAGCCCTTCGACCGTTGCCTGCCTCAGCTGAGCTTGTCGGTCTCGTCGTGGATCTTCAGCGCCACCTGGCTCAGCTTCGCGGAGTGGGCCTTGGCGTGGTGTGCGCAGAAGAGGAGCTCGCCGCCGGAGTTGAGGGTGACACGGAGGTATGCCTGGGCGCCGCAACGGTCGCAGCGGTCGGCAGCGGTCAGAGGTTCGGTAATAGTTGCGCTCATCGGATCTTCCTCCCTGTCTCACCCACACAGTCAGTCACTTGGGCTTGCACCGGGGTCAACGTGACGGGTGCCACGTTTGTTCCCGGGTCCCCACAGTGTAGGCAACCGATTCGACATTGCTTGTCAGCGCCCGACACCGTTACGCAGATGCAAAGAAGTGTTACCCAGCCGAGATAATCTCAGTCGGTGACGACGACCAAGGCCGCCGAGGGCAGGGACTACGAGGCCAGGCACCTGCTCGTGCTGGAGGGCCTGGAGGCGGTCCGCAAGCGCCCCGCCATGTACATCGGGTCCACCGACACCCGCGGCCTGATGCACTGCCTGTGGGAGATCATCGACAACGCCGTGGACGAGGCGCTGGCGGGCTTCGGGGAGCGCATCGACGTCACCCTCGAGCACGACGGCAGCATCCTCGTCGTCGACCGTGCCCGCGGCATCCCGGTCGACATCGAGCCGAGGACGAAGCTGACCGGCGTCGAGGTGGTGTTCACCAAGCTGCACGCCGGCGGCAAGTTCGGGGCCGGCAGCTACAACGCCACCGGCGGACTGCACGGCGTCGGCGCCTCCGTCGTCAACGCGCTCAGCGCGCGCCTCGACGTCGAGGTGGACCGCAACGGCGCCACCCACGCCATGAGCTTCCGCCGCGGCGTGCCCGGCAGCTTCGCCGGCGACGGCCCCGACGCCCCCTTCACGCCCGGCAACGAGCTGCGCAAGGTGGGACGGACGGCGAAGGGCGCCACCGGCACGCGCGTGCGCTACTGGCCCGACCGGCAGATCTTCCTCAAGGACGCCCAGCTCGCACTGCCCCAGCTGCTCGCCCGCGCTCGCCAGACCAGCTTCCTGGTGCCCGGGCTGGAGCTCGTGGTCACCGACGCGCGCGGCGCCGAGCCGGTCGTGGAGGTGTTCAAGCACGACGGTGGCATCTCGGAGTTCTGCGACTTCCTCGCCTCCGACCCGCCCGTGAGCGAGGTCCTGAGGCTGCAGGGCAGCGACACGTTCACCGAGACCGTCCCGATGCTGGACGACAACGGGGCCATGACCCCCACCGACGTGGAGCGCACGCTCGACGTGGACATCGCGCTGCGCTGGGGCACCGGCTACGACACACAGGTGGCGTCGTTCGTCAACATCATCGCCACCCCGAAGGGCGGCACCCACGTCGCCGGCTTCGAACGGGGGCTCACCCGAGCGTTCCTCCGCGGGCTGGAGGGCACCCGGCTGCTGAAGGCCGGCGAGGAGATCGTGAAGGACGACGCGCTGGAGGGGCTCACGGCAGTGGTCACCGTCCGCCTCGCCGAGCCACAGTTCGAGGGACAGACCAAGGAGGTGCTCGGCACCCCGCCGGTGACCCGCCTGGTGACGCGGATCGTCGAGGCAGAGCTGGGCGACTTCCTGACGTCGAACCGCGCGGCGCTGCGCACACAGGCCCGCGCGGTGATGGAGAAGGTCGTCGCCGCCTCGCGGACGAGGGTGCAGGCGCGCGCGCACAAGGAGGCGCAGCGTCGCAAGAACGCGCTGGAGTCGTCCACCCTGCCGGCGAAGCTCGCCGACTGCCGCAGCACGGACCTGGACCGGACCGAACTGTTCATCGTCGAGGGCGACTCGGCCCTGGGTACGGCCAAGCTGGCGCGTGACTCGGAGTACCAGGCGTTGCTCCCGATCCGGGGCAAGATCCTCAACGTGCAGAAGGCCTCGGTCGGCGACATGCTGAAGAACGCCGAGTGCGCCTCGATCATCCAGGTGGTCGGCGCGGGATCGGGCCGCACGTTCGACATCGACGCGGCGCGCTACAACAAGGTCATCTTCATGGCGGACGCCGACTCCGACGGCGCGCACATCCGCACGCTGCTCGCGACGCTGTTCTTCAAGTACATGCGGCCACTCGTGGAGGCCGGCAGGGTGTACACCGCCGTCCCGCCGCTGCACCGGTTCGAGCTCACGAACCCCCGGAAGGGCCAGGAGAAGTACATCTACACCTACAACGAGGCCGAGTACCGCCGCAAGCTCGCCGAACTGACCAAGAAGGGCCTGTCCTTCAAGGAGCCGCAGCGCTACAAGGGCCTCGGCGAGATGGATGCCCGCGAGTTGTCCGACACGACCATGAACCCCCGGCACCGGACACTCCGGCGGATCACCGTGGACGACGCACTGAGCGCGGAGGGCACCTTCGAGAAGCTGATGGGCAACGATGTGGCTCCCCGCAAGGAGTTCATCATCGAGGGCGCCTACGCCCTCGACGCCGAGCGCATCGACGCCTGAGCGGTCAGCAGACCTGGCTGAGCAGCCCGGTGTCTACGTCGTAGTGGAAGCCCCCGACCAGGGCGCGGCCCGAGATCAGCGGGTGGGTCGCGAGGAGTTCCACGTCGGCACGGACGCGCCCGGCCTGGTCGGGGTCCGCGCCGAAGTCACAGCCGGATGCGTCGACGCCGGACGCCTCGGTCACGCGACGTTGTAGTTCATCGTCATACGATGCGGCCATCGCGCAGCGGCTGTGGCTGACCACGAGGATGCGGTCCACCTTCAACAGGTTCACCCCGAGGATGCAGCCGCGCAGGGCGTCCGGCGTCACGTGGCCGCCCGGCGTCCGCAGGATCTTCGCCTCGCCCAGGTAGAGGCCGATCATCTCCAGCGGCTGCAGCCGGGAGTCCATGCACGTGACGACGGCGATGCCGGCGTGGGCGTAGCCGTCGAAGTTGCGGGGAGCCGAGTTCGCGTAGCGCCGGTTCGCCGCGAGCAGGTCATCGAAGTCGGTGTTCACACCGCACACCCTAACCAGTGCCCCCGCGCGCGCCCCGTGGGTCACCCCACCGGCCCGGCTCAGCCGGCCCGGTGCGGACGTCCGAGCCGGGCGGCGAGGAACTCGCGGAACGAGTCGAAATCGCGCTTCCCCCGCAGTTCGGAGAAGAGCTCGGAGTCGCACAGGAGCTTCACCAGGTGCTGGTAGAACCAGGTGAAGTCGCTGTCGTCCTCCTGGTTGAGGGCGAGCATCAAGACCATGACGATGTCGGTGTCGCCCCACTTGATGGGAGCCCGGGGGATCAGCACGGCGATCGTCGTGTCGTGGGCGATGAAGTCCATCGAGTGCGGCACGGCGAAGCGGTAGGCGAACCCGGTCGAGGAGTACTCCTCGCGCACCTTGACGCTGTGCGCATATTCCGGCGGCACCTTCCCGATGGCGATCATCTGCTCGCACAGGAAGTCGATCGTGTCGGACGAACCCTTGAACTGGGCGTCCACGAAGAACAGGCGCGGGTCGAGGAACCGCGCCAGCGCGGAGCCGGTGCGCCGGCGGAGCCGCTCCTCGCGGATCCTGGCGACCTGCGTCCGCACGGCGTCGAGGTCGAGCTCGGAGCACAGGGCGCTGATCTCGACCACCGGACGGGTGGCGTTGCCGCTCCCCATCGTCGTGATGATCAGTTCGCTCTCGGTGGACTCGGCGCCCTGCATGGTCGTCACGACGTCGACGATCGCGAGCTTCTCCCCGAACTGCTCCACCAGGCGCGCGAGGAGCCACTCACGCAGCGTCTGGTAGCGCGGGCAGACGATCGTGGCCCGGACGGCGTCCGCCGCCTCGCCCACGTTCTGCGTGTACAGGCCGAGGTAGATCGCGAAGAGGCTGATCTCGTCGTCGGTGACCCAGACCTCGAGCGAGCTCGAGATCTTGTGCGCCAGGTAGACCGCCACGTCGTAGAGGTAGGGCGAACGCGTCCGCAACGACTGCCGCAGCCCGTTGCGGAAGTAGACCAGGGTCGTCTTGCGGGCGACGAGGCGTCGGGTGTGGTCGGTGATGCTGCGGATGAGCTTCTCGCGCTGCACCCTCAGGTCGAAGTGTGCGACGCACTCGTCGACCGCGCGGGTCACGACGTCGTGGAGCGTGTCGTCCTCCGCGGTGCCGGGGCCCGCCGCGTCCTGGTCGGGGTTGTCCAGCGCGACCCGGACGAGCCGGTGCAGGTAGGACCGGTCGGTGTCGCTGACCTCGCGCGACGCGAACGTGCGCAGCAACTCCTCGACGACCGTCCCCACCCGTGGGTCGGGCGTGCCGACCGCGGGAGGTGCCGCGGCTGCCGGGAGGGGGAACGCCGACCGCTGGAGGCAGATCGCGAGGTTGACCACGAGGTTCTGCCTGGCGATGTCGTCGACCGGCTCCGGGGACCCCGCCAGCCCGCGCTCGATCGCCGCCTCGACGGTCTCGAGGTCGATCTCGGGAAGGAGGCGACGCAGGCGCCACTGGCTTCCCATGCCGGCGTTGGCTGCTTCCCTCACCAGCCCGCCCAGCACCCGGCGGCGGTCGAGCTCGGAGCCACTCACCGCGATGCTGGATCCGGTCAGTGACAGGGCGAGCCCGTGAGCCTCCAGGCGGGGGCCGAGGCGTCCGGTCGCCGCCCGCACGGTCGCCTCACTCAGGTAGCAGTCGCGGGCGGCGTCGTAGATGTCGCACCGGTCATGGTCGAGGAGGTGGACCAGCAGTCGCTCGTCGTCGTCGAGCACGCTGGTGACCGGCAGCTCCTGGTTGATGGCCCGCCGGTACGCCGCCGGGTTGAGCGAGTAGCCGGCCGCGTCCGACTCCACGAGCGGCACCCCGCCGAGGCGGTTGACCCGCCCGATGTCGTAGCGGAGCGTACGAGGACTGACGCCCAGGATGTCCGCGAGCTGAGCGCCCGTCATGGGGCGGTCCGCCTCGCGCAGGACCTCCAGCATCAGGGACTCACGCTCCGAGAAACCCACGACGTCGTGCTCCTCCTCCGGGATGCCCCGATGACTCGTCGCCGCCGGCCCGGCGATCGCAGGGCCGCGACCTCATCGGTCGGCACGTCGGCAATGGTCCATGGTGCACGCAGTCGCTGCAACCGTGGCGTTGCCACCCCCTAGGCAAGCCAGGTTTGCCGGGCCTGTGGCAAACCTCCGATTGCCCGACCGTCGCCGTGAGCGTGACGATTCCCGTTGTCGTGCAGAGAGAGGAACACCCGATGAAGCGCGTACTGATCATCTGCGGCACCGGCATCGCCACCTCCACAGTGGTGGCCATCAAGGTCCGCGAGCACCTCAGCGAGGCCGGCATCGCCGCCGTCGTCGACCAGGGAAAGGTCATGGACCTGCTGAACGGCGACGTCGCGGCCGACCTCATCGTCGCGACCACAGAGGTACCCCCGACGGTCGGGGTGCCGGTCGTCGCCGCGCTGCCCCTCCTGATCGGCATCGGTGAGGACCGCGTCTTCGAGGAGATCGACAAGCACCTCGCCTAGCCCGCCCGCCCCCGGGCGCCGACCGGGCGTCCCCCGCACTGCCCAACGACCCGACAACTCAAGGGAGAGAGAGTCATGCAGGAAGTCCTTGCTGCCATTTCGCAGTACATCACGACGCTGGGCCCGACCGTGGTGCTGCCCATCATCATCACGGTCTTCGGCCTCGTCCTCGGGCTGAAGTTCGCCCGCGCGTTCCGGGCCGGCGTCACCATCGGGGTCGGGTTCATCGGCATCAACCTGGTCATCGGGCTGCTCGGCGGCCAGGTCGGCCCCGCCGCCAAGGCGATGGCGACCAACTTCGGGGTGCACCTGTCGATCGTCGACGTGGGCTGGCCGTCGTCCGCCGCGATCGCCTTCGGCTCGAGCATCGGCGCGATCATCATTCCGCTGGGCCTGCTGGTGAACGTCATCCTGCTCTTCACCGGGCTCACCCGCACTCTCGACATCGACCTGTGGAACTACTGGCACTCGGCCCTGATCGGGGCGCTGGTCGCGGCCATCACCGGCGACTTCTGGCTGGGCGTCCTTGCTGCCGCCATCCACCTGTCGATCATCCTGGCGATGGCCGACATCACGGCGCCGGTGGTGCAGAAGTACTTCAAGCTGCCCGAGATCTCGTTCCCGCACGGAACCTCGGCCGCCTACGGCCTGCTCGCCATGCCGCTGGACTGGGTGTTCGAGCGCATTCCCGGGCTGAACAGGCTCGACGCGACCCCCGAAGGCATCCAGAAGCGGTTCGGCGTCTTCGGGGAGACCCTGATGCTCGGCCTGTTCCTCGGACTCGTCATCGGTGTGCTCGCGTTCCCGTTCACGAATCCGGCCACCGACATCGTGTCCATCCTCACCCTGGCGATGTCGCTCGCAGCGGCGATGTTCCTCCTGCCCCGCATGGTGGCGATCCTGATGGAGGGACTCATGCCGATCTCCGAGGCGGCACGCAAGTTCGTCCAGAAGCGCTTCCCCGGCCGCCAGTTCTACATCGGCCTGGACTCGGCCGTCGCCGTGGGCCAGCCGGCCGTGATCGCGACCTCGCTGATCCTGGTCCCGGTCACTCTGCTGCTGGCGCTGGGGCTGGCTCCGCTGGGCAACCAGGTGCTGCCGCTGGTCGACCTCGCGACCATCCCGTTCATCGTCGCCATCATGGTCGCGGTGTTCCGCGGCAACATCGTCCGCTCGGTGATCGGCGGCGGCATCCTGATCGCGCTCGGGTTGTACATCGCCACCTGGATCGCGCCGGCCTTCACCAAGGTTGCCGTGGCGTCGGGCTTCGAGCTCGGCGAGGGCCAGACGGTGATCTCGTCGCTGGTCGACGGGGCGAACCCGCTCACCGGGTTGTTCATGTGGGCCTCCAGCCTCGGCGCCGCCGGCGTGATCGGCGTCTCCGTGGTCGGCCTGGGCTTCGTCGTCGCGACCAAGCTCCTGCTCGACCGGCGTGCCCGGAGGCTGGCGCAGGCCGAGACCGCGGAAACGGTCGCGGTCTAGGACAGCGAAACCTTCGGATCTGCGGAGAGGGTGGCTGATGACCGCTCAGGCCGGACTGGCACTCCTGCCCGGCTGCGCGCTGCACCGCGTGGCAGCGCGCGACCGGGAAGAGCTCCTCGCCAGGATGGCGGCCGCCGTGATCGGCCACGGTCACGGCAAGCCGTCCCTGACGGCCGCGCTGCTCGACCGTGAGCGGCGGTTCCCCACCGGCCTGCCCACGCCGGTCGTCTCGGCGATCCCGCACACGGACGCCGTCCACGTCCTGCACTCCGGCATCGCCGTCGCCACCCTCGCCGAGCCCGTCCTGTTCGGGCAGATGGGCGGCGGCGAGGCCGAGCTGGCCGCGCGGATCGTCGTGCTCCTGTGTGTGACCGACCCCGCCAGGCAGGTGGAGGCGCTGCAACTGGTGCTGGCCCGGCTCGGTGAGCACGCGGCGGTGGCCGGCCTGGTCGACCACGGGGATCCCGACACCTTCGAGGCGGCCGTCCGGGCCTGGCTGGCCGGCACGGTCGTGGCCACCAGTGGTGCCGCCCAGGCCTGACGGGGCACGCCCCCGCCCCGTCAGGCCTGGGGAAGGCGGCTGGCCGGCCGCGCTCCTGGTGCATGTGGCCCGGCTCCACTACCTCGGCGGGCAGGCGCCCGGGGAGATCGGGCGACAGCTGCACCTGTCGCCGTCGGCGGTCACGCGTATCATCCAGGTCTGCCGGGAGCAGGGCATCGTGGAGTTCTCGGTGGGATCGGGGCAGCTCAGGCGCGCTTGACCTTGACGCTACGGCAAGGTCTTCACTGGACGCGGAGGTGGTTGAGATGACCGGTGAAGGTCGCCAGGGCGTGGTGGAGAGGCTGAAGGCCGCATTGGAGGACGAGTCCGCCTCCGCGAGGCTCCAGACGGCGATGGCCGCCGGCCTGCGTCCCGACGATGCGTACATCGACCCGCTGGTGCGACGCTTCGCCGCCGAGCCCGACTTCTTCGTGCGTGACATGCTCACCTGGGCACTGATCCAGCACGACCGGTCGCACACCCTCGACCGGGTGCTGCCGGAGCTGGCTTCGCCGTTCCCGGCCGCACGGGCGCAGGCGTTGCACACGGTGTCCAAGCTCGGAGACCGGCGCGCGTGGCCGGCGATCACCATCGCCCTCCTGACAGACGCCGAGGATGAGGTCGCGCGTACCGCCTGGCGCGCAGCGGCGGCCCTCGTGCCGGCGGAGGAGGCGGCGGGGCTGGCCGACATCCTCGCCACCCAGTTCGGCCGCGGGGACCGTGCGACCCAGCGGAGCCTCAGCCGGGCGCTGGCCGCACTCGGCGACGCGGCAGGGCCGGTCATCGACAGGGGACGGCGTCACGCCGACCCGGCGGTGCGTGCCCACGCGATCGCGACCGCGCGGCTCGCCAAGGACCCCGAGGCGGGGTTCGACGTGGCCATCGCCGCTGCCCGGCGAATCGTCGCGCTTCGTGGGGCACCGCTGGTCGAAGACCTCGGTGAGTAGCGCGCAGACGTCCTCGCCTGCCCAGGCCGAGGCTCGACGGGGGCCGTGGGAGGCGAACCCGGATGCACGGGGATGCAGCCGCTCATCCCGCGCTGCGTCATCTCGCAGCGATGTGACCCGCCGCCCGGCCTGACGTCGGACCCGAACCTCTGCACCAGGAACTCGCGACCGAGGCGCGCTGCGCCGGATGTGCTCCAGCAGCGGCCCGGTGATGGACGACTGGTGGAGGTCCGTGGTGTCACGTGGCACGCACCATCCCGGGAACCTCTCGGAAGAGACGATGACCGCAGCCTTCATCGACGCGGACCGGACGGTGGTCTCCTGCCTGGTCCAGCACTTCGAGGAGCAGGAGATCGGGCTGGCCGGGGATGGCGTCACCACCACCACCCGGTGGTCGACGGCATCGCGATCGTGGACGCCCGGGTCGAGCCGACGGCAACGATTCCGCTGGGCCGGGACCACCTGACTGCGGCCGGGGGAAGGGTCCTGGCGGCGGACGGCGCCGTGGTGGCGACCTGTCGCGGGTGACTCGGGCGGGCGGCTCAGGCGTGGTAGCGGGAGCCGACGGCGGCGATCGGCTGCGCCACCGAGACCCCGGACATGTCCCTGCGAGCGTCCGGTGCGGGCAACTCGATCGGGGTACCGCTCGCGGCTGCGGCGATCGCCGGGTCCGGCCCCGCCCAGGCCAGCAGCAGCCCGTCCTCGCCCTTCAGGAAGCGCTGGCAGCGGACCCCGCCCGTCGCCCGGCCCTTGGCCGGGTACTCCGACAACGGGGTGACCTTGGCGCTGCCCGACTCCGTGCCGGGCAGCGCGGCGGACGACCCCGCCACCGTCACCACCGACGAGTCGGCCACCGGGGTGGCGCCGAAGAACACCACCCGGGCGCCCCTCTCGAGCTTGATCCCCGCCATGCCGCCGCCGGAACGGCCCTGCGGGCGCACGGAGGCGGCCGGGAAGTGCAGCAGCTGGGCGTCGCTGGTGATGAACACGAAGTCGACCAGGTCATGGCTGAGTTCGACCGCGCCCACAACCTCGTCGCCGTCGTCGAGCCGGATGATGTCCCACGCGTCCTTGCCGAGGATCTCCGGGTTGACCCGCTTCACCACGCCGTTGCGGGTGCCGAGCGCCCAGCCGAACGTCGTCTCCCCGAGGGTGCCCAGGCCGAGGATCCGCTCGCCCGGCTCCAGCGGCAGCAGCTCGACGGCGAGCGAGCCGCCCTGCAGGTTCGGCGCGGCAGCGGTCACCGGGACCGACGGCACGTCGATCGCCTGGCCTCGCACCAACCGGCCCCGGTTGGTGAGGACGCAGAACTCCCCACGTGCCGTCGTCCGCACCGCGGAACTGATCACGTCGTGGGTGGCCCGGGGACCGGACGTCGGCAGCGGCTCGTCGTTGTCGGTGCGCGCCAGCAGCCCGGTGGAGGACAGCATCACCCAGCACGGGTCGTCGGCGATCTCGAGGCTCGCGCCGTTGGCCTTCGCCTTCGCCGCGGTCACCTGGTTGCCGGCCGAGGCCAGCAGGATGGTGCGTCGCGGCGTCCCGTGCGTGCGCGCGACCTCGTCCAGCTCGTGCGCGGTCACCTCACGCAGGCGCTGGTCGGAGTCGAGGATGCCCTGCAGGTCGTTGATGGTCAGCCACAGCTTGTCCCGCTCGGCCTCGAGTTCGATGGTGGAGAACCGGGTGAGTCGCCGCAGCTGCATGTCGAGGATGTAGTTGGCCTGCACCTCGCTGAGCTCGAACGCGTCCATCAGGCGTGCCCGGGCCTGCGCACTGTCGTCGGAGGAGCGGATGATCGCGATCACGTCGTCGATGTCCACGATGGCGAGCAGCAGGCCCTCGACGAGGTGCAGCCGGTCGCGGGCCTTGCCCAGCAGGAACGCGGACCGGCGCTTGATCACCTGCAACCGGTGCGCGAGGAACACCTCGAGCATCTGCTTCAGCGGCATGGTGTTGGGCTGTCCGTCGACGAGCGCGACGTTGTTGATCGCGAACGAGTCCTCGAGCTTGGTGAGCCGGTACAGCTCCTCCAGCAGGGCCTCGGGGTTGATCCCGTTCTTGACCTCGATCACCAGGCGGGTGCCGTTGGCGAGGTCGGTCAGATCCTTGATGTCGGCGATGCCGGTCAGCTTCTTGGCCGTGACCAGCGTCTTGACCTGCTCGATGATCCGCTCCGGACCCACCTGGTAGGGAAGTTCGGTGACCACGATGCCCTTGCGGCGGGCGTGGACCTGCTCGATCCGGGCGGACGCGCGGACGCGGAACGTCCCGCGTCCCGTGGTGTAGGCCTCGCGGATGCCGTCCAGGCCGATGATCTTGCCGCCGACCGGGAAGTCGGGGCCGGGGACGTACCGCATCAACTCGTCGGTGTCGGCGTCGGGGTTCCACAGCAGGTGCTTGAGCGCCTGGACGACCTCGATGAGGTTGTGCGGCGGGATGTTCGTGGCCATGCCCACGGCGATGCCGGTGCTGCCGTTGACCAGCAGGTTGGGGAAGGCCGAGGGCAGGACGGTCGGCTCGGACTCCTTGCCGTCGTAGTTGGGACGGAAGTCGACCGTGTCGCTCTCGATGTCGGCGGTCATGGCCACCGCTGCCGGTGCCATCCGGCACTCGGTGTACCGCATGGCGGCCGGGCCCGAGTCGAGGGAGCCGAAGTTGCCGTGACCATCGACCGTGGGCAGCCGCATCGCCCAGGGCTGGGCCAGCCGCACCAGGGCGTCGTAGATGGCGGAGTCGCCGTGCGGGTGGTACAGGCCCATGACCTGGCCGACCACGCGGGAGCACTTCACGTGCGCCACGTCGGGGCGGATCCGCATCTGGTCCATCGTGTAGAGGATGCGGCGTTGCACCGGCTTCAGACCGTCCCTGGCGTCGGGCAGGGCCCGGGAGTAGATCACCGAATAGGCGTACTCGAGGAAGCTGGTCTCCATCTCGTCGGAGACGTCGACGTCGACGATCCGCTCCGCGAAATCGTCCTCGACCGGCGGCTTGGCAACCATCAGTGGTGGGTTTCTCTTTCTTTCCAGTCAGTCAATCACAGCGGGTCGGCGAGCCCGCGGAGGCCCGCCAGGAGCCCGCGTCCGTCCGGCGCCACCACCCAGGGCGTGTCCGCGGCAGCCTCCTGCTCCTCCGGCAGCACCGTCGTGGTGCCGTGGGCGAGCACCTGCTCCGCCGGCGTCAGCTGCCGGATCGCGATCGCGCGCACCCTGTCCGGCGCGAGGTGGGCGAAATTCGAGTAGATCATCGGGTCGTGCTGGCCGTCGTCGCCGACGAGCACCCACGAGATGTTCGGGAAGTCGCGCGTCAGCTGCAGCAGGGTGTCGGCCTTGTGGGCCATGCCGGAGCGGAACCAGCCAGTGTTGGTCGGACCCCAGTCGGTGAGCAGCATGGCACCGGACGGATAACCGTGCCGCTTGAGGAACCGGCTCAGGAACCCGTGGGTGTTCCACGCGCCGGTGGAGATGTAGATCACGGGAGCACCGGGATGCTCGGCGAGCAGGCTGGCGTACATGCGCGCCATGCCGGGCACGGACTGCCGTGCGGACTCGTCCTTGACGAAGGAGTTCCAGGCGGCGATCAGCGGCCGCGGCAGCCAGGTGGAGATGATCGTGTCGTCGATGTCGGAGATGAGCCCGAAGTCGATGTCTTCGGCCACCACGTGCACGTCGGCGAGGGCGACCTTGGACGTGCGGCTCCGCACCCGCACCTGCTGCCAGCCGGCCGGCAGGCCGTGGTTGCGGATGCGCTCGTCGATGTAGCCGCCGCGATCGGTCGTCACGGTGACGACCTGTTCGCCGACCGTGATCGTCACCGTCGCCCGCACGCAGGCCGTGCTGACGAAGTTGCGGAAGCCGCGGCGCTTGATCAGGTCCTCCGTGGCCTTGCCGAGCCCGCTGCGCGCACGCTTGGGGACCAGGACGACCCTGCCGAGCACCCGGATGCTCTCACTGCTCCCGTAGCCGGTGTAGCAGATCACCTTCTCGCGCCAGCCGAGTGCGCGCAGCACGCCCTCGACGCGGCGGTCGAGGAACTCCTCGATGCGCGCGGCGATGAACGGACGGTTGCTCACGGCTCCCCACCATAAGGGACGAGTGACGAATTGAGGTCGAGGCAACGGCACGTGGGAAGATGGCCATCATGACGTCTCGTCCTGCGCTGCAGTTGCCGCCGGGCCTGCGGGCGGAAATCCACGCCTGCGGCTACTTCCCCGAACTGGTGGCAGATGCCGTCTCCCTCGCGCTCGGCCCCGAGGAACCCGTGGCCCACCTGGTGCACCACGAGGCGACCTTCAACCGCGATGAGATCCAGCGGCACCTCTCCGTGCTCGTGCTCACGCCGTCCCGGCTGATCGTCGGCCACACCGACGAGAACGACAACCAGGGCGAGCCGAACCAGGCGTTGACCACCACCGAGTCGGTCGCGCTGAAGGAGGTGAACTCGGTGGCGCTGAGCCAGGTGGTCTCACACCCGGAGCGTTACGGCTCCCGGCGCGCCACCGTCGCGGAGGCGTGGCTGACCATCTCCTGGGGAACCATGCGGCGCATCGACCTCGAGCCGGCACACTGTGCCGACCCCGAGTGCGAGGCCGACCACGGCCTCACCGGCTCGCTCGCCGGAGACGACCTCACCGTGCGGATCAGCGCGGCCGGTGACGGCGAGGCGAAGGTCGCGCAGCTGGTGAGCTTCGCGACCGCGTTGCAGCTGGCCACCGGCAGCCGGGCGTGACGCCCGCGCCGCTGCTGCCGCGTTACGGGGAGTCGACGCTGGCCGACCTGCTGCCGAGCCTGGGCGCGCACCTCGGAGTGCCGGGTGCCAGGGACGTGCTGGGGATCTCGGCGTCGCAGCGCTACCTGGTCGTCCTGATCGACGGGCTGGGAGCGCAGCTCCTGGCCGCGTACGCGTCCGAGGCCCCGTTCCTGGCATCGCTGGTCGGACGGACGATCACCTCCGGGGTGCCGAGCACGACGGCCACCTCGATCTCGAGCCTCGGCACCGGACTGGTCCCGGGGCGCCACGGCATCGCCGGCTACTCGTTCTGGTACCCCCAGGCCCACTCCGTGCTGCAGACGCTGCGGTGGCCGGCGGCGATCGATGGTCTCGACGTCCAGCCACAACTGACCTACTTCGAACGCCTCGAGCGAGCGGGCGTCCGGACGGCGGCGATCGCTCCGTCGCACTTCGCCGGGAGCGGCCTCACCACGGCAGCGCTGCGCGGGCCCTCCTTCCTTCCGGTCCCCGACGAGTCGGACCGCGACCGCCGGGTCGCGCTGGCACTCCAGGCGACCACGGCGGGGGACCGGGCGGTCGGCTACTTCTACGAACGCCAGCTCGACCACGCCGGCCATGAGCACGGGCTGGGATCGCCGGCCTGGCTGCGGGAGCTGGCCGCAGCCGACGACCTCGTGGCCCGGTTGCGCAGCGAACTGCCCGACGACGTGCGGCTGGTCGTCACCGGCGACCACGGCATGGTGAACGTCCCCCAGCGCAACCGGGTGATCGTCGAGGACGTGCCCGGTCTGCTGGCCGGGGTGTACGCGTTCGCGGGCGAGGGGCGCCTGCGGCAGCTGATGACCCGGTCGCCGGCAGCGGTGGCCGAGCGGTGGCGCGACCTGCTCGGCGAGCGCGCGTGGGTGCGGACGAGGGACGAGGCGGTCGCCGAGGGCTGGTTCGGCGACGTCGCACCGCGGCTGGCCGGACGTTTCGGCGACGTGCTGGTTGCGATGGCCGACGACGGCGCGGTGCTGACCCGCAAGCTGCCGCGGGAACTCCAGCTGGTGGGCATGCACGGCTCGCTCACCACCGACGAGATGACCGTACCCCTCCTTGAGGCCTGAGCGGCGTGCCTCCCCGCTCGCCGCTGCCGCAACACAACGGTCTCGACGCCGCCTGGGTGCGTACGCCCGACCGTGTCCCTGGCGCCGAGCCGCCGTGGGCCACGATGGGGGAGTTCCTCGCCGCGCGGTTCCCCGCCCACGTGCCGGTGGCGCGCATGCTCGCCGAGGGCGCGTTCGTGGATGCCCGCGGGAGGCCGTGGACGGGTGGTGAGGCGTACCGGCCGAACGCGTACGCGTGGTTCCACCGGCAGCTGGTTCCCGAGCCGGCCGTGCCCTTCGAGGTCGAGGTGCTGCACGCCGACCAGCGCATCGTGGTCGTGGACAAGCCGCACTTCCTCGCGACCACCCCCCGCGGCACGCACGTCACCGAGACGGTGCTGGTGCGGCTCCGCACCTCACTGGGCCTGCCCGAACTCGCCCCGGCCCACCGCCTGGACCGCCTCACCGCGGGAGTCCTGCTGCTCACGGTCCGTCCCCAGGACCGCGCGGCCCACGCCGGGGTGTTCCAGGCCAGGGAGGCGACCAAGACCTACGAGGCGCTCGCACCGTTCGACCCGGCCCTGACGTTCCCGCGGCGCCTCGTCGGGCGCATCGAGAAGCGGCGGGGACGCCTCCAGGCCGAACTGGTCGACGGTGAGCCGAACGCGGAGACGCTGATCGAGCTCGTCGAGGTCCGGGGCCAGCATGCGCGCTACCGGCTCACGCCCCTCACCGGGAAGACCCACCAGCTTCGCGTGCAGCTGGCAGCCCTCGGGCTGCCGATCCTCGGCGACCCGCTGTATCCCAGCATCACCGAGGTCGACGCCGGCGACTTCTCCGCCCCGTTGCAGCTGGTGGCTCGCAGCATCGCCTTTCCCGACCCGGTCGACGGTGGTCCCCGGACGTTCACCAGCCGGTTTGCCCTGGACTGGCCCGCCGACGCACAGTGAGCCGGTGACGCCCCCGACCCGACCGCTGCGCATCCTGTTCCACTCGCCGCGGATCCCCAACAACACCGGCGCGACCATGCGGCTGGCCGCGGTCACCGGCGCCGAACTGCACCTCGCCCATCCGCTCGGCTTCGAACTGGACGACGCGAGGCTCCGTCGTGCCGGTGTCGACTACCGCGACAAGGCGGCCACCTTCGTCCACGAGTCGCTCGATGCCGCCTACGCCACGCTGCTCCCGGCGCGGGTCTTCGCCTTCACGGCCCACGCCGACGCGCTCCACACCGAGCTGGCGTACGCACCCGGCGACGTCCTGCTGTTCGGACCCGAACCGACCGGGCTGGAGGAGGCCGTGCTGGCCGACCCACGGGTCACCGCACGCGTCCGGATCCCGATGCTTCCCGGCATGCGCTCGCTCAACCTGGCGAACGCCGCCGCCATCGCCGTCTACGAGGCCTGGCGGCAGCTGGGCCACCCGGGCGCGCGGTAGCGCTCAGCGTCCGTCCGGAATCGCGGACAGGGCCCAGCGCACCACTTCGACGGAGAACCGCCCCAACGGCGGCCCGACCAGGTCGGTGAGAGCGTCGGGAAGGGGGAGGCCCAGTTCGGAGCGCGCCCACGCCGGCAGGAGTGACACCGCACCGGCGGCGAGGGTCCCGTACCCCGGCCGCGCGAGCCAGGGCAGCGGGGGTTCGAACAGGAGGAAGCGTGCCGCGGCCCTCGCGTCGGGGCTGGCCTCGAGTTCCGGGCGGAACCCCCCGAGACGTTCGGAGAGCTCGGCGACCGATGCGGGCGGGTCGACGACCCCGAGGAGCCGCGCGGGGACGCCGGTCTGCCGCACGTACGTGTCGGCCTCCGCCGGCGTCAGGGGACGGGCGCCGAAAGCCCGGTACGCGCGAAGGAAGCTGTCGGTCTCGGCGAGGTGCACCCAGGCCAGCAGGTGCGGGTCGGATGCCCGGTAGGCGCGTCCGCGCTCGTCCCTGCCCCGGACCCGTTCGTGGACGGTCCGAACCTTGGCGATCGCGGCCTCGGCGTCGGGAATCGTGCCGTAGGTGGTCACCGCGAGGTAGTCGCTGGTGCGCTGCAGCCGACCCCAGGGATCGGACCGGTACCCGCTGTGCCCGGCGACGCCGGCCATGGCGAGTGGATGCAGCGACTGCAGGAGCAGGGCGGTGATGCCGCCCACGAACATGGAGGCGTCGGCATGCACCCGCCAGATGGGGTCGTCGCGGTCGAACCACCGCGGTCCCGGCTTGCCCCAGATCTGCAGCGCGCGATCGGCGGCACCGTCCCCGGCGACCTTCGAGCGCAGCAACTCACCGAGACTCCGCTGGAGCTCGAGCATCACTCCAGCCCCTGGTGCGCCGCCCACAGGACGCCCGCCCGATCCGCCGCCGCCGCCACGAGGGCGGCCAGCCGCGGGTCGTCCGGCACCCGGAAGGCCACATAGCCGGGTCGGCCGTCGGCGACGGGGCGGCCGTACGCGCGGGCCGCCAGGTGCCCGTCGGCGAGCAGCCGCACGTTGATGGTGCTCAGTTCGAACGTCTCGCCGCGTCGGTCCTCCCGCCAGCGCAGCTCCTCGGGGATGGCCAGGTTCACGGCCAGTGCGGTCACCTCGACCTGGGGTTCGTCAGCGGGGGTCATCGGCTCATTCTCGTTCCGGGTCGTCGGGGTGGGAAGAAGTAGGTGTACCCCGGCGGGTGGGACACAATGACGCCCGTGGCTGAACTGACCTACTTCACCGGGCCGATGGACTGCGGCAAGTCGACCCTCGCGTTGCAGGTCGCCTACACCGAGAGCGGCGCCGGACGACAGGGCAGGCTGTTCACGATGCTCGATCGGTCGGGCGAGTCCAGGATCACCTCGCGGATCGGCCTGACCGCTCCCGCCATCGAGGTCGGCCCCGAGCTCGACTTCTGGAACTATGTGGTCGCCGAGCTCACCGGCGGCCACCGGATCGACTTCCTGGTGTGCGACGAGGCGCAGTTCTACACCAGCGACCACGTTGACCAGCTGGCCCGCATCGTCGACGAACTGCAGATCGACGTCTTCTGTTTCGGGATCCTCACCGATTTCCGCACCCAGCTCTTCCCCGCGTCCCAGCGACTGGTGGAGCTGTGCGACCGGATGGAACTGCTGCAGGTCCGCCCACGGTGCTGGTGCGGCGAGCCGGCCACGCACAACGCCAGGACCGTCAACGGCGTCATGGTGACCGAGGGCACGCAGGTGGTGGTCGGGGACACCGGTTCCGCCGAGGTGGCCTACCAGGTGCTGTGCCGCCGTCACCACCGACGCCGCGTCACGGCTCAGGTGGCCGCGGTCACCCTGAGCCCCGAGCCGCTGCCCTTCGAGCAGGGCTGAGTCAGCGCTTTTTGGGCCCCTTCGGGGAACCGAACATGATCTCGTCCCAGCTCGGGACGGATGCCCGCTTGCGCTTCGGCTTGGCCGGCGTCGACTCCTCGGCCTCCGGCTCGACCAGGGCGGGCTGTTCCGGCTCGCCGACCTCGGCCGCCGGCTCGCCGAAGTCGAACTCCAGTTCCTCGGGCGCCTCGACCGCTGCCGTGTCGTCGGCATCGGTGCGGTCCTCGGCCTCGGGCCCGGGCTCGGCCGGCTCGTCCAGCACCGGGCGCGGGGCGGGAGCGGACGCCGGACGGATGAGCCCGGCGTAGATCTGCACCGAGTCCTCGTCGAAGCTCGACAGCATGTCGTAGAGCACGTCCAGGCCGGAGTCTGCGGAGGGGACGATGTCGTACAGACCGTCCACCTCGGCCAGTTCGCCCTCGGCGTAGGCGTCGTCGGTCTCGCCGTCCAGCTCGTCCAGGGGGACCGTGTCGTTCGGGTCCTCGGGCTCGTCGACGCGCGGCTGGACCACGCGGACGAGCGCGAGGTCGTCGTTCAGGTCGACGGTGGGCTCGGCCTCCTCCTCGCGGCGACGCCGGCCGGGCTGCGGCCCGTGGGAGGCGGAGTGGAGGCCCAGGAGCCAGCGGGCGTCGTCGTTCTCTGCCACGGAGAACCGGCTGCCGGCGTCGTAGACGAAGCGGGCCTCCCGGTGCGCCTTGCCCGAGTCGTAGTCCACACGGATCGCCCAGCGGCGTCCCTCGAGCTTCCAGGCGTCCCACACGACGGTGTCGACGTCGACCCGGCGGGAGGCCAGACGGTCGGCCACGACCTCGCCCAGCGTCCGGTGGGCGATGGTCTCCGAACCGCGACGGACGGGATGCGACTGCGCCTGACCGGCGACGAACTCGCGCTCGGCCACCACGGGGGCGGCGAAGGGCTCCACCCAGTCGACACCCATGCCGGCCGCCCGGGCCACGTCCTCCAGGGTTTCGCCGGCACGGATGCGTGCCTGGATCTCCCGGGGGGTCAGCGCGCTGTCCATGTAGATCTCCAGGGTGGTGGCTTGCGGCTGCTGGCGCACCGGGTTCCGGCCACGGGGTGCCCGGTCTCGGTGAGTCATCGCCTCACTTCCGCTTTGTGTCTGCAGGTAACCTACCAAGCCGACCCCCCAACCGGATGTCGGCAGGGCCGCGTTTGCCCGCGGTGCCGATTCGGTGGAAGGCCGGAAACGGTGCCGGGATGTGATATGACTTCCTCGCACCTGATGCCCTTGAAGGAACCGCCACTACGCGGGCACCGCGGAACGGAGATGGATACCCAGTCATGGCGACCGATTACGACGCCCCTCGCAAGACCGACGAAGAGAGCGAAGACTCGATCGAGGAGCTCAAGACCCGACGGAACGACAAGAACTCCGGGAAGGTCGACGAGGACGAGGTCGAGGCAGCCGAGACTTTCGAGCTGCCCGGGGCCGACCTGTCCCATGAGGAGCTGACTGTCAGGGTGCTGCCCCGGCAGGCCGACGAGTTCACCTGCGCGAACTGCTTCCTGGTGAAGCACCGCAGCCAGATCGCCGAGGTCCGCAACGGCCTCACCTACTGCGTGGACTGCGCCGGCTGAGCGAAGTCACGCACGACCAACCACGATCCCGGGGAGCGCTGAGCACCCCGGGATCTTCCTTGCCCGTCACCCCGGTGGGTCGGCGCTAGATGCGAAGAGTGGTCTTGTTGAACCTGGGCGCCGGGGTGCCCATCACCTTCGTCCACTGGTTGGCGGCGAAGCGGTTCACCAGCAACTGGGACAGGCCGATGCCCACTCCACTGGCGATCGCCCAGGTGAGCGCACGACGCAGCGGCACCTCGGGGTCGTTGGGCTCCGGGGGAGCGTCCCCGGTGGCGAGCTCCCAGACGGCGTTCACCGCCTTCGCGGCGAGCACCGTCGTGGCTGCGCCGACGAGGCCGGCGTAGACGTTCCAGAGCAGCTTCTGCGAAGTGTTCACATGTCCTCCTGCTGCCATCCTGCCAACCACCGCTAGCGTGGATCAATGAACTATCGCGAGAGACTGTCGGTTCCGTCCCTGTGGTGGGTGGTCGGCATGTTCTTCGCGCTCACCTTCGTCACCGCCGTCGGCTTCTACGCCGGTCCGGAAGTCGCGGTCATCGCCGGCGTGGTCACCGCTGCCGGGGTTGCCGGCGCACTGCTCTGGTACGGACGAGTCGAGCTCCTCGTCGACGAGGTGGGCCTGCACGCCGGCGACGCGCTCCTGGAGTGGGCCTACATCGCCGATGCCAAACCGCTCGACCGCGCCTCGACGCGCCTGCGGCTGGGCCGTGACGCCGACCACGACGCCTGGCTGGTGGTCCGGGCGTTCATCCCGGGTTCGGTGGAGGTCACCCTGGACGATCCGGCGGACCCGCACCCGTACTGGCTGCTGTCCAGCAGGCGGCCGAAGGCGCTCGCTGCAGCGATCGAACGAGCCATCTCGCCGTCCCGGACGTGACGCCCGCCACGGCTAGACTGCCGGAATGACTTCGGCCACCCCGGAACGGGTTCGGGTCGGCCTCTCGAGGCTGGACCCGGGAATGCCCGTGCCGCGGTACGCACATGCCGGCGACGCGGGCGCCGACCTGGCCATCGCCGAGGACTGCGAGCTCGCCCCCGGCGAGCGCCGGCTGGTGGGTACCGGCATCGCGATCGCCCTCCCCGACGGCTGGGCGGGCTTCGTCCACCCGCGCTCGGGGCTGGCCGCCCGAGCGGGCCTCACGATCGTCAACGCCCCCGGCACGGTGGACGCCGGGTACCGCGGCGAGATCCGGGTGTGCCTGCTCAACACCGACGCGAACAGCCCGGTGCGGCTCGCACGGGGGGACCTGATCGCGCAACTGGTGGTGCAGCGGGTGGGGCACGCCGATTTCGAACTTCTCGACCAGCTACCGGAGAGCTCCCGCGGCGGACGCGGGCACGGCTCGACCGGAGGGGTCGCGGATTGGGCGGCCGACCGGGCCGCACTCACAACGACAGAGGTGGACAAGTGATCTTTGGGCGCAAGCGCAAGCCCGTCGACTCCGACCCGGTGGACACCGAGGCGGAGGCTCTCGAGGTGGTCGGCGACGATGCCGGCGAGCACGAGGTGGACGTGGACACCGACGCCGAGTCCGACGACCGGGACGACGTGGAGGCGGCCGAGGACGAAGCCGACCTCGAGTTCGACGAGGACGAGGTCGAGGGCGAAGAGGACGAGGTGGACTGGCGCGCCGACGGACCCTTCGACTCCGAGGAGGTCGAGCTCGCCGGTGACCAGGTGACCCGCATCGACCTGGGGTCGCTGATCATCACGCCGTGGGACGGGCTGGGCCTGCAGCTGCAGGTGACCGAGGCGACCCAGGCGGTCCAGGCCGTGACGGCGGTGTGGAAGAACTCCGGCCTGGAGGTTGCCCTGTTCGCCGCGCCCGCGAGCGGCGGGCTCGCCGACGAGCTCCGTGAGGACGTCGTCGAGGAGGCCGAGCAGGGTGGCGGCACCGCGACCATCGCCGAAGGCCCCTTCGGAGCCGAGGTGCGTCGGGTGCTGCCGCAGGAGGGTCCGGGCGGGGAGCAGCTGTTCCACGTCTCCCGGATCTGGTTCGCGGAGGGTCCGCGCTGGCTGCTGCGCGGCACGCTCCTGGGAGAGGCGGCGATCGGTGACGCGGACGCTCCGCTGGTGGCACCGTTCGCGGAGTTCTTCCGTAATCTGGTGGTACGTCGCGGCTCCCGTCCGATGGTGCCCGGCGAACTCATCCCGATGAAGCTTCCCGACGGGGGAACGGAGGCCTGAATGGCCAGCACGAACCCGATCCTGCGGGCACTGCGTCGCTTCGGCGCGTCCAACGCGGAGTTGGAGTCGGAGGCGCGCCAGCGCATCGTCGAGCGGGCCGGCGCCACGATGATCTCGGAGCTGCAGGACCGGCAGTGGGCCCGGCTCCGGGGCAGCATCACCGTGCTCACCATGAAGCCGCGCAGCGGCACCCCGTGGCTGGAGGCGGAGTTCGACGACGGCTCCGGCACGGTCACGCTGATCTGGATGGGCCGCCGCGCCATCCACGGTGTCGTCGCGGGGCGCGAGATGACCGTCAGCGGGCGCGTCTCCTACGTCGACGGCCAGCGCCGCCTCTACAACCCCTACTACGAGCTGATCGCCAGCTGACGTCGTCGCTGGAGGATCCCGGCGTTCGCCGGGGTGGTGGCGTGGGTCAGCCGACTTCGCTGAGGCGGAGGTTGCGGGGCATCAGGTACTGGGCCAGGTCGGCCTCGTAGCTGGGGTCGGAGACGAACAGCAACTCGTCGTTGGCCTCCAGGGCCGCGTCGCGCTCGGGGGCACGGGCGGCTCCGTCCCGGATGATGGTGACCAGCACGGCGTCGCCGGGCAGGTTCAGGTCGCCGATGCGGGTGCCCACTCGTGGGGACGCCTCCGGCAGGGTCATCTCCACCAGGTTGGCGTGGCCGCCCCGGAAGCTGAACAGGCGCACGAGGTCACCGACCGTGACCGCCTCCTCCACCAGCGCGCACATCAGGCGCGGGGTGGACACGGCGACGTCGACTCCCCACAGGTCGTCGAACATCCACTCGTTGCTGGGGTGGTTGACCCGTCCGACCGTCCGCGGCACGCCGAACTCCGTCTTGGCCAGCAGGGTGTGCACAAGATTGGCCTTGTCGTCGCCGGTGGCGGCGATCGCCACGTCGCAGGTGTCGAGGCTCGCCTCCTCGAGGCTCGCCAGCTCGCAGGCGTCCGCGAGCAGCCACTCGGCTTCGGGCACGCTCTCCGGCTTGATGGCGTTCGGGTCGCGGTCGATCAGCAGGATCTGGTGGCCGTTCGCGATCAGCTCCCTGGCGATGGAGCGTCCGACGTTCCCGGCCCCGGCGATGGCTACACGCACGGCTGGTCCCTCCCTCTCAGTGCTCTACCGGCGCGTGGCCGAGGACGTCCTCGACGTCGGCCACCTGCTCGTTGGTGACGGCCGCGTAGGCAAGGTCGCCGTCCTGGAAGACGGTGCCGCCGCTGGGCACGATGCCCGAGCCGAAACGCATCAGGAACGGGATGCGCGCACGGGTCGCCGCCTCCATGTCGGTGACCTTGCGTCCCACCCAGCCGCTGTCCACGTGCACCTCGATCAGCCGGACGCTGCCCGACGGATCGCGCCACATGGGCTCCGACCCGGACGGCAGCAGGCGGCGCAGCACCTGGTCGGCCGCCCAGCGCACGGTGGCGACGCTGGGGATCCCGAGGCGCTCGTACACCTCGGCGCGGTTCTGGTCGTAGATGCGGGCGACCACGTTGTGCACCTCGAAGGTCTCCCGCACCACGCGCGCGGCGAGGATGTTGGAGTTGTCACCGCTGGAGACGGCTGCGAAGCCGTCGGCCCGCTCGATACCGGCACGCTGCAGCACCTGGCGGTCGAAGCCGACACCCTTCACGGTCTTGCCCTGGAACTCCGGGCCGAGCCGGCGGAAGGCGTCCTGGACGATGTCGATGACGGCCACCGAATGGCCACGACGCTCCAGTGCCCGGGCCAGGGACGCCCCGACGCGCCCGCAACCCATGATGACGATGTGCATCGTCCCTGCCCTTCCGTCCTGGTCGGTTCTTCGCTCCCAAACCCTATCCGGTCGGCCGATGCTATCGACGCTACACCGGCCGTGGGTCCGGCGTGCCAGCCCAGGGGATAGGGTTCCGTCTCGTGAACGCCACTGACCTGGTCAAGCGATTGCTCGTGGGACGCAAGCTCGCCAGCGCGCAGCTGGGTGAGACGCTCCTCCCGAAGCGGATCGCGCTTCCCGTGTTCGCATCGGACGCCCTGAGCTCGGTGGCCTACGCCCCGGACGAGATCCTGCTCACCCTGTCACTGGCGGGCATGGCCGGCTTCGTGTTCTCCTGGCAGATCGCGATCGCCGTGGCGGTGGTGATGCTGATCGTGGTCATGTCGTACCGCCAGACGGTGCACGCCTACCCCTCCGGCGGGGGTGACTACGAGGTGGCCACGGTCAACCTGGGTCCCAACGCGGGGCTGGTGGTGGCGAGCGCGCTGTTGGTGGACTACATCCTCACCGTCGCGGTCTCGGTGTCCTCCGGCATCCAGAACGCCAAGGCGGTGTTCCCGATGCTGCAGGGCTACGAAGGCGTCGCAGCGGCCATCGTGATCGTGCTGCTGATGACGATGAACCTGCGTGGCGTACGGGAGTCCGGCTCCTTCTTCGCGATCCCGACCTACGGGTTCATGATCGGCGTGCTCGGCATGACCGCGTGGGGCCTGGTCCGCTTCTTCGGGCTCGGGGAGCACCTGCAGGCCCCCACCGCGCAGTACACGGTGGTCGGCTCGGCCGGGTATGAACCGCTGGTCGGGTTCGCCGCCGTGGCGCTGCTGGCCCGCGCATTCTCGTCCGGCTGTGCGGCACTGACGGGGGTCGAGGCCATCTCCAACGGCGTGCCTGCCTTCCGCGAGCCGAAGAGCACGAACGCGGCGACCACCCTGGCGTTGCTCGGCGGCATCGCGGTGACCATGCTCGGCGGGATCGTCGCCCTGGCGAACCTGACGGGGCTGAAGCTCATCGACGAGGACGGCGGGGGCTCGTACTTCGCCATGAACGGCGTCGAGGTGGACGTGCCCCACGAGACCGCGATGGGCCAGCTCGCACGGACGATCTTCGACACGTTCCCTGTCGGCTTCTACTTCGTCATCGCGATGACGATGATCATCCTGTTCCTGGCGGCCAACACCGCGTTCAACGGCTTCCCGGTGCTGGGGTCGATCCTGGCGAAGGACGGCTTCCTGCCCAAGGCCCTGCACACCCGCGGCGACCGGCTGGCCTATTCCAACGGCATCCTGGCCCTGGCCACCGCCGCCATAGCCCTCGTGCTGATCTACAACGCGAGCGTCACCGCGCTGATCCAGCTGTACGTGGTGGGCGTCTTCGTCTCGTTCACGGTGAGCCAGTTCGGCATGATGCGGCACTGGACCAGGCACCTGAAGACCGAGAAGGACCCGAAGATGCGGGCCCGGATGATGCGCTCGCGGATGATCAACGCGATCGGTCTCACGGGCACCGGCACGGTGCTCGTGATCGTGCTCGCGTCCAAGTTCATCTACGGCGCGTACCTGGCCGTCCTCGCCATGGCCGCGGTGTTCATCCTGATGCGCGGCATCCGCAGCCACTACGACAAGGTGGCGCGCGAGGTGGCCGTCGCGCCGGTGGACGCCCGCATGCTGCCCAGCCGCGTCCGCGCGGTGATCATGGTGCAGGAAGTCAACAAGCCGACCGTCCGCGCGGTGAACTTCGCCCGCGCCACCCGTGCGAGCAGCATCGAGGCCATCCTCGTCGCGGTCGACGACGCGGAGACCAGGGCGATCGCCGCGCAGTGGGAGGCGCAGGACCTGGACGTCCCCCTGAAGGTGATCGCCTCGCCGTACCGCGAGGTGACCGGGCCGTTCCTCAACTACATCAAGGGCATCCGCTCCGACAATCCCCGGGACGTGGTGTGCGTCTACATCCCCGAGTACGTGGTCGGCCACTGGTGGGAGCAGATCCTGCACAACCAGACCGGCTTCATCGTCAAGACGCGCCTGAGCTTCATGCAGGGCGTGATGGTGACGTCCGTCCCGTGGCAGCTGGCGTCGTCGAAGTACGCGCTCGACCGGGTCAAGCGCAACACGGCCGCCGCCTGGCGCCGTCCGGGCACCGGCCAGGTGCGGATGGGCGACCCGCGTGAGCCGGCACGTACCGAATGACGCCTGAGTGGAAGCCCGGGCTGGTCCTGCCGGAGGTCAAGGTGGGGCCGGTCGCGCACGGGGGCCACTTCGTCGCCCGCGTCGACGGCCGGGTGGTGTTCGTGCGGCACGCGATCACCGGAGAGGTCGTGGACGTCCGGCTCACCGAGGTGGGCAGGCGGTTCGCGCGCGGGGACGCGATCAGCGTCCGCCGCGCCAGCCCGTCCCGTGTGGTGCCGCCCTGTCCGATCGCCGGACGGTGCGGCGGCTGCGACTTCCAGCACGTCGAGCCGGGCTTCAGCCGCGAACTCAAGCGGCAGGTGGTGGCCGAGCTGCTCGACCACCTCGCGGGCCATGCCTTCACCGGCGAGGTCGCCGAGGTCGCCCCTTCGCCCCTGGGGTGGCGGACGCGGATGCGGTACCACGCGGGTCCGGACGGGCGGGCCGGGATGCTGGCCCACCGCTCGAACGAGGTCGTGCCACTGCCGGCGGGCGGGTGCCGGATCGCGGACCCGTCCATCGCGAACCCGCCCGACGGGGGCGAGGTGCTCGGCGTGGCCGGGTCCGACGGCTCCCGGTTCAGCGCCCCCGGAGACGAAGGGACGGTTACCGAGGCCGTGGGGGACGCTTCCTACCGCGTCGCGGTCGACGGCTTCTGGCAGGCCCACGCGAGGGCCCCCGAGGTGCTGGTGGCCCGGGTCCTGGAGGGCCTGCGACCGCAACCGGGGGAGACCGCCCTCGACCTGTACTGCGGCGTCGGCCTGTTCGCCGGGGCCCTGGTCACGGCCGGGGCGACGGTGTGGGGCATCGAAGGGGACCGGCGGGCGGTGGAACTGGCGCGTGAGAACGTGCCCGGCGCGCGCTTCTTCGCCGGTGACGTCGCCAGGCGGCTCGACCGCGTGCCCCGGCGCGTCTCGCTGGTCGTGCTCGATCCGCCCCGTGTCGGTGCCGGCGCAGCGGTGCTGGCGTCGGTCGCCCGCCGGCGTCCTCGGGCGATCGCCTACGTCGCGTGCGACCCGGCGGCGCTCGGCCGCGACCTTCGGACAGCAGAGGGCCTCGGCTATCGTCCGACCTCCGTCACCGCCCACGACCTGTTCCCCCTCACGCACCACGTCGAGTGCGTCGCGATCCTGGAGCCGTCCCGATGACGCTGCGCCGCGCACTGTTCCAGGTCTACGTCCGGGGTTGCGACGAGGCGATCGCGCTCTACTCCTCGGCGTTCGGTGCCGAGTGCACCACGCTCGTCCGTGACCCCGGTGACGGTTCGGTGGTGCACGCCGAGCTCGACGTGCTCGGCCAGGTCGTCGCGCTGAGCGAGCGCAGGGGAGAGCCGGTGGTGGGCACGACGATGCAATTCGCGCTCCACCTCGGCGAGGGTGGGCAGGGCTTCGCCGGTCGCGCCTACGAGGTGCTGAAGGAGGGTGCCGACGTGTCCGACCCCATCGGCCCGACGTTCTACAGTTCGTGCATGTTCAGCCTGGTCGACCGGTTCGGAGTGTCATGGTGCCTGTTCACCTGACCGCCGCCCGCGCCCGACCCGAGGCGAAGTGCCCGCTGCGTCCCGACGACGTCTGCAACCTGTGCCAGCTGGACGTCACGGGCCCGCAGGACTGCGGGCTGGTGTACCTGGTGATGTCCGACCCGGAGCAGCGGGTCGAGTGGGGAGAGCGTCGGCGCGCCCGACGTGCCGTCGGCTAGCCTCGTCGGGTCGGGTGGGATAATATCTCGACATCAAGATACTTTGGTCAGAAGGAGCCCCCGTGAGCATCGACAGCTATTCCGCGGCAGACCAGCTGAACGTGGCCGGGAAGGACTACCAGATCTTCCGGATCGACGCCGTCGAGGGGTCTGCGACACTGCCGTTCAGCCTGAAGGTGCTGCTGGAGAACCTGCTGCGCACCGAGGACGGCGCCAACATCACGGCTGAGGACATCGCCGCCCTGGGCTCGTGGGACCCCGAGGCGGAGCCGAGCCGCGAGATCCAGTTCACCCCGGCCCGCGTCATCATGCAGGACTTCACCGGCGTGCCGTGCGTGGTCGACCTGGCCACGATGCGCGAAGCGATCGCCGAGCTCGGTGGGGACCCCACGAGGGTGAACCCGCTGTCGCCCGCAGAGATGGTGATCGACCACTCCGTCGTCGCCGACCTCTTCGGCACCCCCGATGCCTTCGCGAGGAACGTCGAGCTGGAGTACCAGCGCAACCGCGAGCGCTACCAGTTCCTCCGCTGGGGCCAGACCGCCTTCGACGACTTCGTGGTGGTGCCGCCGGGCACCGGCATCGTGCACCAGGTGAACATCGAGCACCTCGCCCGGGTGGTGTTCCCGCGTGAGGTGAACGGTGTCCTGCAGGCCTATCCCGACACCTGCGTCGGCACCGACTCCCACACCACGATGGTGAACGGCCTGGGGGTCGTCGGCTGGGGCGTCGGCGGCATCGAGGCGGAGGCCGCCATGCTGGGCCAGCCGGTGAGCATGCTGATCCCGCGCGTGGTCGGCTTCAAGCTCAGCGGCAGGCTCCCGGAAGGCACCACCGCCACCGACCTGGTGCTGACCATCACGGAGAAGCTGCGCCAGCACAAGGTCGTGGGCAAGTTCGTCGAGTTCTACGGCTCCGGTGTGGCCGAGGTGCCGCTGGCCAACCGCGCGACGATCGGCAACATGAGCCCCGAGTACGGCTCGACGATCGCGATCTTCCCGATCGACGAGGCGACTATCTCCTACCTGCGCCTGACCGGACGCAGCGATGAGCAGCTCCAGCTGGTGGAGGCCTACGCCAAGGCCCAGGGCCTGTGGCACGACCCCGACTCGGAGCCGCGCTACTCCGAGTACCTCGAGCTCGACCTGGCCGACGTGGTGCCGAGCATCGCCGGCCCGAAGCGCCCGCAGGACCGGGTGGTGCTCGCCCATGCCAAGCAGGGTTTCGCCGAGGCGCTGCGCGACTACGTCGACGACGACGAGCTGGCCGGCTACGACGAGTCGGTCGCGGAGAGCTTCCCCGCGTCCGACGCTCCGAGCCACGACCAGGGCAACGGGTCGGTCGACCCGCACGCCTACGGCGAGGGAGCCGACCAGGGCCCGGGACGGCCCAGCAAGCCGACCCCGGTGACGCTGGCCGACGGCACGACCTTCGACCTCGACCACGGCGCCGTCACCATCGCAGCCATCACCTCCTGCACGAACACGTCCAACCCGAGCGTGATGATCGGCGCGGCGCTGGTGGCGAAGAAGGCCGTGGAGAAGGGCCTCACCCGCAAGCCGTGGGTGAAGACCTCGCTCGCGCCGGGCTCGAAGGTGGTCACCGACTACTACGCCCGCTCCGGCCTCGACAAGTACCTGGAGGCGCTCGACTTCGACCTCGTGGGCTACGGGTGCACCACCTGCATCGGCAACTCGGGTCCACTGATCCCCGAGGTGTCGAAGGCGGTCAACGAGGCGGACCTGGCCGTGACGTCCGTCCTGTCCGGCAACCGCAACTTCGAGGGCCGGATCAACCCGGACGTGAAGATGAACTACCTCGCCAGCCCGCCGCTGGTGGTCGCCTACGCCCTCGCCGGCACGATGGACATCGACCTGACCAGCGACCCGATCGGGACGGGCAGCGACGGCCAGGACGTCTTCCTCGCCGACATCTGGCCGAGCCAGGCCGAGGTGGACGAGGTGATCGGCTCGTCGATCTCCGCAGAGATGTTCACCTCGCGCTACGCGGACGTGTTCGCCGGTGACGAGACCTGGCGGTCGCTGCCGACGCCGACGGGGCAGACCTTCGCCTGGGACGGCGACTCCACCTACGTGCGCAAGCCCCCGTACTTCGAGAACATGCCCGCGCAGCCGGTGCCGGTGACGGACGTGACCGGCGCGCGCGTGCTGCTGAAGCTCGGCGACTCGGTGACGACGGACCACATCTCGCCGGCCGGCTCGATCAAGGCCGACAGCCCTGCCGGGAAGTACCTCACCGAGCACGGCGTCGAGCGCAAGGACTTCAACTCCTACGGCTCGCGGCGCGGCAACCACGAGGTGATGATCCGCGGCACGTTCGCGAACATCCGCCTGCGCAACCAGCTGGCCCCGGGTACCGAGGGCGGCTTCACCCGTGACTTCACCCAGGCAGACGGCCCGGTGGCGACGGTGTACGACGCGTCGGTGAACTACGCGGCCGCGGGCACGCCGCTGGTGGTGCTGTCCGGGAAGGAGTACGGCTCCGGCTCGTCCCGCGACTGGGCGGCCAAGGGCACCGCCCTGCTGGGGGTGAAGGTCGTCATCGCCGAGAGCTACGAGCGCATCCACCGCTCGAACCTGATCGGAATGGGCGTCCTCCCGCTCCAGTTCCCCGACGGCGAGAACGCCGACTCGCTCGGCCTGGACGGGACCGAGACCTTCAACATCGAGGGCATCACCGCGCTCAATGACGGGCAGACCCCGTCCACCGTGACGGTGACCGCCACCGGTGGCGGTGAGCCTGTCGTGTTCGAGGCCGTGGTGCGCATCGACACCCCCGGTGAGGCCGACTACTACCGGCACGGCGGCATCATGCAGTACGTGCTCCGGTCGCTGCTGGCCCGGTAGATGGGACGCCGCCGGGCGCACGCGCAGGCCCGTCCGGTCGCCGACTCCGTCAGCCTCATGCCGGTCTCGGCCCGGGTGGCCTGGTCGTACCTCGCAGTGGTGATGGGGGCGGCAGCCACCGCCTTCCTGGTGGTGCTGGCGAACCAGACGTTCTCCGTGCTGGCCTGTTCGGCAGCGGGCAGGGACACCGACGCGTTCGCCGGGTGCAAGCTCGGTGTCGCGATCTGGGTGGCACTGCTCGGCTTCGTGGCGTGCCTGCTGCCGGCCGTGCTGCTGCTGCGCCTCGGCGGGTGGATGTGGGCCACGATGGCCGCTGCGGCCGGCTTCCTGATCGCCAGCGACCGGATGACGGACTGGTGGTGGTGGGTGGTGGCGGCGCTGGTTCCCGCGGTCGCCGCGGTCGCGAGCGCCGATTGGGAGCGCGGACGCCGGCTCCGTCGGTGGCAGCGGGGCATCATCCTGGCGCTGGACGCGGCTGCTGTGGCAGCGCTGGTCTGGTGGTACGCGGCGGGCTGACTCCCGCCGGCAGCCCGAACAGGAAGCGCGTCACACGGAACTGCCGCAGGACCAGCGCTCCGCCCAGGCTCGCCGCCCCGGCCACCAGCATGGTGAGGAGCCAGGCGGGCCCCACCGGCAGCGGCCAGTCCCGGATCGCGTAGACCACCAGGACGATGAGGGTCTGGTGGAGGATGTAGAACGGCAGGACGAGTTCGCCGGACGCGGCCAGCAGCCGGGCGGGACGGTTGAGGTAGTGGGCGCCGTAGCCCAGCAGCGCCAGCAGGCACAGCCAGCCGTTGAGGGCGCGCAGTCCCCACTCCAGGAAGAACGGCCGGGTGCCCTCCGGCAGGTCGAGGATCGTCGGCGCCCACACCAGCAGCGGTACGACGGTGACGAGCGAGAGTCCCAGCCACAGCCGCCGCCGGCGCTCGGCTGCCGCGAGCAGCCGGGGGTCGCCGCCGAGCACGAAGCCGAGCACCAGCAGCAGCACGTAGGTGGCGAGGCGCCAGCCACCCAGGTACCGGCCGAGAAGCGGGAGGGACGTGGGCAGCAACAGCTCGCACGCCACCACCGGGAGGCCGAGGGCCGGCAACAGCCACCAGCGCCGTGCCGACGCTCCGAGCCCGGCGATCAGTCGACGTCCGCCAGCGGTGCGGAGCAGGGCGAACGCCGGGAGCGCGGCGACCGTGAAGGCGGCCAGGTAGGCGAGGTACCACAGGTGCAACGCCTCGAGCGGGAACCAGCCGCCGTGCTCGTACAGGCCGTTCGCCGGGTAGACCCGGAGGAAGTCGAGGTACGACCCGGAGAACGGAGGGGCCAGGTAGTCCTGGCCGGTCGTCGCCTCGATGTAGACCTGCGGCGGGCACAACACCCACCAGCCGACGAGCGCGACCGGCACACCGAGCCGCAGCAGCCGACGCCGCACGAACTCGCTGGGCGCGTGCGTCTCCAGCGCGGTCCAGGTGGCGATGCCCGACAGCGTCCAGAACAGGGGCATGGCGAACTGGCTGCCGACGCCCATGGGGTAGGCGAACCAGGTGCTGACGTGGTTGAACTTTACGTGCCAGCGCTCGAAGTCGTCGAAGGGGCGGGCGCTGTGGTACGCGAAGATGACGGCCGTCGCGACGATGCGCAGGCTGTCCACGTAGAAGAGCCGGCCGGTGCCGGTGTTCCCTGCGGGTCCGGGTCCGGGCATCGCTGCCTCCTGCCACCAGCGTAGGCGCGTCGCGGTGGACGCGGGGTAGCTGTGGGGGATTAGAATCGAACACACGTTCGTTCGCAGGAGGAGGCATGGGGGTCACTGCCTACACGCCGCCGGGCTGGCCGCAGGGCGTCCGTCCCCCCGGGGTGGACGACTGGGAGAAGACCGCCGCCGCCTTCCTGCTCGACTGCTGCCCGGCGGACTACCGCGCGTATCCGGTCCTGCGTCGCCACCCGGTGGTCCTGGCCCGGTTCGCGTCCGCCTTCGTGGGGGCGCAGGTGAGCGCCAGCTCGGACGGTCTGGGCAGTGTCCGTACCGGCCTGGAGGACCACGTTCCGCCCGAGGTGGTGCAGGCCGCGGTGGAGGCATGGGAGGAGCAGTCGGCACGCCTGGTGCGGCTGCGCCGCGAGGTGGCCCTGGTCGAGGAGGCGTTGCGGGGACGGGTCTTCGTGCGGCGCCTGACATAGACTCGGCCGGTGCCCCTGCTCGACAGCATCGACGGTCCGTCCGACCTTCGCCGGCTCACGCCCAGGCAACTGCGCCAGCTCGCCCAGGAGATTCGGGGCTTCCTGGTCACCAACGTCAGCCGCACCGGCGGCCACCTCGGCCCCAATCTCGGCGTGGTGGAGTTGACCCTGGCGCTGCACCGTGTGTTCGACTCCCCGCGTGACGTGATCGTGTTCGACACCGGGCACCAGAGTTACGTCCACAAGATCGTCACCGGGCGACGTGACCGGTTCGCGACCCTGCGCCAGCCGGGCGGGCTGTCGGGCTATCCCAGCCGGGCGGAGTCCCCGCACGACTGGGTGGAGAACTCGCACGCATCCGCGTCGCTGTCCTGGGCCGACGGCATGGCCAAGGCGTTCCGGCTGCGTGGCGAGGACCGGTTCGTGGTGGCGGTCATCGGGGACGGGGCGCTCACCGGCGGCATGGCCTGGGAGGCCCTCAACAACATCGCCGTGGCCGGCGACGAGAAGCTCGTGGTGGTGGTGAACGACAACGGCCGCTCCTACACCCCGACGGTCGGGGGGATCGCCACCCAGCTCTCAGCGTTGGGCAAGCAGTTGTCGGCGATCCGCACCGACCGCCGCTACGAGCGCATGCTCCAACGGATCAAGAACCTGGTGCGCCGGGCGCCCGTGGTGGGCCAGCCGGCCTACGGGCTCATGCACGGGTTCAAGATGGGGGTGAAGGACGTGCTGGCCCCCCAGGGCATGTTCAGCGACCTCGGGCTGAAGTACGTGGGGCCGATCGACGGCCACGACGTCGAGGCCGTGGAACTGGCGCTGCAGCAGGCGAAGGGTTTCGGCGGCCCGGTGCTGGTGCACTGCATCACCCAGAAGGGGCGGGGCTTCAAGGCCGCGGAGGACAACGAGCAGGACCGCTTCCACGCCGTCGGCCCGATCGACGAGGTCACCGGCGAGTCACTGGCGGCGCCGGGGGCGCGCACCTGGACCGACGCCTTCGGCGAGGAACTCGCCCGCATCGGTGCCACCGACGAGCGCGTGGTCGCCATCACCGCTGCCATGCTCCACCCGACCGGGCTCGACCGTTTCGCGCGCCATTTCCCCGACCGCACCTTCGATGTGGGCATCGCGGAGCAGCACGCCGTCACCTCGGCCGCCGGACTGGCGGCCGGCGGGCTGCACCCGGTGGTCGCGGTGTACGCGACGTTCCTGAACCGCGCCTTCGACCAGGTGTTGATGGACGTGGCACTGCACCGGCAGGGCGTGACGTTCGTTCTCGACCGGGCGGGCGTGACCGGCCCGGACGGAGCCAGCCACAACGGCATGTGGGACGCGTCCCTGCTCGGCCTGGTCCCCGGCCTGCGGCTCACCGCACCGCGGGACGAGGAACGGCTGGTCGCCGCGCTCAACTTGGCGGTGACCGTCGACGACGCCCCCACCGTGCTGCGCTACTCGAAGGAGAAGCTGCCCGAGCCGCTGCCGGCCCTCGCCACCCGTGGCGACGTGGACGTGCTGGCGGCCTGCGAACGCCCGCGGGTACTGGTGGTGGGCTACGGCCAGCTCTGCGGGCTGGCTGTGGAGGTGGGGGAGCGCCTCACCCGACAGGGCATCGGCGCCACCGTGGTCGACCCGGTGTGGGCGCTGCCGGTCTCCTCAGACCTGCTGGCGCTCGTGCGCGAGCACGAGCTGGTGATCACCGTGGAGGACAACGGCGTGGCCGGCGGCCTGGGTTCACGGCTGGCGCAGGAGTCGCGCGCCGCCGGCATCGACACCCCGATCCGCGAGTTCGGCATCCCGCAGCGGTTCCTGGCGCAGGGCAACCGCGCCCAGCTGCTGGAGGACGCCGGGCTGAGCGCCCAACGGCTAGCCCGGTTCGCCACCGAACTGATCGCCGCACAGGAGGACCCGGTTCAGATCGGCGCCGAGAGGTGACGCCTCGCCGCTCCTGCGCCTGACGTCCGTCACCCCGGGCCAGACCCGGGATCTCCCGCCGTCGGTTCGGGCCCCCGTGGCCAGGCCCGGCGCGATCCGTCCACTCGCCGCGTCCCGCCCGCCTCCGGCGTCACACCTGGGGGTTTGGGTGGCCAGATTGCGACACGGCACCGCTCCTGCCCGGGACACGGACAGGCGATGCGACACAGGAGCCGGGCGGACGAGCGGCCGTGTCGCGATCCGTCCACCCGAGGGCGGATCTGTGAACAGAGTGACTCCTGGGGCTTCGGGAGTGGACGAATCACGCCAGCCGGAGCTCAGGACGGCGGCCCACTCCACAGCCGGGTGATCACCGGCACGACGATCTCCCGCTGCCAGGCCCGGGCGCCGAAGGAGGCGAGGGTGGCGTCGACCGTTGCGGCGTCCGTCGTGTCGCTGGAGTCCCACAGCAGCCGGCGCAGGTGGTCCGGCGACAGGAGGTTCTCCACCGGCACCTCCAACGCGGCCGCCTTCTCGATCAGCGCGGGACGCACCCGGTTGAACCGGGCGAACGACGACGGCCACCGGCGCTCCCACGACCTCGGCATGGGCGGGCCGTCGGGGCTGCTGTTGCGAGGGGGGAGTTCCGAGCGCGGGGTGGCGGCGGCACGCTCCAGGGCTGCCAGCCAGCGGGCCTCGTGGCGGGCGGCGACCCGATTGCTGAACCCGCGGACGGAGCGCAGGTCGGCGCGGGTGAGAGCAGGCCGGCGTTCGGCGTCGACCCGGGCGGCGAGCTCGGTGATCGCACGATCCGGGACGACCCGTCCGGGGGCCCTGTCCTCCGCTTCGGCGAGCTCCTCCCGCGTCTGCCACAGCTCCCGGACGACGTTCAGCGCCATCGGCGTGTGCAGCGTGTGCAGGCCCGTGGTGCGGCGCCAGGGGTCCTTTCGCGGGTGGGGAGGGTCGGCGGCGTGCTCGGCGAGGTAGGCGAACTCCTGGTGCGCCCACTCGAGCTTGCCCGAGGCCTCGAGCTGGACGATCAACCACTCGCGCAACTCGGCGAGCCGTTCGACGTCGAGTGCGGCGTAGGCCAGCCATTCCTGGGGGACGGGACGGCGGGACCAGTCGGCGGCCGAGTGCTCCTTGAGCAGGGTGATCCCGCAGGCGTGCTCCATCAGGGCACCGAGGCTCACTTTCGGCAGGCCGAGGAGCCGGGCGGCGAGCTCGGTGTCGAACAGGCGCGTGGGCAGGAAGCGCACCTCCGCGAGGCAGGGCAGGTCCTGGCTCGCGGCGTGCAGGATCCACTCCACGTCGGAGAGCTCAGCGGCGAGGTCACTGAAGTCGGCGCGGTCCCTGCCGCCTTCGAACGCGATCGGGTCGATCAGGTGGGTGCCGGAGCCCTCCCGGCGGGCCTGGATCAGGTACGCCTTGGCGGTGTAGCGGTAGCCCTGCGCGCGTTCGGTGTCGAGGGCGAGCGGGCCGGTGCCGGCGAGGAGGGCCGCCCGGGTGGCGGCGAGGCCCTCGGCGCTGTCGACCACCTCAGGAATGCCGTCGGCCGGAACGGCGAGGACCGGGTACCCCTCCGCGGGTGCCTCGGTGGCGGTCACCGGAGCCACGTTCCCGAACGGCGAGGTGCGATAGGCACGACGCCGTCGGGCAGTGGCGGCAACCCGGCGGTGAGGCACAACAGTTCTGACCACGCCCGCAGGTGGCGGACCACGTCGTCGTCGCAGGTCACTGCCGGCGTCCAGGACGCACGTAGTTCGATCTCGGCCCGCGGCGGATCGGTCGCGATGCCCCCGAACGATCGGCTGGAGACCGCGGTGACGGTGCCGCTCGGTGAGGAGTAGTCGCCCCGGTTGCGCTCCAGCGCGTCCAGCAGCCAGGTCCAGCCCACCTCGGTGAGCAGCGGATCCGCGACCATCTCCGGATCGACGTCGGCACGGGCGTAGCTCACGCAGCGGAAGTCCCCGTCCCAGGACGCGTTGCCCGCGGGGTCGTGGAGGAGAACCAGCCGTCCGCTTCCCAGCTCGTCGTCGTTGAGTTCGACCTCAGCGCTGATCGCGACGGCGTAGGGCGCGATCTTCTGCGGGGCGGGGATCTCCTCGACCGTCAACTCGGGCCGCCACGACATGCCCAGGATCGCCCGCACCGCCATCTCGAACAGCGGCGGTGTGCTCGGTTCCTGCCTTGCAGCCACGTGCAGGAGCGTACTCATGCGCCGTGGTCACGCCTGCCTTGGCACGCCGTTCACGACTCGGCGGGTTCGAATTCGAGGCTGACGGAGTTGATGCACCACCGCTCGTCGGTCGGGGTGTCGTAGCCCTCGCCGGTGAACACGTGCCCGAGGTGAGAGTCGCACGCAGCGCAGCGCACCTCGGTACGTGGGTGCATGAACAGGCTGCGATCCTCGACCAGCCGGACGCGGTCGGCCGCCGCGGCGGTGTAGAAGGACGGCCAGCCGCAGTGGGAGGCGAACTTGTGCTCGCTGCGGAACAGCTCAGCCCCGCAGGCCCGACACCGGTAGATGCCCACCCCCGTGTGGTCGGTGTACTCGCCGGTGAAGGGCGCCTCGGTCCCGGCCTCACGCAGCACGCGGTACTCCAGCGGGCTGAGCTGGGCGCGCCACTCCTCGGGCGTCTTGATGATCTTCAGTTCCATCTCGCTCCTCGCTCTCGCATCATGGGCAGTTGTGCGCTGCGCCGGCCGCCGGCTTCGTTGTGTCCGCAGGGGACACTAGCCTGACCGCCATGGCGGCGCAGGTTGAGCTCCTGGACATCGATGGGCGCGAAGTCCGCATCTCGAGTCCCGACAAGCCCTACTTCGCCGACCTCGGTGTCAACAAGCTCGGAGTGGTCGATTATTTCCGCAGTGTGGGCACCGGGATCCTGGCCGCCCTGCGTGATCGTCCGACCGCCATGGAGCGCTGGCCGGGGGGCGTGCGTGACGACGTGGTGGTCGCCACCCGTGCCGACGGCAAGGGGGAGGCGTTCTACCAGAAGCGCGCACCGGCCCACACCCCCGACTGGGTGCAGACCGCCGAGGTCACCTTCCCGTCCGGCCGGACGGCGACCGAGGTCGCCCCGGCCGACCTCGCCAGCATCTGCTGGATGGTGAACCTCGGTACGGTCCGCTTCCACCCGTGGCCGGTGCGCGCCCGTGACACCGACGCGGTCGACCAGCTGCGCATCGACCTCGATCCCCAGCCGGGGGTGTCCTTCGCCCGCACGGTCGCCGCCGCTCTGGAACTGCGGCAGGTGCTCGCCGAGGCCGGCCTGACCGGCTTCTGCAAGACCAGCGGCGGGCGCGGCGTCCACGTCTTCGCGCCGATCCGCGGCAGCGACTTCATCGACGCCAGGCACGCCGCGATCGCGGTGGGGCGCGAGCTCGCGCGGCGCATGCCGGACGAGGTGACGGTGAACTGGTGGAAGGAGGAACGCGGCGAGCGCGTGTTCATCGACTTCAACCAGATGGCCCGGGACCGGCTGATGACCTCCGCCTACTCGATCCGTCCCACGCCGTTCGGCCGGGTGTCCGCTCCGCTGGAGTGGGAGGAACTGCCTGACGTACAGCCCGACGACTTCACCATCCTCACGATGCCGGCCCGCTTCGCGGAGCGGGGTGACCCCTGGGCGGCGCTCGATGCGGCCGAACCCGGCTCCCTCGCTACCGCCCTGGAGTGGTACGAGCGGGACGCCGCGAACGGCGAGGGCGAGCTGCCGTACCCGCCGGAGTACCCGAAGATGCCCGGCGAGCCGCCGCGCGTGCAGCCGAGCAAGAAGAACGCCGCGAACTGGGAATAGCTGCCCCGACGCCCTGCCGTCGTTTCGGGGTACTGGATCTGCGCCATGATCTGCATCCCGGTCGACATCGACAGCTGCCCGGAGGAGCACGCCGGGCACTACTGCGCGGCGCCGGTGAACCATCTGGGCTGCCACTGGTGCGAGCACGGCCACGCCTGGCCCCGCGGGAGCGACGTCGAGCTGGAGAAGGCCATGGCGGCCTACGTCGCCCACTTCACCGTGTACGGCCGGAACGGAGAGGTGAACCAGCGCCCGCCCCACCGGGTCGTGGTCGCCGCGTGCCAGCCCGCGGACAGCCACTGGCGCCATGTGGTACGGGCGATCGAATCGCTCGGGATGTGAGCGACCTCGCGGCAGAATGACTTCATGCGCCTGCCCGTGATGCCGCCCGTCTCGCCGATGCTCGCCAAGGCGGTGCCGACGATTCCCGCCGGAGCGATGAGCTACGAGCCGAAGTGGGACGGGTTCCGCTCGATCATCTTCCGCGACGGCGACGAGGTGGAGATCGGGTCACGCAACGAGCGTCCGATGACGCGCTACTTCCCCGAGATCGTCGAGGCCGTGAAGGCCAACCTCCCCGAGCGTTGCGTCGTGGACGGCGAACTGGTGGTCGTGGTCGGCGACCGCCTCGAGTTCGAGGTGCTGCAGCAGCGGATCCACCCAGCGGCCAGCCGGATCGCGCGGCTCTCGGTGGAGACGCCTGCGCGCCTGGTCGTGTTCGACGTGCTGGCCCTGGGTGACCGGGACGTCACCGGGCTTCCGCTGGCGGAGCGCCGGGCACTGCTGGAGGACGCGCTCAGGGACGCGCGCGAGCCCGTCCACCTCACCCCGGCGACCCGGGACATCACCCTCGCCCACGACTGGTTCGAGCAGTTCGAGGGGGCGGGCCTCGACGGCGTGGTGGCGAAGCCGCTGAACGGCACCTACCAGCCCGACAAGCGGGTGATGTTCAAGATCAAGCACGCCCGCACGGCAGACTGCGTGGTAGCCGGCTACCGCACGTACAAGGGCGACGAGGAGAGCATCGGTTCGATCCTGCTCGGGCTCTACACCGACGACGGCTCCCTGGCCTCCGTCGGCGTCGTGGGTGCCTTCCCGGCCGCGCGGCGGCGCGAGTTGTTCACCGAGCTGCAGCCGCTGGTGACGACGTTCGACGACCATCCCTGGGCGTGGGCGCAGCCGCCGGAGGGCGTTCGGACCCCACGCAGCTCGGAGTTCAGCCGCTGGAACAACGGCAAGGACCTCTCCTTCACGCCGCTGCGTCCCGAGCTCGTGGTCGAAGTGCGCTACGAGCACATGGAGGGCGCGCGCTTCCGGCACACCGCGCAATTCAACCGCTGGCGGCCCGACCGCGACCCGCGCTCGTGCACCTACGAGCAGCTCGAAGAGCCGGTGAAGTACGACCTGGCCGACATCTTCGGCGGGTAGCCCGGCAGGAATGGCCGGGTTACGCACGACCGGCGGCCGTCTGGGGTAAGACTGTGCGCATGGTGGTTCAGAAGCAGGAAGTGAGCAAGAAGGACGCCAAGAAGGCGAAGCCGGAGCGTGTCCCGCTCTCGAAGCTGCTGCGGGCGCCCGCCGGCGTCTCCTCGCTGGAGGACCTGGACTCCCGGGCAACCCCCGGCTATCCGGGAAAGGGCAAGTCGGACGCCCCCCGGCTGACGAAGGCGCTCGGGCCGGAGCTGTCCGACCTGCAGGAGAAGCTGTTCGCGGCCGGTCGCAGCGAGCCGGAGACCGCCCCTCGCGTGCTGGTCGTGCTGCAGGGCATGGACACGTCCGGCAAGGGCGGTGTCATCCGCCACGCGATCGGCATGGTGGACCCGCAGGGCGTGGACCTCACCTCGTTCAAGGCGCCGACCGAGGAGGAGCGCAAGCACCACTACCTGTGGCGCATCCGCAACGCACTCCCTCGGCCGGGACAGATCGGCATCTTCGACCGCTCGCACTACGAGGACGTGCTCGTGGTCCGCGTGGAGAGCCTCGTTCCGGAGAAGGTGTGGAGCAAGCGCTACGAGGAGATCAACGAGTTCGAGGCCGAACTGGTCGCGAACGGCACCCGCGTCGTCAAGTGCATGCTCGACGTGTCGTTCGACAAGCAGCGCGAGCGTCTGGCCGAACGACTGGAGAACCCGGCCAAGTACTGGAAGTACAACCCCGGAGACGTGGACGCGCGCGCGAAGTGGCCCGCGTACATGGAGGCGTACGCAGCGGTGCTCGAGCAGTGCAACACCGACGTGGCGCCCTGGTACGTCATCCCGTCCGACCGGAAGTGGTACCGCAACTGGGCTGTGGCCGAACTGCTCAGGGAGACCCTCGCCGGCATGGACCTCACCTGGCCCGACGCCGACTTCGACGTCGTCGCCGAGCAACGACGGGTTGCCCTGAGCTGACGCATGCGCAGGGGAGCCCGCCGGTCGTCTCCGACCGGCGGGCTCCTCGGTTCACGGCCAGGTTCAGGCGCCCACGACGCTGAGGTGCGGCACCGGCTCGACGAGTTCGTCGGCACCGAAGTCGAGCAGGTCCATCGCAGCGAAGGCGTAGCGCGCCAGGACCAGGTCCAGCACCTCGCGGGAGGCGCCGATCGGATCGCTGACGGACACCGCTCCGTAGCGGTAGGCGACGTCGGACTGTGCGTGGTACGCCTCGTCGGCGCTCAGGAAGAACGAGCCGACCGCGATGTGCCTGCGGCCCTGCGCGCGCAGTCCCATGATCGCCTGGGCGACGGACGGGCCGGAGTCGTCGGCGACGGCGGTGAGGCAGGGGAGCCGGTGGTGGGTCGACCACTGGCGGGCGCGGCGGGCCAGCAGCGCGCTGCCGCGCACATCACCCGCGCAACCGGCGGAGAGCACGAGTCCGTCGAGTTCGAGGCACCGGGCCTGGCTGAGCGAACTGCGGAGGCGCTGGTCGAGCACCGTGAGCAGGCTCAACTCGGGGCCGATCGGTCGCGAGAGCGTGAAGCGCAGGTCGGGGTAGTTCTTGCGGGATCGGTGCAGGAGGTCGCCCATGGAAGGGTCGCACTCGACGGCGTGCGTGATCTGGAGCGGGACCAGGACCACCTCGTTGACGCCGGCGGCGGCGAGCTGGTCGATCACCTGGCCGGCGGTGGGCGGGCTGGACTGCAGGAAGGCTCCGCGGACGGTCATCTCGGGGCGCATCTGGGCCAGGCCGTGGACGAGCTGGTGCGTCACCTGCGCGACCATGGGGTCGGAGCTGCCTCGAGCCACCATAACAAGGGCTGGGGCGGTCATTGGCGTGCCTTCCTGTCCGAAGGAACCAGGCTCCGTTGCCGAGGTTTGTTAGCCACAACTGTGGTCGTTATCAATCCGTGACGCAATTCTGCTTATCGCATCGCGAGACGCCTGCCCGAATAGTGAGATCGAACGTTACGCAGGCGTTACGACGGCCTCCGTGTCCCGCGCGATGGGTACCCACGTCTCAGATAATGGGAGTTAGAATCTCGGCTTCCGGAATACAGCTCGCGGATGGTGGGCGATACTGGGTTCGAACCAGTGACCTCTTCGGTGTGAACGAAGCGCGCTACCACTGCGCCAATCGCCCGCGGTGAACCACCATAGCGGAGAGCTGCCGGGGGAGTCACATCGGCGTTCGGAGGCCCGTCCGCGGGCGGGAGAGGGAGTGGGCGTGGAGCCTGGCAGCGCGACGGCCGAGGGTGCTTCGCCTCCCGAGGGGTCAGGGCGTGACGCCGCGGTGCTGTTGGCCGTGGCCCTCAGCATGGTCAACGTCGGGTTCTACGTTGCCAGCATCGGAGTGGTGCTGGTCGTCCTCGCCGGTGACCTCGGCGTCAGCGTGGAATCGCTGGCCGCCTTCGGGTCGATCTTCGGCTGGGGCCTGTTCGCCATGGCGGCCCTGGGGCCGTTCGCCCTGCGCCTGGGCGCGACCCGCGTCCTCGCAGGCGCCGCCGCGCTGCTCGCCGTCGGCACCCTCATCGTGGCCCTGACCGGGAACGCCACTCTCGCGTACGTGGGGGCGGTCCTCCAGGGCACCGGCGCCGCCGGGATGGTGCTGGTGGCACCACGGCTGCTGCGCGGGCCCAGGGCGGAAGCGAGGTTGACCGGCGTGAACGCCGCCGCGAGCCTCGCCGGCATCGCCGCGCCGCTGCTGCTCGGAGCCGCGACACGCCTCGGGCTGGGGGGACGGACGCCGCTGGTGGCGATGGCGGCAGCCTGCCTCGTCCTGATCGTCGTGGCCCTGCGCCTGGGCGACGTCGACGTGGACGGACCGCACGGCGCGACACCGGGACAGCCGCTGGCGAAGGGGACGGCGGTGCGGCGCTGGCTGGCACTGGTGTGCTCGGTCTCGGTCGAGTTCTGCTTCGTGGTGTGGGGGGTGGCGAGGCTCACCGCCACCGGCCTGGAAACCGGGCTGGCGGCGATTCTCGGGGCGAGCTTCCAGGTGGGCATGGCGTTGGGAAGGCTGCTGGGCCCGAAGGTGATCGGCCGGATCCCCGTCGTGACCGTGGGGTGCGCGCTGGCAGCCGGGGGAGTGCTCCTGGTCGTGGTGTCGGGCACCTGGCCGTTGGTCGCGCTGGGCCAGCTCGTGGCCGGCCTCGGGGTCGCGACCATGTACCCGGTCGCTCTCGCCCGACTGATGGTGACGCCGGGACTGCGTCCGGAGTTCGGGGCATCGCTCGGTGTCCTCGGGTCGGCGACGGCCATCACGCTGGCGCCCACGATGCTGGCCGGTCTCGCCCTGGTGGTGGACCTCCGGGTGGCCTTCCTGGTGGCGCTCCCGATCCTCGTGGTCCTGTTCTTCCTGCATCGCGAGCGTGCCCTCCGTCCCGCCGGAGCGTGAAGCACGGCCGTTTTGCGGGCTGGTGCGAGGGTCGGTATGGTTGCTCTCGCACTCGGGCCGGGAGACCGGCAAGAAGGCAGATGCGGACGTGGCTCAGTTGGTAGAGCATCACCTTGCCAAGGTGAGGGTCGCGGGTTCGAATCCCGTCGTCCGCTCGGAGAAGGTCTCACACTTTCGACATCGAGATCGGCTCTTGCCGGTGGAGTGGCCGAGAGGCGAGGCAACGGACTGCAAATCCGTGTACACGGGTTCAAATCCCGTCTCCACCTCGGGCGGCTGGCGCAGTGGTAGCGCGCTTCCCTGACACGGAAGAGGTCACTGGTTCGAACCCAGTGTCGCCCACGCAAGACCCCTGGCCGGAATCCTGGCCGGGGGTCTTTCCGCATCTTCGTGCCCCGTGCACCGACGCCCCCGGGTTAGGGTTCCGGAGTGGCTGCCCGCGCGCACGGTGTCCCTTCGCCGCCGGAACACCAACCTGACCCGGCCCGCCTGCGACGGACGGTGCTGGTGGTCGCGGTGCTGAACCTCGCCTACTTCTTCGTCGAGTTCGGGGTGGCGCTCGTCGCGGGCTCCGTGGCGCTGCTCGCCGACAGCGTGGACTTCCTCGAGGACACCGCCGTGAACCTCCTGATCTTCCTGGCGCTGGGGTGGCCGCTGGTGCGCCGAGCGGTGATGGGCAAGGCGATGGCCCTCGTGATCCTGGGGCCGGCGATTCTCGCGGGCTGGGAGGCGGTACGGCACTTCGCTGCGCCGGAACCTCCGTCGGTGGGGCCGCTCGTCCTGGCCTCGCTGGGAGCAATCGTCGTCAACGGCACGAGCGCATGGCTGCTCAGCAGGGTCCGGTCGCACGGTGGGTCACTCAGCAGGGCGGCGTTCCTCTCCGCCCGCAATGACGTGCTCGTTAACCTCGCCATCATCGCCATGGGTGTGCTGACGCTGTGGACCGCCTCGGGGTGGCCGGACCTGGTGCTGGGCTGCTTCATCATCGCGCTGGCGGTGCGCGCCGCGTTCGAGGTCTGGCAGATCAGTGAGGAGGAACGCCTGGCGGCGAGGGCGCTCGCCGGCGAGGACCTCGACTGACTCCCGCGACTCGCCACGTGTGGCATCAGAGGGCATTGCCATGATGCCGCTGTGATGTCATCATAGTGCCATGCAACTGACTCCATACCTCGAGGCCGTCGCTCGCGACCTCGACCGCGCCACGGCGCTGGCCGACGAGCCGACCCGGGAGCTGACCCATCGGGTCGCGGCCGCTCTGGAGCCGGGACTCCGGCTCGCCATGGTCCAGCTGCTCAGCGATGTGGCGGCGCAGCTCACGGCCGAGCTCGACGGTCCGGTGATCACCGTCCGCATGGAGGGACGCGAACCCGCCTGGCACATCGTCCGCGACGAAGCCACCGTCGTGGCGCCCGAGGTCGAACCGGGCGATGACGACAACTCCGCGCGCGTCACCGTCCGGCTGCCGGAGGCCGTCAAGCGACGGGCCGAGACCGCCGCGCAGGCAGCGGGCCAGTCCCTGAACACCTGGATCGTCCAGGCGCTGCGCCGCGCCACCACACCAGAGAACACGTCCCATCGTTCGTCCCGTCGGATCTCCGGCTGGGCCTGAGGAGCACACCATGACCACGATGACGCACACCCACACCATCGAGTACACGCTCGACGGGCTGCCCGAACTCACCGTCAACAACCACCGGGGTGACATCCGCGTCGTCCACGACGCGGGTCCCGGACAGATCCGCGTCACCCTCACCAGCAACCAGCCCGCGGACTTCGAAGCGGTCGACTCGCGCGCGGACGGCAACCGGGTGACGGTCACTATTCCCCGCCTGCCAGCGGACGGGAGCCCCGGCTTCTCGTTCAGCCTCGGCTCCTTCTCCCTGGCGCTGGGCGGGGGACTCGCCGTCGACGTCGACGTGCACTGCCCGCCGGAAGCGTCCGTGTCCGTCGACACGCGCCAGGGTGGGATCCGGGTCGATGGACGCGGCGGGCGGACGACGGCCAGGACCGGCGCCGGCGACATCGCCGTTGAGTCGAGCGAGAGCGCGGTGATCTCCACGGGGGCCGGCGACATCCGCCTGGCCCGCGCCGGCGCCGCCAGCCTCAACACGGGCGCCGGTGACGTATCGGTGGAGGACTGCACCGGGCGCCTCGAGATCCGCACCGGGACCGGCGACATCCATGTGGGCTCCTCGCACGGGGAGCTGTCCATCGTCTCGGGCGCCGGCGACGTGCACGCAGTCGTCGACGGCGGCTCCGCGGAGGTCCGCACGGGCATGGGGGACCTCACCATCCAGGTGCCGACCACGGTCGCCGTGTGGCAGGACCTGTCCACCGGCGTGGGTGAAGTCCGCAGCCGCGTCCCTTCCCACGGCGAGCCCGCGCCCGGGGAGCCCTACATCAAGGTCGCCGCCCGCACCGGCGCCGGGGACGTGAACCTCACGGTGTAGGGTCCGGCCGTCCGGCTCGCCGGGTGCTCAGCAACCGTGCTGACTAGCGACTTCACCGCGCCGGGATGACGATTGGTTTCGGCAGGAGAAGGGGGTCGGCGTGACGGAGAAGAAGGACTGGAACGACATCCTGTTCGGCAAGCAGGCGCCGCCGCCGGCGACCACGACCGAACCGGAGCCGAAATCGCAGATCGAGATCCTCGCGGGGCAGACCCGTCGCACCGGTCAGGCGATCGGCGACTTGATCTCCACTCTCCAGGGGGAGAGCACGTCGCCGGTCCGCACGTGTTCCCAAGGTCATCTCGTGCCCCCGGGCAGCACGATGTGCACGGAGGGGCACTACGTGGGCTGAGCCCCCGTCCGGGCTTGCGGAGCCGCAGGGCACCATGGCTGAGTGACACGGGACTTCGCGCCGCTCGACCCCATCTCGCTCTATCGCGACGAGGTGCTCAGCATCCTCGGACGCAATGGTCTGGCCTCGCCGCGGCTGGACGAACCGCTCGCCAGCGGGGCGGACACCCCGACCGGCACGCCGTTCCCGTTGCGCGTGGACGATGCCCGTCCCGCTGGCGCCGGGCCGGCCGATCTCGGCCGTGTCGAGCACGAGATCGCTGCCCTGGTCGGTCGTCCGGTCCGTCTGGTCGTCGACTCTTCTCAGAGGGGCTCGGGCACAGGATCGCTCACGCGTGGAGGCCCGCTCCCTTGACGATCCGGTCCACCGCGTTGCGCGGGCCGCGGACGGCGACGCCGACCAGGTTCAGCTCGGCGGCGGCGACCGCGGCCACCGCGGCGCGGTTCGCGGCGTCGTGCCCTGTCGAGAACAGGTCCTCGGTGTAGATGGCCAGCGCGACCCCGCGTCCCAGCGCACGGGTACGGGCCGCGGCCAGGGTCGCGCCGTCCGCCGTCATGACCATCACCGGCTGCCGCAGCATCGGCAGGTAGTCGTTGCCGTCGGCGTCCCGGTACGTCTCACCGACCAGGTGGGGTTCGCTGGTGGCGATCGCGCTCATCAGGAACGCGGTCACGTTCAGCTCCTGCCACCGCAGGAGGCCGTCCCTCAGCAGCACGACCACCTTCGTGTCGAAGCGGACGGGAGCGGCGGCGTCGGGCGGGGAGTGCATGCGGTGATCCTCCCCGGCCGCCCTCGCGACCGTCTTGTACGTTTCTTGCATGACCGACTCGGTGCGCGCCTGGCACCCTGACGTCCCACTGGTGCGCGAGGTGCTGCACGCCACCTTCGACCACCATGCCTATCCCCTGCACACGCACGATGACTGGACCGTGCTCCTCGTGGACGAGGGCGCGGTCACCTACGACCTCGAAGGGACGGCCCACGGGGCGCTTCCCGGTGCGATCACGATCCTGCCTCCGGGCGTCCCGCACGACGGCCGCTCGGCGGTGAGCGGGCGTGGCTTCCGCAAGCGCGTGCTCTACCTGGACGCCGGCTGGCTGCCCGACCGCTGCATCGGTGCGGCGGCACGAAACCCGACCATCCCCGGCGGGAGCGCCCTGGCCGTGGTCGACGAGCTGCACGACGCGCTGGGCTCCCCCGGGGACGCCCTGGCGGCGGAGACGGCCGTACTGTCCCTGGCCGACACGATCCGCCGCCGGCTCGGCACCAGCCCTGACCGCCGACCTGACGCGCCCCTCGCGCGCCGTTTGAGGACCCTGCTCGACGAGCGCCTCTCCGAACCGGTCACGATCGCCGGGGCGGCCGAGGAACTCGGGGTCCATCCCAGCCACCTCGTCCGTGCGTTCTCCGACGCCTACGGCATTCCGCCGCACCGGTACGTGACGAGCCGCCGCGTGGACGCGGCCCGCCGCCTGATCGCCCGGGGTACGAGCATCGCGGACGCGGCCGTCACCGTCGGCTTCCACGACCAGGCGCACCTCTCCCGGCACTTCCGGCGGATCCTCGGCACGACGCCCGGTGCCTTCGCCGCCTGATCCCTTGGGATGACCGCAGCCCGCGGCCCCGGGTTCTCACCCGGCCGTGGTCACGCGGCTGCCTCGCTCGCCGCCCTCAGCCCGTTCGCCTCATTGGTGAGGTACCGGTCGGTCAGTCTCCGGTACAGCCGGCCCACCAGGGAGCCCAGCCAGCCTGCCTGTGTCACGGACAGGCGCACCCGGGTGCCGCCGCCGGCGGCGGGCTCGAGCTCGTGACGGGCGGTCGTAACCAGTCCCGGACCCCTCGCCACCCACGTGAACGAGCGGCCGGCAGCCAATTGGGTCACGACATACACGGTCTGCCGGAGGCGTGGCTGGTCCACTCTCGCCCTGCTCCCGACCCGGAACGGGCCGTCGTCGAGCCGCTTCACCGAGGTCACCGTCGGGGTCCACTCCGGCCAGCGCTCGACGTCGCTGAGCACGTCCCAGACCCGTTCGGGCGCTGCGGCGATGTCGATCGTGATGCTCTGCTCCATGCGTCCATCCTGACGTGGCGGTCGGAGCGCCCGGAAGCGCAATCCTGTCCAGACGCGGGGCGTCCGACCCGGTTATGGTGCACGTCATGATGGGCAGCGCTTTCGTCGTGATCATGATCGCCGTGGCCGTCACGATCGTGATCCTCGTGCTGGTCCCGGCTGTCGTGGCAGTCCTCCGCGTCGCCCGCCGTCACGCGCAGGCCGACGCATCGCCGCTGCGCAACGACGAAGCGGTCGTCCTCGACAAGCGCACCCACATCGAGGCGGTCGAGCGTGGACCGGCGGGCCAGCGCTATTACGTGACCTTCCAGTTCAACGACGGCCGCCGCGTCGAGCTTGAGGTGTCGGGGCCGGAATCGGGACTGCTCGTCGTCGGCGACCACGGCACGCTGGCGTGGCGGGGTCCGCGCTACCTCGGCTTCACCAGGGAGATCATGCGATGACCGCCGGCGCCTCGTCGTCTCGCCCGGAGCCCTTCAGCGCCTTCACGACGCCGGAGTTCTGGGACGACCCGCACATCTCCCGCCACCTGCTCGGCGCCCACCTCGATCCGGAGTTCCCCCTGGCGTCTCGTCCGCACGCGTTCATCGACCGTTCGGTGGAATGGATTGCCGGCGTGCTCCGCCTCGCCGCGGGCTCGCGCGTGCTCGACCTGGGCTGTGGGCCCGGCCTGTATGCCGTCCGGCTGGCGCGGCGGGGAATCGAGGTGGACGGTGTGGACGCGTCCCGCCGCTCGGTGGCGCACGCGAAGCAGTCCGCCGACGAGGAGTCGCTGCCTGCGCGGTTCCGGCACGCCAACTACCTCCGCGACGACCTCGGGCGCGGGTACGACGCCGCGCTGCTGGTCTTCGAGGACTATTGCGCGCTGAGCCCTGCGCAGCGGTCCGGCCTGCTGGCGCGCGTCCGCACTTCGCTCGAACCCGGCGGCCGGCTGCTGTTCGACGTCACGGCGGCGCCCCGCTTCGCCGAGTGCGCAGATGCCGTGGCCGAGGAAGTGGATCTCGACGGGGGCTTCTGGGCCGAGTCGCCGTACCTCGGTCGGCACGAGACCTGGACCTACCCGGAGCTGCGACTGGTGCTGAACCGGTACTCGATCCGCAAGGACGACACGACCCGGGAATTCTGGAACTGGATGCACTGCCTCACCGCCGATGAGGTGAGCGGCGAACTGCAGGCCGCAGGTCTCGCTGCGCCGGACCTGTACGGAGACGTCGCCGGAGCGCCGTACCGCGAGGACGCCACCACGTTCGCTGTGGTCACGCACCCCGTCGTGACAGGCGGCTAGGCTGCCGCCACATCGAGACCGGCACGGACGCGACAGGATGACCATGGACGCACCCGACCCAACGACCAGGGTCCGAGCGATGCTCGTCGACACCGCCGGCGCCGATGGCACGACCATCGGCGCAGCTGACGGCTTGTTGCAGACCTATCACGGCGACCCGACGATCAACTGGCAGGGGCTGCACGCGGAAGCCGCGGCCCGCGGCGATGGTGTCGCGCCGGTGGGACCGCCCTACTGGACCCTCGGTCGACCGAGCAGCGTGCTCGCGTTCTGGGGTGCGGACGGACGCTCGCGCATCGCCGCCGATCCCGCGACGCCGTCGCCACTGCTGTCGCTCATGGCCGCCGACCCCGATCCCCGGGTGAGGCAGTGGGCGTCGGCGCGCGGGGGCGCGCCGTCGACGGCGGCCCTGCCGCCGATCGCTCCTGGCGTGGCCCCGAAGCGCGGTTCGCGCTGGCTGCCCGCAGTGCTCGCCGCGGTCGTCACCGCCCTGGCGGCGTGCCTGGTCGGGGCAGGTCTGTGGTCCGCCGGCGTCAACAACGGCTACGCCACCACGGTCGTCGACCAGCAGGCTCGCGAGGCGACGTCTCGCGAGGCGCTCACCGGGCAGTACGAGCTCAAGGAGCTGAAGCGGAGGATCTGCGGCAACAACAAGGACTACCTGTCGTGCGTGAACATGCACGTCACCTTGTACAACGCGGTGTGCCTCAACACGAAGCTGACCGGTGCCGCCTCCGCGACCTGCCACGACCTCAGCACGTTCATCGACACCACCAAGGTGCGGTACAAGAAGTGCGGCACCGGCTGCAAGACGCGCGCGGACGCCGACGGCAAGTGGGGCTGGCCCTACCTGCAGGCCGTGCCCGTCGTCGAGACCGTCTCCAACGACGACGCGCTGCCCGAGATCAGTCACGTCGAGCGCTGCGAGTTCGTGCTCGGAGCGGTCAAGCTCGGTACCTGTCCCCGCTGAGCACACCGGTGGCCGCGGTGCCGGCAATTCGGCAGAGCGGGCCCGGCGGGGAACGCGTCCGCTGTACCTTTGAGGAGGAAGCGAGCGAGCGGAATACGCGGTCGTCGCATTCTTGACGCTCGGGTTCGGCGGGCACCGTGCGGGCGGCACAGGGCGAGCGGGGCAGCGATCCACTGCGGCTCTGGCAGGACGCCGAGATTGCCGGCTGGAATTCCTCGGGCCGTGCCTGCCCGGTCGAGTCGACGTGCGTCGACGTGCACGGAATCAACACCCACTTCCTGACGGCCGGCGCCGGCGCCCCCATGGTGCTGGTCCACGGCGGCGGTTCGGGCGCCGTGGCCTGGTCATCGATCATCCCGCGGCTCGCGCGGCGGTTCCGCGTCATCGCCCCCGACGTGGTCGGCTTCGGAGCCACAGACAAGCCACGCGGCCCTTACGACCGGCGGTACTTCGCGTCGTGGCTCAGCGGCTTCCTGGATGCGCTGAGCCTGGGCCGGGCCGCTCTCGTCGGACACTCCCTCGGCGGGGCGATAGCGCTCCAACTGGCGCTCGACCATCCGTCCCGAATCGACCGGCTCGCGCTGGTGAGCCCTGCCGGACTCGGTTGGAACCTACCGCCCGCGCCCCTGTTCCGCAGCGTCGTGTTCCAGGTCGCCCCCGGCGAGACAACGGCGCGGCGGATGCACACCACGTTCGTGGAGAATCCGACGACCCTCCACGACGGCCTGTTGCGCTACGCCGCCGAGGTGTGTCGTGCGCGCGGCGGCCGGCGTCCCGCACTCCACGGAAACGTCAAGGCGGTGATCCCGTTCCGCGACGCGCAGTTGAGCCGCCTCCGCGTCCCCTCCCTCGTGATCTGGGGGGCCAACGACCGCGTCTTCTCCGCGGAGCGGGGTGCCCGCGCCGCCCGGGCGCTCCCTGATGCCCGGCTCCGGATCATCGAGGGGGCCGGCCACATCCCGTTCTACGACCAGCCGGACGCGGTGGTCGGCTGCCTGCTCGAGTTCCTGGAGGTCTGATGCTCGCCAAGGTCCCCGCCCTCCTGATCGCCTTCCGCTTCGCACTGGCGCCGGCCCTCTACCTCGACACCCGTGACGGCCAGGTCGGCGTCTGGTTCCTCGCTCTGGTCGCACTCGGCTTCCTCTCCGACCTCTTCGACGGGGTCATCGCGCGTCGCACCGGCGGCGTCACCGCCCGGCTGAGGGAGTGGGACGGGCGTACGGACGTCTGGTTCGTGGCCTGGCTGGCGGCCGGCGCCTGGAACACCCGTCCCGATCTGGTGGTCGACCATGGCACGCCCCTGCTCCTGGTGGTCGCCGTGCAGGCCCTGGCGTGGGTGGTGGACCTGGCGAAGTACCGCCGGTTCAGCAACTACCACACCTACACCGCCAAGGCCTGGGGGTGGTCGATCGCCGTCCTCGCACTCGTCTGGTTCGGCGGGGGCGACGTCGCTCTCCCGCTGTGGGCCGCGGTCGCGCTGGGGACGGCGTGCTGCCTGGAGGAGATCGCCATCACCCTCGTGCTTCCCGAGTGGACGCACGATGTGCCGAGCGTGGTGCACGCGGTACGGCGAGAGCGCCGACCCCTCACACCAGAGCGGCAAGCAGTGCCGACGCCACGACCGGAACCGTGAGGTTGTCACTGCCCCGTGGGCTCAGGTGTTCGGCGACGGCGCTCAGGCACCCGATCAGCATCGCAGCGGGCCACGGCACCAGCCACGCGGAGATCGCCGTCGCCACGAGCGCGAACCCGACGGATCCGGCGAGCGTCTTGCCGAAGAGCAGTTCCGGGGAGCGGATACCGGTGCCGGCGTAGTAGGCAACCGTGTCGCAGACGCCGAGGATCAGGATGGCCGCGACGAAGACCTCCGTGGTCGGTGCAACCAGGGCCGCCAAGGTCACTCCGACCGGGAACCACACCTCGCCGTAGGACTCCGAACGATCGCTCAGGCTGTGCAGCGGGAACCACCTCCGCGCCGCGGAGAGCAGCACCAGGAAGACCAACCCCACCCAGATGTAGTTGCGGTACCCGAACCACACGGCGGTCGCGCACGCCGCCAGGGCCGTGCCGGTGTGGACGAGCTTGCGGCTCAGTGCGGCGGAGAGGCCGGAGACCCGGGCCGCCACCTCAGCCGCCCCGAGGCAACCCACGAGGATGAGGGTGATCCAGACGACATTCATGGCAGGCCGGCAAGGATGGCGGCGGCGGCGTCCTCGACCGAGGCGCTCGCGTCGACGACGAGGTCGGCCTGGGCGCGTCCGAGCCGAAGCTCGTCCTCGAAGGCCTCGGGCCGGATCCGGTCCAGGTCGCCGCGTCCACGAATGCGCTCGATCAGGACGGGCACCGGCGCGGTCAGCAGGACGGTGACGCAGTCGGGATGCAGCGCGCGGAAGATCGGCACATGCTCGGCCTGCATGATGACGACCGGACGCGCGCCGCCGGGCTCGATCCGCGGGACGGCGTACTCGTGCCCGAACAGCGTTGTGGCCGCGTCAAAAGAGACCGTCGTGGCGGAGGACCTCGAACTGCTGCCGGGATACGAAGTCGTGGCAGGAGTCGTCCTCCTCGACACGTTTCGGGCGGGTGGTGTACGTCCGGACCGACCGGCAACGACCGGTCGTGACGAGCCTTTCGACGACCGCGCTCTTGCCCACTCCCGACGGACCGATGATCACGAGCGGGGATAGGCGCCGCATGCTTTCAGCGTAGTGCTGCGGCGGCGGTACGGTGGCCCGCGTGGGTCATGTCGATGTCGCGGGGGTGCGCTACGAACTGCCGGACGGGCGGGTGCTGCTCGACGAGGTGTCCTTCCGCATCGGCGAGGGCGCGAAGGTGGCGCTGGTCGGGGCCAACGGCGCGGGCAAGACCACCCTGCTGCGCATCATCACCGGTGACCTCTCACCGCACGCCGGTGTGGTGACGCGCTCGGGGGGTGTGGGCGTCATGCGACAGTTCGTCGGCCAGGGTGTCGTCGACACCAGCGCCACCGACGGCGACCCGACGGTCGCGGACCTCCTGCTCTCGGTGGCGCCCGCCCGCGTCCGGTCGGCAGCGCACACCGTCGACGTCCTGGAACGACAGCTCATGGAGTCCGACGACCTGGACACCCAGCTCCGCTACGCGGCGGCCCTCGCCGAGTTCGCCGACGCGGGCGGCTACGACCTCGAGGTGGTCTGGGACGTGGTCACGACCAGCGCCCTCGGGGTCGGCTTCGATCGGGCCAGGTACCGCTCGCTGGCCACGCTCTCCGGCGGAGAGCAGAAGCGTCTCGTGCTGGAGTACCTCCTGCGCGGTCCGGACGAGGTCCTGCTGCTCGACGAGCCGGACAACTACCTGGACGTGCCGGCCAAGACCTGGCTCGAGGAGCGGATTCGGGAGTCGTCCAAGACCATCCTGTTCATCTCCCACGACCGCGAGCTCCTCGCCCGCACCGCCACCCGCATCGTCACCGTCGAACTCGGTTCGGCCGGCAACCGGGTCTGGACCCACCCGGGCGGCTTCGATACCTACCACGAGGCCCGCCGCGACCGCTTCGAGCGCTTCGACGAGCTGCGCCGCCGGTGGGACGAGGAGCACGCGAAGCTCAAGACCCTGGTCACCACCCTCAAGCAGAAGGCGACCTACAACGACGGCATGGCCAGCCGCTACCAGGCCGCCCAGACCCGGTTGCGGAAGTTCGAGGAGGCCGGACCCCCGGCAGAGCAGCCGCTCGAGCAGAAGGTCAGCATCCGCCTGCGCGGAGGACGAACCGCCAAGCGGGCGCTGGTCTGCGAACGGCTCGAACTCCGCCTACCGGGCGGGGAGTCGGGCGGCCCGAGCGTGCTCATGAAGCCGTTCGACCTGGAGCTGTGGTACGGCGAGCGGGTGGCCGTCCTGGGCTCGAACGGCTCCGGGAAGTCCCACTTCCTGCGGCTGCTCGCCCGTGGCGGCTCACTGCCGGACCTGGAACACGAGCCGGTGGGCGAGCCGGGGGCGATCGCGCCGGTGGAGCACACCGGACGTGCACGGCTGGGCGCCCGCGTGCGTCCCGGCTGGTTCGTCCAGACGCACGAGCACCCCGAATTGGTCGGACGCACCCTGCTCGAGATCCTCCATCGGGGGGACGCCACCCCCGACGGTCGCGGCCGCACCGGCATGGGACGGGAGCAGGCAAGCCGCGTCCTCGACCGCTACGAGTTGGCCGGCGCCGCCGAGCAGCGCTTCGAGGTGCTCTCCGGCGGCCAGCAGGCGCGTTTCCAGATCCTCCTGCTGGAGCTGTCGGGCGCAACCATGCTCCTGCTCGACGAGCCGACCGACAATCTGGACGTGCAGTCGGCCGAGGCGCTCGAGGAGGGACTCGCCGCCTTCGAGGGGACCGTCGTCGCCGTGACCCACGACCGCTGGTTCGCTCGTGGCTTCGACCGGTTCCTCGTCTTCGGGGCGGACGGCACCGTCTACGAACCCGACCATCCCGTCTGGGAAGAGGGCCGCGTCCAACGGGCGCGCTGAAGGGGTCATCTGGGCATCGGGCTCGTCGCGATCTGGCCTTCGGAATCGTCCGGGGTGACACCAGTGACGGGCGGGACGGCCAGAAAGGCCAGATCGCGACAGGTCGCGGCGGGCGGGCGACGTGCCTAGTCCCCGGCCGGGCGCCCGCGCTGCTTCTTCAACTCGCCCCGGTGGCGCTTGGTCGTGAGGCGGCGGTCGATCGAACCGCGCGTGGGCCGGGTGGCCCGGCGCGGCGGCGGAGGAGGAGCAAGCGCGCCACGCAGCAGTTCGGCGAGCCGTTCCCGCGCGGCCACCCGGTTGCGGCGCTGAGATCGGAACTCGGCGGCATCCACCGTGAGAACCGTGCCGGCCAAGCGAGCCCGGAGGCGACGCAGGACGCGCTGCCGCTGGACGGCGTCCAGCACGGAGGACGCGGCGACGTCGAAGGACAGCTGCACCCGGGAGTCCGCGGTGTTCACTCCCTGCCCGCCCGGCCCGGACGCGTGGGAATACCTCTCGAGCAGCTCGCTGTCGGGAATCTCGAGGCCCTGCGGCAGGCCTGGCCCTGGCGGGATCCGGACGGTCATCACAACTCCACGCTGTAGAGCAGCCCGGCCCCGGTGAACGAGACGCCGGGGATCACCACGTCCCGGGCGGCCAGGGCGAATCCGAACGGGGCGTGCAGGTCGATGGACGCTGGGTTGGCGCTGCTCGCGAAGTACCACGCCGTGTCGGCGCGTTCCCGCAGCCACTCGAGCCGCGCCGCGGTCAGAGCCCGGCCGGCCCCGAGCCGGCGGAACGGCAAAGCGATGACCACGCCGGTCAGGTACCACCCGTCCGGCGCCGTCGACCCCTCGTCCCAGGTCAGGAACGCCGCGGTGGCGTAGCCGGCGAGCTGTTCGTCGACCAGCCCGACGAACGTTGCGCGGTCGGGGTCGGAGAAGCTGCGCTCGAACGACGCCCGCCAGCGCTCGGGCTCGCCTCCGTCACGCTGCAGCGCGAGCGCAACGCACCCGTCCACGTGCTGCGCAGCCAGCGGCTCGACGTCCACCAGCGCAGCGCGCCCATGAGCGTACGGCTGGTAGTCGGCGAAGTGCACACCCATCGCGCCAGCCTAGGGGAGTCCTCACTTTGAGCAGATCTGGAGAAGCGCAGCCACCGGACGCTTCCTAGGCTGGCGCTGACACCGACGGACAGGAGACCGGGATGGCCACCACCAAGCGCGACTCGACCAGCGCCGACAGCTTCACCGCAGAGGAACGCGCCGCGATGAAGGAACACGCCAAGGAGCTCCAGGCATCGCGCAGGCGCAGCAAGGATCCCGCCGTCCGCGCTGCAGAGGAGGAGCAGGCGGTCGTCGACAAGATCGCCGAGCTCGACGGCGACGACCGGGTGCTCGCCGAGAAGGTGCACGCCCTGGTGAAGGTGAGTGCACCGTCGCTGACCGGGAAGCTCTGGTACGGCATGCCGGCGTGGGCGAAGGACGGCCAGATCGTCTGCTTCTTCCAGCCGGCGGCCAAGTTCAAGGCCCGGTACTCCACCCTGGGCTTCAACGATGCCGCGAGGCTCGACGACGGCACCATGTGGCCCACGTCGTACGCCCTGACCACCCTGACGAAGGACGACGAGGCCCGCCTCGCCGAACTCCTGCGGCGCGCCGCCGGCTGAGTCAGCTGTTCCAGCGCAGGATCGCCGGGGACTCCTTCTCGCGTCCCAGGATCGACAGGCTGCCCACCTCCAGCGGGAAGCTCTGGCCGAACATGATCGGGAAGTCGAGCCAGCACAACGCGAGTACGCGCGATGCGTGGCCGTGGCCGAAGCAGATGGCCCGGTCCACGCCGGACGCCCGCACCCTCGCCACCACCCGGGTCAGCCGGGCGCGTACCTCGTCCCCCGACTCGCCTCCCGCGCACCCGTTGAACCAGATGCGCCACCCCGGGCGCTGCTGCCTGATCTGCTGGCTGGTCAGGCCCTCGAAGTCTCCGTAGAACCACTCGGCCAGGTCCTCGTCGACCTGGTAGTCGCCGAAGCCGGCCAGCTCGGCCGTCCGGCGGGCGCGGAGTCGGGGACTGCTCAGCACCAGGCCGAACTCGGACGGGTCGAGCCGCCCTCGCAGCGAGCGCGCCTGGGCCTCGCCCTCCTCGGTCAGGTCGAGTTCGGTGACCGACGTGTGCTGGCCGGTCCGGCTCCATTCGGTCTGGCCGTGGCGCACCAGGTAGAGCAGCGTCACTCGTTGTCCCCGCCCGTGCTCCGCACCGCCGACTCCGGGCCGCCGACGGCGTCCCCGGCATCGGGCCACACCCAGTCGGCGATCTCGGGAAGGTCGGTGCCCCACTGGTAGGCGTACTCCCGCGCGTCGATGCGGCGGTCGACCATGCGCTGGCGCAGCGTCGCGTAGCGCGCCCGCAGCGTCGGGACGCGGTCGATCACGTCGATCACGAGGTGGAACCGGTCGATGTCGTTGCGCATGCACATGTCGAACGGCGTGGTCGTCGAGCCCTTCTCCTTGAACCCGCGGACGTGGATGTTCGAGTGGTTGGTGCGACGGTAGGCGAGCCGGTGGATCAGCCACGGGTACCCGTGGAACGCGAAGATCACCGGCTTGTCCGCCGTGAAGATCGTGTCGAAGTCGCGGTCGGACAGGCCGTGCGGGTGTTCGCGCTCGTCCTGCAGCCGCATCAGGTCGACGACGTTGACCACCCTTACCTTCAGTTCGGGGACCTCCTGGCGGAGCAGGTCGGCCGCGGCGAGCACCTCGAGGGTCGGCACGTCGCCGGCGCAGGCCAGCACGACGTCCGGCTCGGTGCCCGGCTCCTCCGAGCCGGCCCATTCCCAGATGCCGAGGCCACGGGTGCAGTGGGCAATGGCTTCGTCCATCGACAGGAACACCGGCTCGGGCTGCTTGCCGGCCACCACCACGTTGACGTACTGCTTGCTGCGCAGGCAGTGGTCGAACGTGGACAGCAGCGTGTTCACGTCCGGTGGCAGGTACACCCGGATCACCTCCGGGCTCTTGTTCAGCACCACGTCCAGGAAGCCGGGGTCCTGGTGGCTGAACCCGTTGTGGTCCTGGCGCCACACGTGGGAACTGAGCAGGTAGTTGAGGGAGGCCACCGGGCGCCGCCAGCCGATCTCGTTGGTGGACTCCATCCACTTGGCGTGCTGGTTGAACATCGAGTCGACCACGTGGATGAACGCCTCGTAGGAACTCATCACGCCGTGCCGGCCGGTGAGCAGGTAGCCCTCCAGCCAGCCCTGGCACTGGTGCTCGCTCAGCACCTCCACCACCTGGCCCTGCTTGCGCATGGGGTCTGGATCGTCGGTCGGCAGGTAGTCGCCCAGCCACTGCTTGGGAGTCGCCTCGTAGACCGCCTGCAGCCGGTTGGACGCGGTCTCGTCGGGGCCGAACACCCGGAAGTTCGCGGGGTTCCGACGGGACACCTCGGCCAGGAACTCACCCAGCCGTTTCGTCGACTCGACCATCGGACCCCCGTGGCCGTCCGAGTCCGGCTCCACGGCGAAGTCCCGGAAGTCGGGCATGAGCAGGTCCTTCAGCAGCAGCCCACCGTTCGCCACGGGGTTGGCCGACATCCTCCGATCACCGGCGGGGCGGAGCACGTCGAAGCGTGGCTCGAACGCGCCCGAGTCGTCGAACAGCTCCTCGGGACGGTAGCTCTGCAGCCAGTCCTCAAGAACCTTCAGGTGCTCGTCGGAGTCACGGGCGTTCGCCAGTGGCACCTGGTGGCTGCGCCAGTGCGCCTCGGTCTGCTTGCCGTCGACCTCTGCCGGACCCGTCCAGCCCTTCGGGGTGCGGAAGACGATCATCGGCCACCGCGGACGGTCCACGTCCTCCGGGCCGCCGGCGGCAGCCTTCCCCTTGATCTCCACGATCCGGTCCAGGGCGTCGTCGAGCACGCGCGCGAACCGCTTGTGGGCCGCCAGGTGGTCCTCGCCTACCTCGGCGGTGAAGAACAGCGGCTCGTGCCCGTAGCCGCGCATCAGGTCGGCGAGCTCGTCCTCCGGGATCCGGGCGAGCACCGTCGGGTTGGCGATCTTGTAGCCGTTCAGGTGCAGCACGGGCAGGACCACTCCGTCGGTGAGCGGGTTGACGAACTTGTTCCCGTGCCAGCCGGTCGCCAACGGGCCGGTCTCGGCCTCGCCGTCGCCGACCACGGCGAACGTCAGCTGGCCGGGGGAGTTGAACACCGATCCGTAGGCGTGCGACAACGAGTAGCCGAGCTCGCCGCCCTCGTGGATCGAGCCGGGGCACTCGGGTGACACGTGGGACGGGATGCCCCCGGGGAACGAGAACTGCTTGAACAGCCGGGCCAGCCCGTCCACGTCCGTGGTGATGCTCGGATAGGTCTCCGTGTAGGTGTGGTCGAGGTAGGCGTTCGCCACGAGACCGGGCCCGCCGTGGCCGGGCCCGGCGATGTAGATCGCGTCCAGGTCCCGCTCCACGATGGCCCGGTTGAAGTGCGCGTACAGGAAGTTGAGCCCGGGTGTCGTACCCCAGTGGCCCAGGAGGCGGCGTTTCACGTCGTCGCGTGTGAGCGGGCGACGCAACAGCGGATTGTCGAGGAGGTAGATCTGGCCCACCGAGAGGTAGTTCGCGGCGCGCCACCATCCCTCGAGGAGCTCGGCCGTCTCGTCGCTGATCTCCGCGTCGAGCTCGGCGGGCCGGGCGCGCCAGGTGGCGGTGGCATGCGAGTTGTGGGGCATGAGGCTCCTGTCATTGGTCGGCCGTCAGCTCATTCTTTTCCCCTTGGACAGCATGGGCAACCATGGGTTTGGACGCTCACGCGACGGGGTAGCGGGCAGGAGGGGGAATACGTGCGCCGGCGCGTGCTGTTGGATGGGGCAACGCAGGTCTGTCGCGGTACCCGGCGAGGGCGGAGGAACGGGTATGGATCGTGGGCAGCGGGCAGTCATGATCGTTGGCATGTTGGCCGAAGCCTCAGAGGCTCTTGCCGTGGACGCGGACGTCGAACAGGTGATCTGCCGGTACCTGGCGCAGGGGCTCCAGGCGGACGTGGCAGCGTGCTTCGCGCCACAGGGTGGCCCGACCGAGGTGCTGAGCAGCCACCCCGACCGCTCGAGCGCCGCGCAACTTGTCGAGGCTCTGGACGGGCTCAGCGTCGACGGCTCGGTGCAGGCGCCCGTGGTGGTACAGGCCCAACGGTTCGGGCAGGTGCTCGTGGTCGTGCCGCCGATGATCGACCCGGACGCCGAGGATGCGGAACGGCGAGCCCTCGCCTTCGCTCGACGCGAGGGCTTCGGAGAGCACCAGGTGCTGCTGCTGCACGAGGCCATCCCGCCGCTGATGACGCTGCTGCCGCATGCCGTCGCGGCGACCCAACGACGTGAGCGCGACCGGGCCGGCCGCGATGCCGCCCGGGAGTTCGGCCTCACGTCCCGCGAGCTGGAGGTGCTGGAGCTGTTGTCCCAGGGCCTGCTGGCCACCTCGATCGCGTCCCGGCTCTCGCTCTCGCCGCGCACGGTCCACAAGCACCTCGGCAACATCTACGACAAGCTCGGCGTGCACGACCGGCTGGTCGCGGTGAGCCTGGCGCGGGGCCGCGGCCTGGTCGCTGCCTGACCCGACCTACCCGGTTCCCCGGTCCACACGCCCCCGAAGTTCACAGGCGCCCCCGAAATCTCGGGGGCGCCTGTGAACCTCGGGGGCGTTTGTGGGGTCAGGGCTGTTCGGCCAGGGTGATCGTCGCCTGGGAGGAGCCGCCGTCCCGGGAGTAGTCCACCGGTACCCGGTCGCCGACCTTCGCGCTGACCAGGAGCCAAGCGAGGTTCACGCTGGTGGCGGGGCCGCCGGCGATCGAGGTGATGACGTCGCCCTCGGCCAGGCCGGCGGCCGCCGCTGGACCGCCGGCGGTCACGGACTGAACGAACAAGCCGGCCTTGGTCCCGAAGCGGTCCGCGGTGTCCTGGGCGATCTCGGCCGTCTGTGCGCCGATCCAGGGGTGGGTGGCCCGCCCTTCGGCCAACAGCTGGTCGACGATGCGCTGGGCCGTGCTCGCCGGGACGGCGAACCCGATGCCCACGCTCCCGCCGCCCGGCGTCCCCTCCGCGTCGGGCACGGTTGAGATCGCCGTGTTGACGCCGACGAGGCGGCCCTCGCACGTCACCAGCGGACCGCCCGAGTTGCCCGGGTTGATGGCGGCGTCGGTCTGCACCGAACCGATCAGCACGGTCGTCCCGCCACCGGACTTCGGCGCCGGCACGTTGCGTCCGAGCGCGCTCACGATGCCGCTGGTCACGGTTCCCGACAGGCCCAGGGGTGCTCCGAGGGCCACCACGGGCTGGCCCACCGTGAGCGGCTCGCGGGGCGCCAGCAGCAGGGCAGGGAGCTTGTTGCGGTCGATCTTCAGCACCGCGAGGTCGGTGAGGGGGTCGGTGCCCACCAGGCGGGCGGGCTGACGCTCGCCGTTGTCGAGCAGCACCTCGATGGTCCCCGAGGTCGCGGCGGCGGCGACCACATGGTCGTTGGTGAGGATCACGCCGTCGGCACGGATGATCGCGCCGCTGCCCGAGCCGGAGCCCGCCCGGCCCTCCACGAACACGGTCACGACGGACGGCAGCGCGGCGGTCGCCACCCGGGTTGTGTCGCACGAGCCGGGAGCGGGGGAGAGCTTGATCGCGGCCAGCGCGCCGAGGCCCCCACCGGCGAGAGCGAGCGCCACCCCGATGCCGATGAGCTCTGCCCAGTTCAGGGCGGGTCGCTTGAACCACCAGTTCGTCACGATCTCCTCCTCACACCGCCAGGTCCGGGTCCGTGGTCAACTCGACACTGGACCAGATGTCGCAGCCTCGCTCACTTGCGGTAGCGCGAGTCGTCGTTGACGAACGCGTAGTACAACCCGATCAGAACCCCGCCGCCGACGAAGTTGCCGAGCAGGGCGATGGCCACGTTACCCGCGGCCAGCCCGACGTCGATCCCGGCCTTGAAACCGACGATGGTGAACAGGATCGTGTTCGCGACGGAGTGCTCGAGGCCGAGGAAGGCGAAGATGAAGACGGACATGATCATCGCCAGGGCCTTGGTGATGTCCTCGGCGATGAAGCCGTTGTAGACGAGCAGCATGGCGACGTTGATCATCAGGTTGCACAGCACGGCCCGGACGAAGAGGTCTGACCAGCCGAACGGCCCCGCCGTCAGGTAGGCCAGCTTGACCCCCACCGAGTGCTGCATCTCCGCCAGCACCGGCCCACTGGCGAGGCTGCTGAACGTCACCAGTACCGCGAGCAGCAGGCCGCCGAGGAAGTTGCCGAGGTAGCACAGCCCGAGCATCCGCAGCGCGCGGGGCCACTTCACCCGCCGGTAGTAGGCGCCGATGGAGGCCACCATCATGTTCGAGGTGAGCAGCTCGGACTTGGTGTAGTAGATGAAGACCAGCGCCCAGCCGAACACGAGCGCGCCGATCAGCCTGCCGACGCCGGCCAGGTTGGAGCCGCCGACCTCGATCGCGGAGAACGTCGCCACGGTGCTGAAATACGCGCCGTAGAAGATCGCGATCAGGATGCCGGCGGTGCCGGCCCGCTGCAGGTAGCGGACGGTCAGCTGCCCGGACATCGCGGTCTTGGTCTCGAGGGCCTCCAGGGCGGTGCTGATGAAGAACTTCCCGGGGAACAACCGCTCTGTCTGGCTCGCCATGACAGAACCGTGCCAGATGGGCCCCGGGGCCGTCAGCAGGCGTCCGGTGGTGGACGGGGCCGCGCGAGGGGGCAGAATGGTCCGGCCGGCACTCAGCCGGCCTTGCCGAAAGGAATTCCGAAGTGCCTGTCTCCCTCACCGTGGTGCGTACCGAGTCGCGCGAGCCCCAGGTGGTCGAGACCGGTACCACCGGGCTCGACCTGTTCGGCAACGACCGCACGGTGGTGGCCCTGCGCCTGAACGGCGCCCTCGTCGACCTGGCCACCGAGCTGCGGGAGGGCGACGAGGTGGAGCCGGTCGCGGCCACCAGCGACGAGGGGCTGGCGATCCTGCGCCACTCCTGCGCCCACGTCGCAGCCCAGGCCATGCAGCGCCTGCACGCGGACGCGAAGCTGGGGATCGGGCCGCCGATCACCGACGGCTTCTACTACGACTTCGACGTCGCGCACCCGCTCACCCCCGAGGACCTCAAGGCGGTCGAGAAGGAGATGGCCGGCATCGTCAAGGAGCGGCAGCGCTTCGTGCGCCGCGTGGTGAGCGACGCGGACGCGGCCGTGGAGCTCGCGTCCGAGCCGTACAAGCTCGAACTGATCGGGCTCAAGGGGTCCGCGTCCGCGACCGAGGGAGCCTCCGTCGAGGTCGGCGCGGGCGAGCTGACCATCTACGACAACGTCCGCAGGGACGGCACCGTGGCCTGGAAGGACCTGTGTCGCGGCCCCCACGTGCCGAACACCGGCTACCTCGGCAACGCCTTCTCGATCACCCGCAGCTCGGCCGCCTACTGGCGCGGTGACCAGCGCAACGCACAGCTGCAGCGGGTCTACGGCACCGCCTGGGCCACCAAGGACGACCTCATCGCCTACCAGAACCGGCTCGCGGAGGCCGCCCGCCGCGACCACCGCAAGCTCGGCACGGAGCTCGACCTGTTCAGCTTCCCCGAGGAGCTGGGGGCGGGCCTGCCCGTGTTCCACCCCAAGGGTGGGGTGATCAAGCGGGTCATGGAGGACTACGTGCGGGCCGCCCACATCCGTAGCGGCTTCTCCTACGTCGGCACCCCGCACATCGCCAAGGAGGTGCTGTTCCGCACCTCGGGGCACCTGCCGTTCTTCGCCGACGGCATGTTCCCGCCGATGGACGACGAGGGACAGAACTACTACCTCAAGGCCATGAACTGCCCGATGCACAACCTCATCTTCAAGTCGAGGGGGAGGTCCTACCGCGAACTGCCGCTGCGCCTGTTCGAGTTCGGCACGGTGTACCGCAACGAGAAGTCGGGCGTCCTGCAGGGGTTGACCCGCGTCCGCTCGATCACCCAGGACGACTCCCACTCCTACGTGATGGCGTCGCAGGCCGCCGACGAGGTGAAGCACCTGCTCACCTTCGTCACCAACCTGCTGGAGGACTTCGGGCTGAGCGACTACTACCTCGAGCTGTCCACCCGCGACACCGAGGGCGCGAAGTCGACCAAGTTCATCGGCTCCGACGAGCAGTGGGAGGTGGCCACCGCCGTCCTGGAGAAGGTCGGACGGGAGTCCGGCCTGGAACTCGTGCCGGACCCGGGCGGCGCGGCCTACTACGGTCCGAAGATCTCGGTGCAGGCCAAGGACGCGATCGGGCGCACCTGGCAGATGTCGACCATCCAGTACGACTTCAACCAACCCGCGCGATTCGGGCTCACCTACGCCGGCCCCGACGGCCACCCCGCGGAGCCCGTCATGATCCACTCGGCGAAGTTCGGCTCCATCGAGCGGTTCATCGGCGTCCTCACCGAGCACTACGCGGGCGCGTTCCCGGCGTGGCTGTCTCCGGTGCAGGTGCAGTGCATCCCGGTGGCCGAGGAGTTCGAGCCGTACCTGGCCGACGTCGCGGCGCAACTGCTGGCTGCGGACGTGCGCGTGGAGGTGGACCGCACCGACGACCGGTTCGGCAAGAAGATCCGCAACGCGCAGACCCAGAAGGTGCCGTTCATGCTGATCGCCGGCGAGCAGGACGCGTCGTCCGGCGCCGTGTCGTTCCGCTATCGCGACGGCACCCAGAAGAACGGCGTGCCGGTCCAGAGCGCGGTCGCGGAGATCATCGCGGCAACCAGGCCGCCGCGCCGGTGAGTCCCGACGTGCCGATCGAGGACGCCGGGTCGCTGCCCGGCGTCCCCGACGCGTTCCAGCGCCTGTGGACGCCCCACCGGATGGTCTACATCCAGGGGGAGAACAAGCCGGCCGATGCCGAGGCGGGCAGCTGCCCGTTCTGCCGCGCCCCCGCGCGCGAGGACGCCGACGGGCTCGTGGTGCACCGCGGGAAGCGGGTGTTCGCGGTGATGAACCTCTACCCGTACTCGCCCGGCCACCTGCTGCTGTGCCCCTACCGCCACGTGAGCGACTACACCGAACTCACCGAGGAGGAGACCGCGGAGCTGTCGGCCTTCACCGCGCAGGCGATGACCGTGCTGCGCAGGGTCTCGCATCCGGCGGGCTTCAACCTCGGTCTCAACCAGGGCGAGGTGGCCGGCGCCGGTATCGCGGCGCACCTGCACCAGCACGTCGTGCCCCGCTGGACGGGCGACGCGAACTTCCTGCCCGTGGTGGGTCGCACCAAGGCCCTGCCCCAGCTGCTGGAGCAGACCCGCGAACTCCTCGCGGCCGCCTGGAACCAGCTGTGAGCCGAAGCGCTTAAGCTGGCACCCATGGCGGGGGAACCATACGACACCGAGCGCGTGCTGACGGTGCCGAACATCCTCAGCGCCATCCGGCTGCTGGGCGTCCCGCTGTTCCTGTGGCTGCTCCTGGGCAAGCAGTACGACGTCTGGGCGGTCGTGGTGCTCGCCATCGGCGGGGCCACCGACTGGCTGGACGGGAAGCTGGCGCGCAGCTGGCACCAGCGTTCGCGACTCGGCCAGGTGCTCGACCCCCTCGCCGACCGTCTCTACATCGTGGCCACGCTGGTCGGTTTCGCCATGCGCGGCATCGTGCCCTGGTGGCTGGTCGCGCTGCTGGCGGCCCGCGACATCCTGATGTTCACCGCGATCTGGCCATCCCTACGGCGCCGTGGCTTCACCAGCCTGCCGGTGCACTTCCTCGGCAAGGCGGCGACGTTCGCCCTGCTGTACGCCTTCCCGCTGGTGCTGCTCGGGGTCGGGGACGAGTTGTGGCACACGGTGGTCCGGGTGATCGGGTGGGCGTTCGTGATCTGGGGCGCCGGCCTCTACTGGTGGTCGGGCCTGCTCTACATCGGGCAGGGCATCGATGTGATCCGGCGGTTCCCGCTGGAGTCCGAGCGATAGTGTTCAACCAATGCAACGGGCAGCGCTGCTGCCAGAAGGAGTGCGCGCGTGTACCCCGATGACCTCCGCTACACCAGCAAGCACGAGTGGGTGCGCCAGGGTGCCGGCAACACGGTGCGGGTCGGCATCACCGACTACGCGGCCGAGGCCCTCGGCGACGTGGTCTACGTCTCGCTGCCGCAGGTCGGCGAGGAGGTTGCCCTCGACGACGCCTGTGCCGAGGTCGAGTCGACCAAGAGCGTGTCCGACGTCTACTCACCGGCCAGCGGGGTGGTGACCGCGGTCAACGAACTGCTCAACGACTCGCCGGAGACCATCAACTCTGACCCTTACGGTGACGGTTGGATCTTCGAGCTGGAACTGACCGAGGCGGGCGAGATCGAGGATCTTCTGGACGCGGACGCGTACAGCGAGCTCGTCTCCGGCTAGGCTGAAGGTCAACCTGTCGTTGAGCCTCGAGTCGGGGGAGGGCTCGCCAGCCAAGGCACGGAAGGTGGCCGACCATGATGAACTGCCCCGCCTGCGGTCACGAGCTCACCGAGTCCGTGAACTTCTGCCCGCACTGCGGCGCGAGCCTCGCCAAGCTCTCCGGTGACACCACGCGGGTCATCCCGCCGGTCGTGGAGGAGTTCAAGCTCGAGGAGCTCGACGCCGACGACGCTGCCGCGATCGACGCGCTCCCCACCGGGTCCGCGATCCTGCTGGTACTACGGGGCACGCAGGCCGGCGCCCGCTACCTGATCGACGCCGACGTCATCACCGCAGGGCGGCATCCCCGCTGCGACATCTTCCTCGACGACATCACGGTCTCGCGGCACCACGCACGGTTCACCCGCCGCCAGGGCCAGGTCTGGATCAGCGACGAGAACAGCCTGAACGGCACGTACGTGAACAAGACCCTGATCGACGGCGACGTCGCGCTGCGTCGCGGCGACGAGGTGCAGATCGGCAAGTTCCGCATGGTGTTCTTCGCCGGGCAGGACTGATGGCGCTCGGGCTTCGGAGCATCGGCCAGGTCCTGGCGATTCTCAAACCCGACTTCGAAGATGTCTCCATCTCAAAGATCCGGTTCCTCGAGTCCGAGGGCCTGATCTCGCCCGAGCGCGCGCCGTCGGGATACCGGCGCTACGCCGAATCCGACATCGAACGGCTGCGCTACATCCTCGACGTCCAGAAGAACCACTACCTGCCGCTCAAGGTCATCCGGGAGCACCTGGACGCGATGGACCGCGGCCAGCAACCGCCGCCCCTCGGCGGCAGCGGCAGTGCGAACGGGGACGGCGCGGAGCCGGGCGGAGGCCTGCCGCAGACGCGTCCGCCCAAACGGGCGATCAGGATCACCCGCCGCGAACTGCTCGAGCTGAGCGGCCTCAGCGAACCGGCGCTCGCGGAACTGGAGAAGCACCAGCTGGTCGTACCGCGCCGCGGCACCATCTACTACGGGCGCGACGCGCTGACCGTCGCCGTCGTGTCACGCAAGCTCGCGGCGTTCGGCATGGACGCCCGCCACCTGCGGGTGGTCAAGCAGGCGGCGGAGCGCGAGGTCGGGCTCATCGAGCAGGCGATCGCACCCCACCTGCGCCGCAACCCGGCCGGCCGGACGCTGCCGGCCGAGGTCATGCAGCTGGTGCTGCACGCCCACGCCGCGGTGATGCGTTCGCAGTTGCCGCAATGAGAAGGTGGACGCGTGCACGAGGTCAGGGTGATCGAGATCCGGGTGTCCACCGGTGACTCCGCGCCGTTGGTGGTGCTCGCTGAGGTGGGCGGCCAGGAGCGGCTGCTCCCGATTTGGATGAGCCACGGTGGAGCGTCCGCCATCTTCAGCGCGACCGAGGAGCCCGACCCCGCCCGTCCCAACATCCACGACCTGGCGTGGCGCCTCGCCGAGGCGGCGAGCGAGCCGGTGGAGGCGGTGCGGATCACCGCGTACGAGGACGGCCAGTTCTTCGCAGAACTCGTTTCCGCCGGGCGCAGCCTCGCCGCGCGTGCCAGCGACGCGATCGCCCTCGCGCTGCGGCTCGGCTGCCCGATCGAGTGCGTGGACGCCGTGCTGGACGAGGCCGGCGTGATGCCCGGCGACGACGACCTCGGCGCTCCGGAGGAGGCCGAGGAACAGGTCGAGCGGTTCCGCGAGTTCCTCGACACCGTGACCCCGGATGACTTCACGGGGGACGAGAACCAACCCTGAGGTAGCGGTTCAGACTCCCGAGCCTCCACGAAAGGCCCCCGGCGTGTCGTTGACCCCCGCGAAGGCGGAAGATTACCGTCGTAACTCCAACGAGGTGATTCCAACCGAAGCGAGGCAGCGATGGACGCGCAGCACCAGGTGTCCCCGGCACAGGACCTGCTGTTCGACGGCAACTTCTCGCCGCTGCCCGAGGACCTCGGCTTCCGCGGCCCGGTGGCGTGCCGCGCGGCCGACATCACCTACCGCCAGCTCGACTACTGGGCGCGCACCGGCCTGGTGGTCCCCGAGATCCGCGCCGCCGGCGGTTCCGGCACCCAGCGGCTCTACAGCTTCCGCGACCTGCTGATCCTCAAGGTGATCAAGCGCCTCATCGACGCGGGGATCTCGCTGCAGCAGATCCGTACCGCGATCGACCACCTCCGCGCTCGAGGGGTCGAGGACCTCACCACGGTGACCCTGATGAGCGACGGGGTGTCGGTGTACGAGTGCACCTCCGACGACCAGGTGGTTGACCTCCTGCGCGGTGGCCAGGGCATGTTCGGCATCGCCCTCGGCGGCGTGTGGCGAGACATCGAGGGCACACTGCAGGCACTTCCCGCCGAGCGCGCCGAGGAGTCCCCGCACGCCGACGACGAGCTGTCCCGCCGTCGCCGTTCGCGCGCCGCCGGCTGACCTGACGCAAGAGGAACCGTCCCCCGTGCG